>CAIYYI010000079.1 GCA_903930345.1 uncultured Verrucomicrobiota bacterium
TGTATACACCGGTGGCGGGGACAGTTTTGGGTGCTGGGAGCCAGACGCTGCGGGTGGTTTATACCCCCACGGATACGAATTATCCGGCCCAAACCAACACGGTGAGCCTGACGGTCAATCCCGCGCCGCTGACCATCACGGCCAGCAACGCCAGCAAGACTTATGGCACCACGGTAACCTTTGCCGGCACGGAGTTCACCACCTCCGGATTGGTGAACGGAGATACCGTGGCCAGCGTGAAACTGGCCAGTCCAGGGGCCGAGGCCACGGCCACGGTGGCTGGATCGCCATACGCTATTAGCGTCAGTGGCGCAACCGGCACTGGTTTGGACAATTACACGATCACCTATGGTCCCGGCACACTGACCGTGAATCCGCTCGTCACCACCCATCACCTCAGTGTTTCAGTTACACCGGCCAGCCCGGCGGCGGGCTCGGTGGTGGCGGTGGTGGCGCAGTTGATGGATGCCGGGGGCCAGGCGGTGGCGCTTGCTGGGCAAGTGGTGAACTGGTCGAGTACAGGGGGCGGATCGTTCAGCGCGGCGAGCAGCGCAACAGACGCCAGTGGGAGTGCCACGGTGATGTTCACCACAAGTTTGACGCCTGGGACGGTCCACCGGGTAACGGCGGCTAGCGGAGCGCTCACGGGTGTCAGTGCCGCCTTGGTGACCGATGGCGGGGCGGACAGCGACGGGGATGGGCTGGCCAACCAGCAGGAATTGGCGGCGGGCACCGATCCGCTGAACCCGGGCAGCGGTCTGTGGATCACGCAGGTGGCGGCTTCAGGGGCCGATGTGCTGGTGGGTTTTACGGCCCAGGCAGGCCAGGCCTACACCCTGGAGAGCCGGGATTCCCTGGCGGCCGGAAGCGCGGGCTGGGTGGTGCGGCACACGCTGACGAGCCTGGTGGCCGAGCCGGTCACGTTTTTGGACCCCGGGGCCGTGGGGGTGGCGCCGAACCGGTTTTACCGGGTGCGGACGGGGACCGATGGGGAGGTGGTTTCGGGAGTGGCCGGTTATTGCACGGTGGGGATCAGCCCCGGGGCTAACGCCGTCTCCGTGCCGGTGCAGCCCCTGTCGGTGGCGCGGGGGGTGGTGGAGAGCGTCAGCGGGGGGACCGTGGCGCTGAAGTTCGGCTACAACTGGGCCGCCAACGCCTTTGGCCCGGCCGGTGGCTACCCGCAATATGTGCTGGTGGTGTGCGGGCGCACGGCAGGCAGCGCGGGGGACTGGTGGACGATCACCGGCAACACGGGCAACAGCCTCACCCTGGACACGGGGACGGACAACCTGGAGTCGCTCCTGGCCAGTGGGGACGTGGTGGAGATCCGGCGTCTGACGTCGCTGAAGGATCTGTTCGGATCAGGGCCGAGCCTGATCCTGAACCAGGATGGGGATGGATCAGCCATGTCGGGGGATTCCGCCAAGGCGGATGTGATCCGGTTCGTCACGGGCACGGCGTTTGGGACGGCCATCTTCAATCACAAAGGGATGCTGGCAGAGGGGTATTACCAGGGCAACACGTATTATGGGGATGGCTCAGGGATCACAGTGCTGCCGGGGCAGGGGTTCATGGTGTTCCGCCAGCCATCGAGCACGGCGGTGGGGATGGTGGTGGCGGGGCAGGTGCAGAGTACGCGGCTGGCACATTACCTGCGGGCGGGACCCAACGTAGTGGGCTCGCCGTTTGCGGGGGCGGCGCCGGTGGGGGTGAGCGGCCTGCGGGAATCGGGGTGGGTGGATGACTCCACCGGGGCGGCGGTGAACGGGGACGCATCGGCGGCGGACCTGTTCCGGCTGATCCAGGGGACGGCGTTTGGCACACCGGTTTTCTACCACAAAGGGCTGCAGCCGGAGGGCTGGTATGAGGGGCAGACCAAGAACAACGATTTTCCGCTGCAGCCAGGCAGCGCGTACATCTTTTTTATGAAGAACGCCGGACGCTGGCGGCAGGCCGTGCCGTATTCACCGTAATATTGCATCAGTTTAAGGTGGCTGGTTTCAAATGTTTATATAGCTGTTTAAGAGATTAATTTAATTATGAGAAAAATGACGATATTTGCCGCCAGAATATCTATGCTATTTGGCCTCGCATTGGCCAGTGCTGCGGGGGCGGACGTCTTTAATGCAGATATCACTGCGGGGTCGCGCGGCGATCCACGGCTTTACTTGGATGTCGGATCGGCCCAGCTGGCACCCGTTGGTTCAACCTTATGGTTCATCGCGGATAAATCAGCCAACGGGTTGCCTTTGGATGCTTCGGGTAAGCTTTATGATAGCATCATACAGGATATGAAAAATGGCGTGGGGGATGATGTGCTCCTCTTTGAGGATAAGATTTCCGGGGGATTTGCGATGCCCGGCATTTATCGGGGCGTCGCGACGAATATCGATTTGAGTTACGCAACCAAGCACATCTATGCCTTGCTTTGGGAGGATGCCAACGCAAATGGCGTGATCGGGGATGCCGGGGATCGGTTTGGGATACTGGATCTCGGGGTCAACCCCCCGCCTGCATTCGGCAATGCTCAGTGGAATTTCGGGGCCAGGACGCTTTACGCCGAACAGTATTCGGTGGTCTCCTCCCCGGTCCTCACTTGGGCCAATCCCGCTGACATCAGTTATGGAACGCCTTTGAGCGGGGTGCAGCTTAATGCAACTGCGGGTGGTATCTCCGGCGCCTTCGTTTATACCCCAACGGACGGAGTCGTTCTGAATGCAGGGAACGCCCAAGTGTTGAGCGTGACGTTCACTCCGACGGACACGGCAAAATACCTCTCAGCCACCAAGACGGTGACCATCAATGTCGGCAAAAAGGCCCTGATTGTGTCAGCCAGCAATGCAGTCCGCTTGTATGGGGTTGCCAACCCGGTATTTTCGTCCACTTATGCTGGTTTTGTGAACGGGGACACTGCGTCCGTGGTGAGCGGTGTGCCAGGTTACACCACCATAGCTATACCGGCCAGTTCGGCAGGAATTTATGCGATTGTGCCGACGGCAGGGACGCTTAACGCTGCAAATTACACCTTCAATTTTGCCGATGGCACGCTGACGGTCAATCCCGCGCCGCTGACCATCACGGCCAACAACCAAAGCCGGGTTTATGGGACGGCCAATCCGGTGCTGACGGTCAGTTACGCAGGCTTTGTCAATGGGGACACTTCGGCGCAGCTGAGCACCTTGCCCACGGCCACTACCTTGGCCTCCAGCCTCAGCCCGGCGGGGACTTACGCCATTGTGCCTGGCGGCGCGGTATCGCCCAATTACACCTTTAACTATGTCAATGGCCAGTTGACGGTGGGCAGCGCTGCGGCCACGCTCACCTGGGCTGCGCCCGCGCCGATCACCTACGGGACGGCGCTGTCCGCCAGCCAGTTGAATGCGGTGGGCAGCCAGCCCGGAACCATGGTTTACCAGCCGGTGGCGGGAACAGTTTTGGGTGCTGGGAGCCAGACGCTGCGGGTGGTTTATACCCCCACGGATACGAATTACCCGGCCCAGACCAA
>CAIYYI010000080.1 GCA_903930345.1 uncultured Verrucomicrobiota bacterium
ATGCCCCAGCGGGTTGCTGCGAACATCTGGCCCTCTTTTGCATAACAGAGAGACTCTGTGCCGGCGTCGTCTTCCCAGTCCGGCACATGCAGCCAGAAGAAGCGCTCTTTGTGGGTGAGCGTCTGATCATTGTTGATCTGATAGCTGTAAACCCATTTCGAATTTCCGTCAGCAACAGAGAGAAGCCACTGATCCGGACGGTAAGCCAGTCCGGTGGCGCGTTTCAAACCTGAGTCAACGAGCGTGACCTTTCCCTCTTTGACGTGCCATACTGCGCCAGTATTTTTCGGGGAGCCATCTGTGCCGCTGACGTAAAGGCCGCCGCTCGGCAAGGCTAGAATAGCGTTTCCAAAAATGCCTGAAGCCTCCAGTTTCCCCTTGCCGGACGGATCGTAACTCATGATCTTTCCGGTCTGGCTTGAGACGGCATAGAGCCGTCCATCCGACCCAAAGGAAAGCGCGTTGGCCAGTCCGGCATCAGCCAAGAATTCACTGACTTTTCCCTCCGGGTCAATACGGCAGATTGTATTATTATGGCAATCGACAAAGAAAACCTCGCCCGCGGCATTGCAGGCGGGGCCACGCGCATCCGGGCTGTCCTGCGGCACGCGCTGCCAGCCTTCGCCAGGCAGGAGGATGTCGCGCACACGCGGTGCGCCTGCACCGGCTTTCACAGGCTGAGGCCACTCTTTCCAGAGGAAGCTCATCGCCTCCCGGAAACAGTCATAATATCCGGCAACGTGTCCGCCGTTGATGACGCGGAAGAGGTAATCATAGTCTGAAAATTTCAGGGCCTTGTCCATCTCCTGATCGAGCAGAAACCAATCTCCCGCGCAATTTTCCATGTCCCGCGTGCCGGTCGTGAGATAGGCGCGGATCGGTCTAGGTTCGAACTTGCGCACCAGCGTGGGAAACTCGTGTCCGCCGCGAAAGGCGACAAAGCTGCCGCTGTTGGCATAGACTCGGCTGAAGGCCTCGGGTCGTTCCCATGCTGTATTAAACGCAGAAATGCCGCCGCTGCTGCCTCCGGCGATGCACCGGTCGTTGCCGTTGGTGGAGAGGTTTAATCCAAACTCTTTGGCGACGAAGGGCAGCAATTCTTCCGTCAGGAAGCGGACATTGTTGTCGCCCACGCCGTCATATTCGAAGCAGCGGTTGCGACGTCCAAGCGTGTGCTTTGCAGGTGCAGGCAACATGCCGGGTGTCACAAAGACGCCAATGGTCACGGGCATCTCGTGCGTGGCGATCAGGGTTTCCAGCAATTCTTTTTCTTTGGAGTTGTACCCGTCGCTTTTGACATAGACGCAGGCGGAGGTGGCGGCGTTGTATTGCGCAGGGATAAAGACCGTGACGGTGCGGTGCGTTCCCGGGAAAATAATACTGTTGGTAAACGCAGAGCTTTTAATGCTCCCCTGAAGAATGGCTTCGGGTGTGATGGCGGGCGGGATATAGATGCTCTGCTGGCTGTCCGTGGTTGTCACGGGGGAGCCTGCCAACGGCTTGATCAGCCATTGCAGATGGGGATCTGACGGATGGTATGTCCATAAATCCTGCTTAGCGCCGGGTGTCTGGTTCCCGCCAAGATTATCCAGCCCCTTGTCGGGCGCATGCCTGGGAAAGAGACTGTAGGTCCCGCTGTCGTTCATTTTTATCTCCCACTCTTGCCAGGGTTGGCCTTGGTCGTTTTCAAGGACCATCGGCGTGCCGCTGGCGGTGCCGCCTTTTGCTGCGGCAAGAACAAGGGTGGAACTGTAAGAGGGCTTGAGCGAGTAAAAGCCGGGACTTTTCGCTGTGATGATCCATCTCTGGTTAGCTGTTCCGGTGGGTTTGTTGATCGACACAACAGCGCCCTCGTTCGTGCCGGAGTTAACCGCTTCAAGCACAAGCGCCTGTGCGCTGACGGGAATGAGCGCATACGCCCCCCAGTCTTCAGCATAGACGCGACCTGCCACACTTGAGGCAGCCAGTAGGGTTACGGCAATCATTCGCACCTTCAACACGAGACTCAACACGCTTGTTTTTTTCATAATTTCAAATAGTACCACTCGAAGTTGCGTTTGACAATATTCACTGCTTGACTCTTTTCGCCTCCGCATCGCATAATCATGCGCAACCAGGTGAAGGGACCCTGTGCCTATCGTCGGGCTGGATGATCCACCCTTCTCTGTTTTATTCTTAGGGAGTGACACTATTATGATGCGTCTTGCATGGATTGCCATGGTCTTTTTCGGGTCGGTAGCCTTTAGCCAAGTGGCGGACGACGAAGCCGAGCGGCAGATTGTCCTGAGCGCATGCACAGGGTGCCACAGCCTTGATTATTACGTCACGCCTCGTTCGCGCAAGGCGTGGGAACTGACCGTCG
>CAIYYI010000081.1 GCA_903930345.1 uncultured Verrucomicrobiota bacterium
GCAAAAGCCCTTCACCATCCAGACCCTGGCGGAGAAGGTCCGCGAGGTGCTGGAAGCACACCGGGAGGCGCCGAACCAACCATGAAGCCCACCGCTGGTCACCAAGACCTCGGCCTCCTGCCCGTCGGGTTGGAGGGGCGGCTTTCCAGCCGCTCCTGCCCGGCTCTCCTGGCCGTCTGGGGCTGGCTGCTATGCGCCGGCATTCTCGGGGCGGCGGAGACCCACGACGGCTCACCGGCCGCGCCAGTGCCCCGCGTGTTCGCGGAGAGCCGGAACCTCCTGATGGCCGAGTCCGTTAATGCAGAATCCAACGTGTTGCGGTTGCTGATTTGGGAAGGGCACGCGCCGGATGCCTGGATTGGGAGCTTTCAGAAACGGATCAATAGTCGCTCTGGGCGTCCAGTGAAGTTGAAAATCACCTATGTCAAGGGGGGTGAAGATTTTTATGATGCGATTAGAGATCGGGCCGTTGATGTCGTCATGATGACTCATCACGAGTATAAAGATGAGCGCTTTAAATATATCCAGAACCGGCTTTTACTGCCGCTCGACCTGAACAATATCCCAAATTTCAAGCATGTGATTCCAGCCTTGCAGACGGCGGAATATTTGTTGAGTGAGGGGCGGGTTTACGCGGTTCCGGTCAGTCAGGGCCCCTATGGGCTGGCGTATAATACCGCACGGTTAGAGCGCGAACCGCAGAGCTGGAATGTTTTCTGGGAGCCCCGGTTCAAGGGGCAGTATGTGCTTGGGGCCAATGAGTATATTTACAATGCGAACATTACGGCCCTGGCCTTGGGCTATCCGCGCGAACGGATGGGTAGTTATGATGCGTTGAACAATCCGGAATTCAAGAAAAAGCTGCGCTCGCTCGTGGTGAATGCACATTCGTTCTGGATCGGAGTGGATAAGCCCGACAATTTGGCGGGCCGGCCGCTGGCGGTTTCCTGGGGCGATTCTTTGGGGCCGCTTAAGGCGCGTGGCGAGCTTTGGAAAATCGCGGAGCCCGCCGAGGGGTCGATGTGCTGGATTGATAACTATGCGATTACCTGGGCGTTGCAGGATAAACCCTTTTTGAAAAAGGTGGCGGAAGAGTACATCAATGAACTGCTTTCGGCGGACTATCAAGTGGGGCACATCCTGCGCGAGATGTCTCTCACACCGATAATAGCGAATATAATGGAACTCCTGACTCAAGAAGAGACGAGTCGGCTTAAACTCGGGGTCCCGAGTTTCTTTGAAAAGAATCGGATTTTGCAGAGGACCTATTCCCAGCGGGACCGTAATGGGATGAAGCTCTTGTGGGACGAGGCCATGCAGGGAATCGTTTTGGAGGGACATGCCAATGAGAAGTGAATCGCAAGAAGCAAAGTGTTCGATGGCGACCCGGTTGCTGCGGGTTGTTTTCGGATTCTACGTCATGGTGGTCATCTGTTCAATGATCGGGCAGATGGTTGTCGAGTATCAGTACCAGAAGAATAGCATTCGCAGGGAATTCCTGAATATTCAAACCTCGTTTGAGCGGGTCTTGGCCGGGGAGATTTGGGATCTTGATGAGAAGGCACTGGGTTCCACGGTGGCGGGGATGATCGAGCTGCCGGTGATTGTCGGGATGAAAATTCACGATGAGAGCGGAAAGACCATCGCCATAGGTGGTATTGTGAAGAATGGAAACGGCGCGGGGGAGACTGGCATACATGTTCACCTGTCAGGATGCGCTCCAGAGGATGAGAAGGTGCATAGCGGGGAGAGATACAGACTTGAAATGTTCGAGGGCAATTTCCCAATCACCTATTCCGTCAATCATGACCTGCGGGTTTTGGGACGGGCGACCATCTATTCGAATACATCCGTCGTTTGGGACCGGATTAAGGTGGGTTTTTTGATGTTGGGTGTTAAGGCGATCGTTGAAATCGGGTTGTTATGGCTGATTTTCAATCTGGTGTTTGTTCGTGTGCTCAAAAAGCCGCTCGCAGAGCTGACGACTGCGGTTGAACGCGTAACGCTTGATAATCTGGATGCCATTAAAGTAAGCGCACTCTCCGGCTATCGTGATGAACTTGTAATCCTGGCCGAATCGTTCAATAAGATGCTGCTTAATATTCGAAGGGAAATCGCGATGCGCAAAATCGCGGATGAGAACCTGATGGCAAGCGAAGCGAAGTTAAACAGCATCTTAAGGGTCGCGCCCGCAGGGATCGGTCTCATCAAAGGCCGGGTGTTTGGTTCGGTGAACCCTGCCATGTGTAACTTGACCGGGTATGGCAGCGCAGAGCTGCTTGGGCAGAGATCTCGACTTTTGTATAAGACGGAAGAGGAGTATCTTTGCGGCGGGGATAGGCTGTATGAGCTAGTGGCTCAACAAGGCATGGGGACGATCGAGGTGTCGTGGCGCCGGAAAGACGGACAGAGCATTGAGGTGCTTCTTTCAGCGGCACTGCTGGTTCCCAATGATCCAGGCAGCGAGATCACATTTATCGCGATGGACATCACCGAGCGCAAACGCGCGGAAGCGGAAAAGGACAAACTGCAGGCGCAACTGACCCAGGCGCAGAAGATGGAATCGGTGGGCCGCCTCGCCGGCGGCGTGGCGCACGACTTCAACAACATGCTCCAAGTCATTCTCGGCAACACCGCCCTGGTCCTGGAGGAAATCCCCCCGGACAGCCCGCTGCGCGAGAGTCTGGAAGAAATCCAGAAATCGGCCGAGCGTTCCGCCGACCTCACCCGCCAACTGCTGGCCTTTGCGCGCAAACAGACGATTCAACCCAAAGTGCTCA
>CAIYYI010000082.1 GCA_903930345.1 uncultured Verrucomicrobiota bacterium
CACTTCTGAACGTGGAACACGGAACTGGGGGGATGGAAGACGGGGAAAGGCGGAACCGACGAACCAGCGGCGGGACGCCGCTGCCACTCTCGGGACGTCTCGGCGGGAGCCCCACCGGGTTTGGGGTATGGCGGAACGCGCGGAGTTGGGCACGCCTCTCGGGCAGGCTGAAGCCTGTACTACAAACGAGGAAACTGACCGCTCGGCGGTCCCGCTGAGCGGGACCCACCAGGGGACGGCGGAGGGGATGACGCGTGAGGACACGCGGACTACAACGAACGGGGGGAGCAGCATAAAGCGGTGGCAAGCCACACGCGGTCTCCCGCGGTCGCGGGACGAGCGCAAATCTGCGTCGGTGTGTAGCCGGGAAAACTCGCAGCGCTCTTTAGGCTCAGGTTGAAGGACCAGTGGAATCCCCCGCCCCACCCATCCCGCCGGGGTGCTGTTTTTTTGCCTTGTTCTTAACCGCAGCTTAATGATCATTCGGCTAGGGTAGCACCTGTCGCAGGCCGTATATTGGCGGGTGGTTGAATCGCGTCATGAGAATACTGGTGATTGAAGATGAGCCCCGGCTCCAGCGCAACCTCGTCCGGGCGCTGCAGGAGGAGGGGTACGCAGTCGATGCCAGCCCGGAGGGAGCGGAAGGGCTCGGCAAGGCCCGGCATTGCGACTATGACGCCATCCTGCTGGATGTCATGCTGCCCGGAATGAACGGCTGGGAGGTGCTCAAGGAACTGCGGCGGCACAAGGCCACCCCCGTGCTCATGCTGACCGCCTGCGACTCGACCGACGACCGGGTGCGCGGGCTGGATGAGGGGGCGGACGATTACCTGGTGAAACCGTTTGACCTGCCGGAGCTGTTCGCCCGGCTCCGGGCCCTGATCCGGCGCACGGTGGGCCGGTCCTCCTCCACCCTCCAGATCGGGGAGATCACGATCGCCTGCCAGGCGCGCACCGTGCGACGGAACGGCCAGCCGATCGCCCTGACGGCGCGGGAATACGCGATCCTGGAGTACCTGGCGCTGCACCGCAAGGAGCTGGTCACGCGCACGCAGCTCTATGAGCACATCCTGGATGAGCAGGACGACACGCTCTCCAACCTGGTGGATGTGCATGTGTTCAGCCTGCGAAAGAAGCTCGGCCACGAGCTGATCGTGACCCGGCGCGGGCAGGGCTACTCGATTGACCAGTGATGCCCCCCATGTTCACCCACTCCATCCGATGGCGGTTTCAGCTCTGGCTGGGTTTTCTGCTCATCTGCCTCCTGACCGGGTTCGGCATCACGGCCTATCACCTGCACCGGACCAACCAGTTCAACGAGCTGGACCAGGAGCTGGGGCGCCGGGTTTCCGCCCTCGGCACCGCTTTGCGCACCCGCGCCATGACCGTGCGCCCCACCCGCCCGGGAGACACCAATTATCCGTCCGCCTACGCCCCGGAAAAGCCTAATGCCGCCCCCCGCCGACTGCGGCTTCCCCCCCATGCCCAGACCTTTTTTGACGAGTCGGATGCCGATGCGTTCTACTACGTGATCTGGACGCGCGACGGGGCCCTCTCCGCCAGCTCCTCCAACGCGCCCCCCTGGATCCTGCGGCCGGAAACCGGCGATACCTCCCGGGAAACCCACCTGCGAACCCGGGGCGTATTCCGGGAGTCGTTTTACATCAATTCCCTGGGCGAGTGCGCCCTGGCCGGGCGGTCCATCGCAGCGGATCTGGCCGGGCTGCGGCACTTTGCCGGGTGGCTGGTGGCGGGGGGAATCGCCATCCTGGCGCTGGGCCTGGGCGGCGGCTGGTGGCTGGTCAGCCAGGCGCTGCGACCGGTCCGGGACATCAGCGCCGGAGCCCGGCGGATCTCGGAGGGCAACCTTTCCGAGCGCATCCCCGCCGCGCAGACGGCCGGGGAACTCGGGCAGCTGGCGGAGGTCCTGAACTCCGCCTTCGCCCGGCTGGAGGCGGCCTTTGCCCAGCAGAAGCAGTTCACTGCGGATGCCTCCCACGAGCTGCGCACCCCGCTGGCGGTGATCATCTCCGAGGCCCAGGCCACACTCGCCCGGGAGCGTTCGCCGGCGGAGTACCGGGAGACCATCAAGACCTGCCATGAGGCCGCCCAGCAGATGCGCCGGCTCACCGAAGCGCTCCTGCAACTGGCCCGGTTCGACGCCGAGCAGGAGGCGATGACCCGCACCCCGCTGGATCTCGCCGA
>CAIYYI010000083.1 GCA_903930345.1 uncultured Verrucomicrobiota bacterium
ACTGGGATGCCTCGGGGCGGTACATCGCGGCGCTGGTGAAGCGGCTGGCACCCCGTGGGCCGGTGATGGTGTTTGCCAAGGGGGTTCACGACCACTGGGCGGAACTGGCGGCCACCGGGGCACGCGTGCTGGGGGTGGACTCGGGCATCCGTCTGGGCGAGGTGGCACGGCAGGTGCCGGCCAGCGTGGCGCTGCAAGGCAATCTGGAGCCCACCCTGCTGGTGAGCGCCACGCCGGAGGAAATCAGCGTCCACACCCGGCAGGTGCTGGCCGAGCTGCGCGGACGGCCGGGCCACATTTTCAACCTGGGCCACGGCGTGCTGCCGGAAGCGCGGCTCGAAAACATCGCCAGCGTGCTGGCCACAGTGCGAGAACGGATATGAGTCAAATCAAGGTCGATTTGGATTTGGTGAAGAAGTACAACGTGGCGGGGCCCCGATACACCTCCTACCCCCCCGCCACGCAGTTCAACACCCAGACGAGCGCGGCCGATATTGAGGCCGAGATCGCGCACAACAACCAGGGGGAGCGGGATCTCTCGCTCTATTTTCACATCCCCTTTTGCAAGACCCTCTGCTGGTTCTGCGGCTGCACCACGGTGATCACCAATGACCAGAAGCAGAGCAACGTCTATGTGGGCTACCTGGAGAAGGAAATGGAACGGATGAGCCAAAAGCTCAATCCGCGCCGCCAGGTGACCCAACTGCACTGGGGAGGCGGCAGCCCCACCTTCATGACTCCGGATGACATCCGCCGCCTGGGCCAGGCCATCCACGGGCGTTTCAAGCTCGCCCCGGACGCCGAAGCCGGCGTGGAAATTGATCCGCGCCGCATGATTTTCGACCATGTCACGGCCCTGCGGGAGATCGGCTTCAACCGCGCCTCGCTGGGGGTGCAGGATTTCAACCCGGAAGTCCAGAAAGCGGTCCACCGCATCCAACCCCCCGAACTCACCCGCGAGGTGGCCCGGTGGATTCGCGAGGCCGGCTTCACCTCGCTGAACATCGACCTCATTTACGGGCTGCCATACCAGACGCCGGAAACTTTCGAACAGACGCTGGATGGCGTGCTGGAGATGAAGCCGGACCGCTTCGCGGTCTTCAGCTACGCGCATGTGCCGTGGATGAAGCCGGCCCAGAAGATCCTGGAGAACAAGTCCGTGCTGCCCACCCCGGAAACCAAGCTCAAACTGCTCAAGCTGGTGATCGAAAAACTGACCGGGTCCGGGTATGTGTACATCGGCATGGATCACTTTGCCCGGGAGACGGACGAACTGGTGAGCGCGCAGCGTAACCACACGCTGCAACGGAATTTCCAAGGCTACAGCACCCGCAGCGAATCCGATATCTACGCGTTCGGTATGTCGGCCATCTCGCAGACCGCCAATGCCTACTGGCAGAACCTCAAGGAGCTGCCGGAGTATTACGCCGCCCTTGACCTGGGAGAGCCGCTCTTCGCCCGGGGTTACCTGCTGAACGACGATGACCGGCTGCGCCGCCAGACCATCATGCGGCTCATGTGCGATCTCTCGCTCGATTACGCGCGCATGTCCCGCCTGTTGAATCTTGATTTTCAGAAACACTTCGCCCGGGAGCTGGCCTCGTATGACGACATGGTGGCGGATGGACTGCTGGTGCAGACCGCCACCGGCCTGACCGTCACCGATCTGGGCCGCCTGTTTATCCGCAACATCGCCATGCGGTTTGATGTTTACCTGCCCCAAATGACCGAACGCCGTTTTTCCCGGACCATATGAGCAACGGCCATTCCGCCACCGCCCCCTCCGTCCCGCCGGGAGCATCCGTGGCCATCATTGGCGGGGGCATCACCGGACTTTGCGCCGCCTGGCAGCTCCGGCGGCAGGGAGTGCCGGTCACGGTTTATGAAGCTGCGGATCGCACGGGCGGGGTGATTCGCTCTCTGCGCCAGGGTCCGTACCTGGCGGAATACGGCCCCAACACCCTGTTGGAAACCAGCCAGCGGATCAAGGGCCTGATTGAGGATTTGGGGCTGGCCAGCCGCCGCAACTATTCCGATCCGGCGGCCAAGGCCCGCTACGTGGTGCGCTACGGCAAGCCGATCGACCTGCCCTCCGGCCCCCTGAGCTTCGCGCTCACCAAACTGTTCACCTGGCCCGCCAAGATCCGCCTGTTTGGGGAACCTTTCCAGCCGCGCGGCCAGGGTCCGGATGAAAGTGTGGCCTCCTTCGTCACCCGCCGCCTCGGCCCGGAGTTCCTGAACTACGCCGTGGATCCCATGGTCAATGGCGTGTATGCGGGGGATCCCTCCCGGCTTTCCATCCGGCACGCGTTCCCCAAAATCCATGTGTTGGAGGCGCAGCATGGCTCGCTCGTCAAAGGCACCTTCATGAGCGCCCGGGCGCGCCGGAAAAAGGGGGAAATCCCCAAGACCAGCGCCCCCAAGGTTTCCTTCGACCACGGCCTGCAAGTCCTGCCCGACGCGCTCGCGCAACAACTGGGCGAATCGGTGGAATTGAACAGCCGGGTGACCGCCCTGGCGGCGCAGCCGGACGGTCATTGGCAGGTGACCGTGGCGAAGAATGGGCGGGAAACCACCCGGCGGCACCGGTTCGTCCTCTACACCTCGCCGGCCTACCACATCCGGAACCTGCGCATCCAGGCGCCCCAAGCCGTGGACCTTTCGCCCCTGGGCGAGATTTATTATCCGCCCGTCGCCAGCGTGGTGCTGGCCTTCCGGCAGGCGGACATCCCCCACCCCATTGATGGCTTCGGCATGCTGGTGCCGAAATTGGAGAATTTCAAAATCCTGGGCTCGGTGTTCAACTCCGCGCTGTTCCCCGGTCGTGCCCCGGCGGGCGAGGTGTTGCTCACCACCTATCTGGGCGGGGCCAAGAACCCCTCCCTGGCCGGCGAATCCGAGGACCGCCTGGTGGAACACACCTGCCAGGATCTGCGCACCATCCTCGGTCTGCGTGGCAAACCAACGTTCCGGCACCTGAGCATTTATCCCAAGGCGATTCCGCAATACGAGGTCGGCTACCAGCGGTTCAAGGATCTGATGGATCAGGCCGAGCAGGCGATGCCCGGTTTTTACCTGGCCGGCCATTTCCGCCATGGCATCTCGTTGAGCGACTCCATCCACGCCGGCCTGGACACCGGCCTTCGGCTGGCCCAGGCCTGGAAGACGGGCACCCCCTAACCCCAATTCTCCTCCTGTCATGGCCAAGCAAGGCATCCTCCTCGTCAATCTCGGCTCGCCCGACTCCCCGAAGGTGGGCGACGTGCGGCGTTACCTGCGCGAATTCCTGATGGATGGACGGGTGCTGGATGCACCCTATCCGATCCGGTTTGCCATCGTGCATTTTGCCATCCTGCCGTTCCGTCCGAAGTATTCCGCAGAGGCCTACCATCAGATCTGGACCAAGGAAGGCTCCCCCCTGGTGGTCACCTCCCGCCGGGTCACGGCGGAATTGCAGCGCCGTCTGCCCGTGCCGGTGGAACTGGCCATGCGCTACCAAAACCCCTCCATCCCCTCCGCCCTGGACAAACTGCGCGTCCAAGGGGTGGAAGAGCTGTTGCTCATTCCCCTGTTCCCGCATTTTGCGATGTCGAGCTTTGAAACCGCGGTGGAACGGGTGAAGGAAGTGGCCGCCAAAATGGCTCCCGCCATGCGTGTGCAGGTGCAGCCACCCTATTATCAGGAACCCGATTACATCGCCTCCCTCGTGGCCTGTGCCCGGCCGTTCATCCAGCAGGATTATGACCATCTGCTGTTCAGTTTCCACGGCATCCCAGAACGGCATTTGCGCAAGAGCGACACCACCGGCTGTCATTGCCTGAAAGTGGCGGGTTGCTGCACCACCCCCAGCCCGGCGCACGCCACCTGCTACCGGCACCAGTGCCTGGCCACCGTCAAGGCCTTCACCCAGGCGGCGGCCATCCCGGCCGACAAATTTTCCGTGGCCTTCCAATCCCGGCTCGGACGGGATCCGTGGCTCACCCCCTACACCGACAAGGAACTGGAACGTCTGGCTCAGGCGGGCATCCGCAAAATCCTGGTCATGTGCCCGGCTTTCGTCTCGGATTGCCTGGAGACCATCGAGGAGATTGGCATGCGCGGACGGGACACCTTCAAGGAGCACGGCGGCAAGGAATTCGCGCTGATTCCCTGTCTGAATGAGCACCCGCACTGGGTGAACACCTTGGAAAAGTGGGGCCGCGCATTCGTGAAAGGAGGATTATGAGAGACCACCCGCAACCCGCACAGAACCCGGTCGGACCCTGGCGAATTGGCTACGGGCGTTTATGGATGGGGTTGCTCCTGGTTTGCATGCTGGGCGGCACCTTCCTTGCCCGGGCGGCCGAAGGCCGTCCCAATATCATCCTCATCATCTCGGATGACCATGCCTGGACCGATTACTCCTTCATGGGGCATCCCAATATACGCACGCCCAACCTGGACCGGCTGGCGGCGGAGGGGCTCTGTTTCCCGCGCGGCTATGTGCCCGCCAGCCTGTGCTGCCCAAGCCTGGCCTCGATCATGACCGGGCGATATCCGCATGAGCACAAAATCGCCAACAACGATCCGCCGCTGCCGGCCGGCCCGCGGGCCCAGGTTTACGCCACCCCGGCCTTCAAGCAGGGGCGCGACCGGATGAACCAATTCATGGATGCGCTGCCCACCCTGCCCCGGCTTCTGACCGGCCACGGCTATCTGACCTTCCAAAGTGGCAAGTGGTGGCAGGGCAATTTCCAACACGGCGGGTTCACCCATGGCATGACCCGCGGGGAAGCCGGCACCGGGAGTGGCCGCCACGGCGATGAGGGGCTGAAAATCGGGCGCGAAACCATGCAGCCGGTGTTCGATTTCATGGATCTGGCCCGGCGGGAACAAAAACCATTCTTTGTCTGGTACGCGCCCATGATGCCGCACGATCCCCACACGCCGCCGGAACGGCTGCTGGCCAAATACCGCACCCAAACCAATTCCCTGCCGGTGGCACGCTACTGGGCCATGGTGGAGTGGTTTGATGAAACCTGTGGACAGCTCCTGAACTACCTGGAACGTAACCACCTCTCCACCAACACGGTGATCGCCTACGTGGCGGACAACGGCTGGATTCAATCCCCGAACAATCCCCGTTACGCACCCAAGTCCAAACAGTCCCAGTATGACGGCGGCCTGCGCACCCCCATCCTCGTGCGCTGGCCGGCGCGCATCAAGCCCCTAAACAGCCCGGCCCTGGCCAGTTCGCTGGACCTGCTGCCCACCTTGCTGAAGGCCGCGCAAATTGAGGCCCCGGCCGGCTTGCCGGGAATCAACCTGCTGAATCCGGCGGCGGTGCAGACGCGCACCCAACTCTTCGGCGCCTGCTTCACCCATGATGCGGTGGATTTGGAGCACCCGGAAAAGAGCCTCCGCTTCCGCTGGAGCATCCAGGAGGAGTGGAAAATCATCGTCCCCGACCTGCGGCAGGAAACCAACGGGGTGACCGAACTGTATCATCTGGGTCGCGACCCGTTTGAAACCAATAATCTCGCCGGTCGGGAACCGGCGCGCACGCGGACCCTGCAGGCAACGGTTGACCGTTGGTGGACTCCCCGCTGACCCTCCGGTTGCTCCCGCTGTATTCGTAATTATTTTGATTAGATGTCTTTAAACATGCTGCCCCCAGTCCGTTTTTGATTGATCGCCAGGGGAGGGTCTGGCTTATGATTCGCTTCAGTCATCCTGTCGCATGGGTTGTTCACAACCGCCAGGCGGAATGGCGTTTGGACTGCGACGGTTGGCCGGGCTGGACGAAGGCACGTCTGGACGCCGCCAACTGGAAGCGGACAATCTTGGAGCCCGACCGCGCGGGATTCGGCAAATTCGGTAAACTTTTCGGCAAAAACGGTGTGGCGGCGCGAGACCGGTTTTAACCAGAGTCGTGCACGGCTCGGCACTGCCGTAAACAACTTGAAGCAAGTCAACCAAACAACCGTCGGGGGCGCCGGAAAAGGGGCGACGGTTTAAACGTCTGTTTTTATGAGTACAACCTGGGGCAAATCTCATCAGAAGGCCCGGCCAATGGGTCGCCGTCTGCTTTTGACTTCCACTTTCATCCTGGGCCTGGTGGCGAGTGCCAGCGCGGGCACCTTTGCGGTGGGCGACCCCACGGATACCAACCATCTACAACTCACCTACCAGGGCGGCATGCCCACCCAACCGACCATCACCTCGCTGAAGACCGTTGGCAACCTGGTGACCCTCACTTGGAGCGGTTACTCGGACCCCACCAAACCCTTCCAGGTGCAGGCGGCCACCTCCGCCAACAGCAATGCGTGGGTCACGGTGACCAACACCTTTGCCAAATCGGTCACCCTCCCCCTGGTCCCCAACCAGATCTTCCGGATCAATAACCCGGCGCCGGTCTATGTGGGAGCCCAGGTTTGCGGGTACTGCCACCTTGATACGCACAAGAACTGGAGCGACACCGTGCATGCCAGCGCGTATGAATCCATCCGGAACCTTCCGGCGGTGGTGCGCACCAGTTGTCTGCCGTGCCACACCGTGGGCTACGGCTCTCCGAACGGCTTCAAGGACATTGCCACAACCCCCCAATTCGCCGGGGTGCAGTGCGAAAACTGCCATGGCCCCGGCGGTGCGCACGTGACCAACGTCAGGGATCCTTTGAAGTTCCCGAAGGTTGAACTCTCCGGCAAACTTTGCGGCGGTTGCCACACGGACTCCCACCATCCCACCTATGATGAGTACAGCGAGGCTGGACACTCCGTCGTCACGGCGGATGTGGCTGGCTCGCTGGTGGATCCCCCCGGCGGGACCAACCGCATGATCAGTTGCGGCGGCTGCCACTCGGGTGCGGTGCGCCTGGGCATGCTTGACAACAAACCGTTCCCGTCGGGCGATGACGCCCGCCGCATGGCCATCACCTGCGCGGTGTGCCATGACTCCCACACCAAAACGGCCAACGGCCACCAGTTGCGCAACCCGGTTTTCTCCACCAACTTCTTCAACTACAACACCTCCAGCAACCTGGCGGCGCAGTACAATCCCAACCTGCAACTTTGCGCGCAATGCCACAACGGTCGTGGCGCCGCGTATAATGGAACCAGTCGGCCGCCACACCATTCGCCGCAGTACAACATCCTGGTTGGCAATCTGGGCGTCTGGGCCACCAGCAACTCGGTGCCGGAGATGTCCCCACACTGGACCATCACCAACCAGTGCGTTGGCTGTCATATGCAGAAGGTGACCGTGACAACCCCCACGGAACTGGCCCCGAACAATACCGGTCACCGGTTCAAGCCGGAGTCCAATGAGCTTTGCCTGAACTGTCATATCGGCGATACCGAGTGGCTGGATTTGCTGAAGGAATTCACGGTGGAGGCCACCAAATTCAAGATTCAGGAAGTGAAGTCGAATCTGGTGCTCTGGGCCACGACGAAAGCCTCGTACAAGTTGCAAACCAACGGCAGCGTGCCGGCTCTGGCGTGGGAGTTCACCACCCCTGGACAACTTTCCCCCATGCCCACCAACTGGCCAACCGGCAAAGCCTGGGTCGGACCCTCCGCCGGCAACCAGACGGCCACCAACGGGGTGCCGAAGGCGATCATGGAAGCCCGTTTCAACCTGTATCTGGTGGAGCATGACGGCAGTTACGGCGTCCATAACAATGCCTATGCCCGCTACCTCCTGAAGGTGGCCAATGATCGCGTCAAGGCCGAGTTGGCCCGGTGAAAAACGATTCTCTTCTCAACCGCTGCCCGGGAAAACCCGGGCAGCGGTTTTTTATTGCCCCCCTCCCAAAGAAAAAGCGCCGTTCCTGTCACCCGCTGGGGGCGGCAGGAACGGCGCTGAAAAAAAGACGATCAACCCAGGCTGGGCGTGAACATCTTGAGAATTTCCTGCCGGGGGCGCGCGGTGGCCTGTAGCGCGGCGTGCCGGTCTTTCACCTTGTCCCCATAGGACTGCGGGGGGGTGGGATTACGGTAAAACACCCCGTTATGGATGACGGTTCCGTAGTCCTGTGCCAGGCCCATGGCCTTCAGCCGGTCGGTGGCATCATGGCCCATGTCCGTGAGATTGCGGATCTTATCCTTCTGAACCTTGAGCTGCGTTTCCGCCTGCCCGTAGGTGATGCACGGGGATTGGATGTTGATGAACGCAAACCCGGGATACCGGATCCCTTCCTCAACCAGCTTGGTCAATCCGTTCATGTCGGCCGGGGTGCCCTGCGCCACGAAGCCGGCTCCGTAGGCGAGCATATACAGCAGCGGGTTGACCGGTTCCTCCAGACTGCCCTGGTTCGAGGAAGCCGTCTTCAACCCCTTCGGTGACGTGGGGGAGAGCTGGCCTTTGGTGAGGCCGTAAATCTGGTTGTCCATCACGATGTAGGTGAGGTCGATGTTGCGCCGCACCACATGGGCCAGATGCCCGCCGCCGATGGAGAAACCATCGCCATCGCCGCTGGCCACGAGCACCAGCAGTTCCGGGTTGGCCAATTTGATGCCTTGGGCGATGGGCAGAGAACGTCCGTGGACGCTGTTGAACCCGTAGGCCGTGGTGTAGCCGGGGATGCGGCTGGAGCAGCCGATGCCCGAGATGAAAGCGATCTCATGGGGCGGACGGCCAATGCTGGCCAAGGCCCGGGTGACGGCGGTCAGCACGCCAAAGTCACCGCAGCCAGGGCACCAGATCGGCTTCAGATCGCTTTTGTAATCGCTCGCGGTAAAGGTCTTGATGGAGACAGGAGAAAGATTGCTCATGGTAGTCAAGGTTGTAAGGGGTGGCCGGTTCAGGGTTATTCGAGCGCCGGTTCGGCCTGTTGCTGGCGGGTGCCTTGCATGGAGGTCACCATCTCGCGCAGGCGCTCCACCACCTCGCTGGGATTGATGGGGCTGGAACCGCTCTTGACCAGCGCCTTGACGCCGGCCGGCAGCGGCACGTACATCTGCACCAACCGGAACAACTGGCCCTGGTGCGACTGCTCAATGAACAGGCCCCGTTGCACGGAGGCGAAGAAATCCCGGTAAATCTCCTCCGGTACGGGGAAGAGGAGTTTGGGCACCAGCAGCTTGACGTGCAGACCTTCGGACCGCACCTGGCGCAACGCCTCCATGGCCACCCCGGCCACGCTGCCCCAACTGACCAAACCAATCGGGGCATCCTGATCCCCCTCCAGGAGGAACAGATCGCGCCGGTTTTTCAGCGGGGCGAATTTGCGGAAGCGCTTGTCATTCATCCGGGCGTGCATCTCGCCGCTGGCGGTGGGCCGACCGGACTCATTATGCTCAATGCCCGACCCCAGATAGTTGCCCCCCAGCATGCCCGGATGGCTGATCGGGCTGATGCCGGATTCGGTGAACTTGAACCGCGCGTAGCGGGTTAATTCTGTCTCTGTCGGCCGACGTCGTTCGAGCACCTGGAGGGCCGAGGTATCGGGCGGACTGATGGTTTCCTTGCGCATCGCCAGCTCCTGGTCCGACAACAAAATCACCGGCGTCTGGTAATGCTCCGCCAGATTGAACGCCTCCACGGTCATCCCAAAGGTGTCCGCCACACTGATGGGGGCCAGCACGGGCCGCAGCACATCCCCGTGCGCCGAGAACACAGCCTGGAAAAGATCCGACTGCTCACTCTTGGTCGGCACCCCGGTGGAAGGCCCGCCGCGCTGCACATTCACGCACACCAGCGGCAATTCCGCGATGCTGGCCAGGCCCAGGATCTCCGTCTTCAACGACATGCCCGGACCGGAGGTGGCCGTCATTGATTTCTTGCCCGCAAACGAGGCGCCCAACGCCGCGCCGACCCCGGCAATTTCATCCTCGGCCTGCAACACCGCGCCGCCATACTTCCACAGTTCACGGTCCAGAAACTGCATGATTTCGGAGGAGGGCGTGATCGGATACCCGCCAAAGAAGCTGCACCCGGCAAAAATCGCGGCGGCGGCGCACATGTCGTTGCCATCGGTCAGCAGTTTGACCGGTCCGACCACCTCGGGGGCTTTGAGCTGTTTGCAGCCTGCCTTGAGCGGATGCGCGAGGGCATACTCCACGCCCGCGTTGAACGCCCGCTGATTCCCTTCCACCACCTTCGGCCCCTTGCGGCTGAATTTCTTGAAAATGCTCTTGGGCACCGTCTGCCTTCCCACCCCGAACCACCCGGCCAGCAGACCCAACACGACGATGTTCTTGGCCATATCCGTTTCCGCCGTCTGCTTCGCAATCTCCTCGATCGGAACGCTGAAGACGACCGCCGGGCTGACACCTTCGAGCGGCAACTTATCCGGCTGCACGCCGGTGTTGCTGTCATAAATGACGACCGTGTGGGGCCCCACGGGCAGCTCCGCGCCGAATTTCATGAAGTCCTCCCAGTTGAACGCCACCGCCACATCCAGGATGCCGTTGGGGGTGAGCACTTCCTGGGCGGAGAGGCGCAGGCGGCAGGAGGACTCGCCGCCCCGAATCTGCGAGCCGAAGCTCTTCGTCATGAAGGCGTGATAACCCTCCAAAGCGGCGGCGGTAATCAGCGATTCGCCGGCGGAAACAATGCCGTCCCCACCCGCGCCCGCCATTCCAATAATCAACGTATTACTCATAAAAAACAATCATCATGAAGATTCACTTATAGGATCATGCGTGACACTTACAGCTTTGCCCGTTTGCGCGGGCAAATGCAATCCATTTAAAGAAATATTCCACTTTTTATGAGTACATGTTACTATAGCTATTACCATTCCTATTGCACACCGCGATGAACACTCGAGGGAGGGCCCCGGGGCGAAACTACGGCCCAAACCGGGCCGGGAGGGGCGGGGCGGCCACCAAAGCCCCTTAGATTCATGATAAATAATAACTAAATGAAGATATACTAAAACTGGCACGTCTGTTACCATGCAGATAACAATGTTGGCAGGCCAACATCAACCGCATAAAACAATGAAAAAAATACTCTCACTGACCGTTGCCGTCGTGGCCCTGATCGGCCTCAACTCCCACGCCGACGAGGCGAAAGACAATTACGACAAGGTGTGCGCCAAATGCCATGGGGCGGATGGCAAAGGCGACACCAAGATGGGTAAGAAGCTGGGCATCAAGGATTTGACTGATGCCAAGATTCAAGGGAATTTCACGGATGACAAAGCCTTCAAAGCCGTCAAGGAAGGCATCAAGGATGGCGAAAAGACCCTGATGAAAGCCGCCGAGGAATTGACGGACGACCAGATCAAGGCGCTGGTGGCCCAGGTCCGGAAGTTCAAGAAATAAGGTTGGTTGACATACACTATTACACACCCTGCTGGAGTTTCTCCAGCGGGGTTTTTTTTGTGCATCTGCATGAACGGTTGAAATAACATCGTTAGTTTTTTTTATTGCCAACCCTCCCCGATGAGCCTACTTGTTGCTCATGCCTCCCCAGATTGGCAGAATAGTCTTGCTAACCATTGCGATCGTCGTTGGGTACAACGTCGCCAGGTTTCTCCTAACCCCCGTGTCATTCGGGCAATATGGCCATTTCCGGGCCAATGCGATGCCGGAGATCGCTTCGCGTGAACCGGTCTATGCCGGGAAAAAGGCGTGTGAGGAATGCCACTCCGAGGTCATCGCCAAACTCAGCAAGGCCTCCCATGCCACCATCTCCTGCGAGGCCTGCCACCAGGCAAGCCGTGCGCACGCTGACAATCCGGATCTGAAGACCACCAAGCTTAACGACTCCCTGTGTCTCCGCTGCCACGAGAAGAACCCCTCGCGGCCGGCTTGGCATAAGCAGATTGCGCTGGCCAAGCATTACCTCGGCCAGGGAGCCTGCAAGGAGTGCCACCAACCCCACCAGCCTGCGGAGGTACCATGAACCATAAACCGAGCCGCCGACAAGCCCTCACGGTTTGCGCCAGCATTCTGGCCGGAGCCGTCGTCACTTCAGCCAGCCGTCCACTCAAGGCGGCCGTCCAAAAAGAGGCTGCCAGCAAATCCTTTCCCAAAGGCTACGATCCCCATAAGCACAAGTGGCAGATGGTGATCGATGTGGACCGCTGCATCGGCTGCGGTCTCTGCGCGGATGCCTGCAAGACGGAAAATGGCGTGCCCCGGGAACCCACCTTCTTCCGCACCTGGGTGGAACGCTACATCATCCTCCAACCGGAACCCGGGTCCACCGACACCCGTGGCGAGACCATCGTCGATTCGCCGAATGGCGGCATTGATGGGTTCCCGCCCACCAAGGTGCCCAAGGAACAGATTCTGCAATCCTTCTTTGTGCCCAAGCTCTGCAACAGTTGCCGGCACTCCCCCTGCACGCAAGCCTGCCCGGTGGGGGCCGCGTTTGACGCCCCGGACGGCGTGGTCCTGGTGGATAAGGAGTATTGCATCGGCTGCGGGTTCTGCATCCAGGCCTGCCCTTACG
The DNA here is from genome assembly GCA_903930345.1 of uncultured Verrucomicrobiota bacterium. Taxonomy (GTDB): domain Bacteria; phylum Verrucomicrobiota; class Verrucomicrobiia; order Limisphaerales; family CAIYYI01; genus CAIYYI01. The sequence goes on from CAIYYI010000083.1 coordinate 12,385, forward strand.
GCTGCCGCTATTTCAACAAGAATACGCACACCGCGGACAAATGCACCCTGTGCTATCATCGGATCACGCGCGGGCTGAAGCCGGCCTGTGTGGAGGTCTGTCCCACGGGCGCCCGCATTTTTGGCGATCTGATGGATCCCAGCCCCGATAATCCGATCCGGAAGTTTGCGGCCAAGAACAAAGTCCAAACGCTCAAACCGTACTTGGGCACCGAGCCCCGGTTGCTCTACGCCAACCTGGATAAGGAGGTCCGTTAATATGTCGCCTGATCTCGCCCTTCTCGCCGCTGCCAGCCCAGTGGAGGGATTTGTCTATCCCAACGAGCAGACGCTCCTCTGGAGCGTCATGATCGTGGTTTATCCCTACGTCACCGGTCTGGTGGCCGGAGCCTTCATCATGGCTTCGCTCGTCCGGGTGTTCAATGTCCGGCAGCTTGAGCCGGTCTATCGACTCTCGCTCCTGATCTCCCTCTCCTTCCTGCTCGTGGCCCCCCTGCCGCTCCTGCTGCATCTGGGGCATCCGGAGCGCTGCTTGGAGGTGATGCTCACCCCGCACCTCAGTTCCCCCATGGCCATGTTCGGCTTCGTCTATGCCTGGTACATCATGGCCGTCATCCTGCTGGAACTCTGGTTCGACTACCGCCACGACTTTGTTGAATGGGCCAAAATCGCCCC
>CAIYYI010000084.1 GCA_903930345.1 uncultured Verrucomicrobiota bacterium
CCGAGATGTATGACTCCGTATGTGCAAGACTTCGTATTGCCAGGCAGCGGTCACTGCGATACTGTTCAAAAACATGAGCAATTACGCCTGTTTCGTGAGAAACGGGCGGGATAGCGGGCGAGTCTTCGGTTCCCTTCACCCGCTCAATACTTTACAAGTAGGTAATAAGCAGAAGTTTGCAAAAATAGAAAGAGTATCAAAAGGCTCTACTGTAACAAGTCTCTATTGGGATGTTGAACAGGATGATTTTCGGCTTTTGGTTCCCACCGGGATGCCCTGTTCTCTGGCGAGCGGACCCCGAACGCGCGGCCACCCGCAACGGCTTCTCCCCCATTCTCGCCGCTTAAAAGCTCACCGCCCGCAAGATCACCCTGGACCAGCTCGCCGGCTGATCAATCGGCAGCCTGCTCATTGGAATCAGGATGGTGACAGGCCTTTTTGCAGGGTGGCGTAGTCGAATTGCTCCACCAGTTGGCGCAGGCGCTGGCCCAGAGCCGGATCCTGCTTGGCCACCTGGTCGACCAGGTCGAGCATCTGCTCATAATCCGCCCGCTTGGTGGCCTCACGCAGGGCATCCAACAGTTCCCGGGGCAGCCGACCCAGGCCTTGCGCCAGGGGTTCATCCGCCGGCTGGGTATCCGGGACGGAGCGGGTGGCGTAAACGTATCCGACCCCGGTAAGTTGCCGGATCTGGTCGAGCAGCTCGGATTCTCGGAACGGTTTGGCCAGGAACAAGTCGGCACCCTCTGCGAGCGCCCGCCGCTGGTTTTCGGAGAACACCCCGGCGCTCAGGGCGATGATCTTGAGGGCCGGATCGTGGGTAGCTCGCAGGTGGCGGATGGCCTCAAAGCCATCCATCACCGGCATGCGCAGATCCATCAGCACCAGGTGGGGAGCCCATAGACGGGCGTGCGCCAGTGCATCCATGCCATTCACAGCCGTGCGGATTTCAAAGCCGATGGCCGTCAGCAGGTGTGTCAGCAGGTCCCGGTTCTCCGGCTGGTCATCCACCACGAGCACCCGGCAGGGGGGCTGGTCCGGCAGCAGGCTGAGGGGGTGTGCCAGCGGGGCGGCCGACGCATGGACGACCGCCGACTCCGCAGCAGCCAGGCGGATCTCCAGCCGAAAAACGCTGCCGCTGCCAAACCGGCTGGTCACTGTCAGGTCACCCTCCATCAGGCGCGCAAACTCACGGCTGATGGCCAGGCCCAGGCCGGTGCCGCCGGCCATGTGCCGGCCCGAGTGGGTTTGATAAAACGGCTGGAAAAGATTGGCCAGATCCGCCGGCGCAATGCCTGGTCCGGTATCCTCCACCTCCACGATCAGCCGCAGAAAGCCTCCTGGCTCCGCCAGGGTGCGCACGCGCAGGATGATGCCACCGGCGAGGGTGAACTTGATGGCATTGCCCAGCAGGTTGATAATGATCTGCCTCAGCTTGGTCTCATCCCCCAGGACAAACCGGGATCCTTCCTCTGGCTGCTCCACACGGAAGGTGAGGTTTTTGCCCTGGGCGCGCAGGCTGAACATAAGTTCCAGGTCATGCAGCAGCAGACCCAACTCAAAGGTGACCGGGTTGAGGGAAATGCGGCCGGACTCGATGCGGCTCATCTCCAGGATGTCATTGATGATAGACATCAGGTGCTCTCCGCTGCGGGTGATGGTGCCGAGCTGCTGCTGCTGCCGCTCGGTCAGGCCCGCGTCCCGCAGCAGGAGCTGGGAAAAGCCGAGGATGGCGTTCATCGGCGTGCGGATCTCGTGGGACATGTTGGCCAGAAAGGTGCTCTTGGCCCGATTGGCCGCCTCCGCCGCCTCCTTGGCTAGGCGCATCTGGGTCTCCGCCTGCTTGAGCAGGGTGATATCCAGAAAGGCGGCCAGGAAATGGTCCTTCATCACGGTGCCGGAGATCAGCATGGTGAGGACCGTGCCATCCTTGGTGGCGACCTGGTATTCCCTGCCCGGCACTTCTCCGGTCCCTTGGGCCGCCTGCACCAGCAGTTCCTCCCACGAGGAGCGTACCTGTCGCCGGTAATTTTCGTCCGGGTAGGCTTTGACCCACCATTCCTCCATATTGTTCAGGTCGGCGGCGGCGTAGCCCAGCACCTGGGTGAATTGGCGGTTGACCATTTGCCGGTTGCCAGTCTGGTCCAGCAGAGCCAGGGGCAGCGGTGACAGCTCCAGGAGTTGGCGGAATTTGGCCTCGCTGGCCCGCAGTTGATCCTCCGCCTCCCGCCGCTGGGTGATGTCCTGCTGGGTGCCCTGCATCAGCAGTGGCTGCCCGTCTGCCGTCCAGCTCATCACCCGTCCATGCTCCGCCACCCAGACCCAACGGTCGACCTTGTGCCGCATCCGGCCCTCAAACTCGTAGTGATCCAGCTCGCCGTGAAAATGCCGCTCCAGCACCGCCAGGCTGGCCGGGATATCATCCGGGTGCACCAGGCGCAACACGGTTTCAATGGTAGGCGGCCCCAGCTCGGCCAGGGTGTAGCCCTTGATCTCCGCCCATCGTTCATTGAGGATAACGTCCCCGGTCTGAACATTCCATTCCCAGGTGCCCACATTGGTGCCGAGGAGAATTCCCGCCAGCCGCAACCGCTCCTCCCGGAGGGTTTGGTCCACCTCTTTGCGGTGGCGAATGCTGACGAGCATCTGGGCGAACATCCCCAGCAACTGCTGTTCCTCCGCTGAGTAAACATGGGGCTCTCTCACTGAGTCGAAGCCGACAAACCCCAGGCATTTCCCCTCGCTCATCAGCGGAATGGTCAGCAGGCTCTGAACCTTCTGGAAGAGGAGCAGGTCCCGCAGCGGGCCGGCCGGCAGGGCGGCCACCTCCGGGAGGTGGACAGGACGGCCCAGGCGATGCTCTCCGACCCAATCTCCGGCGCTGGTCAGCGGGAGGTCCCGCATCTCGGCGATGTGCGACGCGATGCCCTCTGCGCACCACTCGTGGGTGTTGGTGCAGGTTTGCCGCTGGAAATCATAGGTGAAGACATAGGCCCGGTCAGCCGCCACGAATTCCGCCAAATCCCCCAGCGAGGATTGGATGGACGCCTCCACCTGCTCCAGCGGAAGGCTGATGTAGGTCGAGGCGATCTCCATGAGCAACCGCTGCAGTTGGAACTGCCGGTGCAGGCGCATTTCCACCCGCTTGCGCTCCGTGATATCGACCATGGTGCTGTGTGTCCGGACGAAGCGACCATCCGCATCCCGGATGGCGACGACAGTGACCAGCACCGTGAAAACGGTGCCCTCCTTGCGAACCAGATCCCATTCCACTTCGGTTTTTGTCCCGGAGGCAACGAAGGCGGAGAAAACCCGGGCGAAAGCCTCCCGGTGCCGGGGGAGCAGAAAATGACTGAGCGGCAGGCGGCCGATGACTTCCTCCCGGGGGTAGCCCAGCCAGCCCAGCTCCGTATCGTTCATTTCCAACACCACCCCATCTGGCCCCAGGGAGTGGTAGCCGCACGGGGCGTTGTGGTAGAGGCTCAGAGCCTCGGCAGTACGTTCCAGCACCCGCTGCTCCAATTGCTGGTTCAGCTCGAGCAAAGCGGTTTCGGCCTGGACCCGGGCCGCGCGCATGCGCAGTGCCACGATGCCGAAGGCCAGGTCATTGGCCAGCTCGCTCAGCAGGACGACCTCGTGGCTGTCGAAGGCGTTGGGGGCGGGCGAGTACACCATCAGGGCACCCAGGAGGTCCTCCCCGTTCAGCAGAGGCAAGGCCGCCGCAGACTGGAATCCCCGCTGCAGGGCGGACTCCCGCACGGCGGCGAGGGCGGGATCAGTCGCGATATGCTGGGCGATGGCGGGTTGGCGGGTGCGGATGCAGATGCCTCCCGGACCACGCCCCCGCTCGGTGTCGCCCCAGGAGATGCGGGCGGTGGCCAGGTAGCCGGCATCCTCTCCGGCCTGGGCCATCGGCCTCACCATTTTCGCCTCATCCTGCTCCGGGTACCCAACCCAGGCCAGACGGTATCCACCTTCGGTCACTAGAATGCGGCACACCTGGTCCAGCAGGTCAGCCTCGCCCCGGGCGCGCACCAGCGCCCGGTTGCACTCGCTCCGGGTTTGGAGCACGCGGTTGAGCTGGCGCATCTCTGCCTCAGCCCGCACCCGTTCGGTGATGTTCCGCGAGACCCCCTGGAGGTGCGTCACCCGGCCATCCGGGCCGGAGATCAGGGTGGTCACCGCCTCAATCGGCACGGTGCTGCCGTCCCGCTGTTTCATCTCCAGCCGAAAGGTTCTGGTGCGCGCGGATTCATCCCCCGCCAGGAGCGCCGCTGTGTTGATCCGCAGATTGGACTCCATCACCTGATGGGATTCCTGGGTCATGGTCTCCGCCAGACTGAGCAGGAGGAATTCCGCCACCGAGTGACCGGTCAGCTTCGTCACGGAAGGGCTGACGTAACTACAGCGCCTGGCGGCCATATCAAACAGCCAAACCACGTCGGTGCCAGCCTCGGCCAGCAGCCGGTAGCGCTCCTCGCCAGCCCGCAGTTCCGCCTGCTGGACACGGATATTGGCATCCGTGCGGCGCAGCAGGACAAAGAGCAGCCCCAGCAGCAGGGCCAGCAACACCATGCTGCCCAGGCCGACCAGGATCAGCAGCCGTGCGAGGGCGGCATTTTCGGCTGTGGTTTCGTGCATGATCAGCAGGGCACCAATCGTTTGGCCGGAGACCTCCATCAGAGGGACCGCCGAGGCCCGCCAATCGGTCGTACCCACCCGCAGCTCCCGGGTGGCGCCGCGATAGGTCAGGTTCGTAGCCTCTTGGTCAACCCAGTTTGCGATGGCATCAGGCACGCTGCCTTGAGGGCTGTAGGCCACCACGGTTTGCGGCAGGCGGCCCCAATCGGGCTGCTGCCCGCGCTTGCGCATGCCCGCCTCCCACCAAGCCTGGTTCAGCCAGCGTTTCTGGACCACCAGCGCCAAGCTGGCCTCAGACCGGATAGGCAGGGTGGCCAGCATCTCCTCGACCTCCTTGCCCAACGCCACATAGCCGACGAGAGTGCCACGTTGCCGCACTGGCTGGACCACCCGCAGGGTGAGGGCGTAATCCTGCTGAAAGTTGCCCGCCTGCCCCAGCTCAATGCCGGCGACGGCCTGCCCCGTGCGCTCCGCCTCCACAGCCGTGAAGCGGTCATCCCGGTCGCCGGTCCGTTCCGGCTGATGCACCCGCAAGAGGCAGACGCGGTTGGTCGTCAGAAATTTCAGATGCGAATACCGATGCTCCCGACTCAGCCGAACGAAAACCGGCCGCCAGGTTTCCATCAGGCCGTTGGGCTCCCCGGCACGCAGGGATTCCTGCAGGCGCGGATCGGCGGCCAGGATGCTGGCGGCGGCCTTCAGGCCGGTGATCTGCTGGGCTAGGTTGACCTGCAGGTCGCGGTTGGCGTCATTGATATCCGCCGTACTTTCCCCTTCCATCTGCTGCTGGTGCTGCAGGTAAAGCAGCCCCCCGGCTGCCGTCACCAGGACCAGCAGCAGGGCGGCCAGGGTGGGCAGCAGCCGGCGCAGCACCGGCCTGGGCGTAGCCCGGACTGGCCGGTTGGCCAGCCTGGCGCAGGCCAGGCCGATCAGCAGAACCAGCCCCAGGGCCAGGGGCGCGGCCACCGTTTCCAGGACCGAGAGCGTCCAATCCTCAGCCACGATGTCCAGACCGATGACCGCCACCACCTGCTGCGAGTTGGTCTCCACCAGCGGCACAAAGGCGCTGACAAAGGTCCCGTATTCATCGGTGGTCGGCCCAGCCACGGCCGGCTGGCGCGTGGCGAAAACAACCTCCAGCACCGGGGGCGGCTGTTCGTAAATTGTTCCGGGAGGAGAACTCCGCCGCTCCCCCTCGGGCAGGCTCTCCGGGCCGAATCGGAGCGTGTCGTTTCGCTGTTTCAGGCTGTAGAGGCTGATGTACCCATTGGCGGGGGCCCAATGCTGGCGGATGTCCCGCACCTGGGCTTGCATCTGCTGCCTCATCTGCTGGAACTCTGGCCGCATTCGGTCCGTCGATTTAAAGTCCAGCCGCCCCATGGTTTGGACATCAATCCGATGGGCAGCCTGGGTGGCTTGCGCCAGCAGATCGGCCCGCATACCCCGGTCAGCCCATGCCAACAGCCCCCAGGTGTACAAAGCAGCGGCGGCCAGCAGCGACAATAACCAGACCGCAGCAGCACTTTTTGACGGGGCAGAAACCGATTGAGGTTTTGAAATCATGGGTCGCGATAGCCGCCACAGTATGGCGGAGTGTAGGCAAACGATAAGCCCACTCGGACAACTGCGTCAAGTTGTTACGGTTGCCGGTGTTCAAGAGTTGGGGGGGAAGCGGATCACTGGGTAAACGCACTGCAATTGATTGAATTCCGAGCCGGATTGTGTTCCTGTACGTGGAAATGAGCCGTTACGATTTCTTGGCTGTCGATCCGTCACTCAGGGCGACGCTAACCCGCCGCAATTTGGATGAACTCAAGCGACTGGTCGCCCTGCTTCCGGGCGTCAACCTGAAAGCTTCGCGCAAGGATGAAGTCATCGGAGTGTTGGAGCGATTTCTCCTCGGCGGAGGAGGCGCTCAGCTTTGGAAACAAATGAAGGCGCTGGAGCAATCCGCCATCGCCGAAGCGGTTCATTCCGCTGATGGAACCTTTGATGCCGACGCCTTCCACGCAAAATACGGTGCGCGGCCCGTGTTCGAAGTCGAGGAGAAGAATCTCTGGTACAAAAAACCCACTCTGCTGAGCCTCTTTATCCATCCAAAGGTGTCGGCAGGACGAACGGTTCCCGATGACTTGCGCGTGAAGTTGCAGGCGTTTGTGCCCAAGCCAGCACCCACGGAATTGAGCACCTGCGAGCAGATTCCCGAGCGGCCACCCCGTGAATGGACTTTGCGCCGCTTCGATGAAAAAATGCGCACGACCGTTTATGAGACGCACAAACTGCCACTGGTTATTCGGTTGACCGAGCAGGCCGCCTTGCAGGACCTACGCATCGTCCTGCGCCTGATTGACCAGGAGAAAATCTCCGTTAGCTCGAAAACCCTGCTTCCCTCGAAAGCCACGATGACGCGGCTTAACGACCTGCTGTACGAGCGTGACTATTTCGAACCCACCGAGAAGGTCAACTCCTGGGACCCGGAGGTCGGGCCGGTCAAAGCCTTCTCCTGGGCGCTGCTGGTGCAGGCCGCCAAATTCGTGGCTCTCCGGAACGAGAAACTTCTGCTCACCAAGACCGGTCGCGCCGCCTTGGAAGCACCGCCGGCGCAAACCCTCCGCGAAATTTGGAATGCCTGGCTCACGCGGGGGATCATCGACGAGTTCAGCCGCATTGACACGATCAAAGGGCAAAAGGGAAAAGGGGGCAAGGGCCTCACGCCGCCCGAAGATCGCCGCGACACCATCGAATCCGCACTGACAGAATGCCCGGTCGGCCGGTGGGTTGAAATCGGGGAGTTCTCCCGCTATATGCGGGCGGCCGGTTTTCAGTTTGAGGTGACCCGCGATCCTGGGAGCCTGTACCTTTGCGACCCCCAGTATGGCAGTCTCGGCTACAACGGATACGGCGGCTGGAGCATCCTGCAAGAGCGCTATCTGCTTTGCTTGCTATTTGAGTACGCTGCGCCGCTTGGCATGATCGATATCGCCTACGAATATCCAGCGGGCGCGCGCAGCGATTTCAAAGGTCAATGGGGTGCGGACGACCTCATCTTCCTCAGTCGCTACGACGGCCTGCGATACTTTCGATTGACCCCGCTCGGCGCGTTTATTCTCGACCAGGCTGATCATTACGAATTGCGCCAGGAAAAACCCGCCGTTTCCCTGACCGTGCTGCCCAACCGGCAGATCCGCATCGACCACGGCGATCTTTCACCCGACCAGAAGTTGCTCCTTGAGAATTTCGCTGAGTCTCAAGGCCCCGGACTGTGGATGCTGGATGAGGCACGGTCCATCAAGTCCGTGGAAAAAGGCGCTCGCATCGCGGAGGTCCGGGCTCTCCTGGCCGCCGGCGATCCCCAACCGCTGCCCGAAACTGTTGAAGGTTTTTTTGCGGCGGTGGAACAGCGTGGGGCCGCCTGCATCTGCAAAGGGACCGCCCTTTTGATCGAGTGCATCTCGCCGCAAATCGCGGACCTGATCGCGCAGAATTCGCAAACCGGAAAACTCTGCCAACGCACCGGTGAACGCTGCCTGGTGGTGCCTATGGACAAAGAGAAAGCCTTCCGCGACGCGCTCAACGCCATCGGTTACGGGATGCCCCGGGTTTAGGGCCATAATCGGAGCCTATGAAAGCGGAAGCGCGGGTCGCAGTGGATTGGTTGTTTATGCCAAAGTACCAATCACTCGGCGTCCTGTCTGAGACCATCGAAAACCGCAATGGCTGGAAGCGCATACCGGCCTGCTGTGGCACCCAAAAACAAAAGCCCCACGGGCCACCAATTAAATATGTCTGAGAATAAAACAACCGCAGGTGCCAGCCCCGGTGCCCGCCTGAAAGCCGCGCTGACTGATGAACAAATCCAAACCTTGCTCGATGTCGCCGCTGCGGCAGGCCATCTGCAGGCAGTGGATGACCGGCTCCGATCAGATGACCCAGACCTGGCGGATACCGTTCAGCGAATCCTGCGTGAACAAGACATCCAATCCGAGGCCGTTGCCTCCTCCCAGAAGATTGTTGAAATCTGGAATGAGCTTTGGGCGGCCTGGACCGGCCATATCGCGGAAGTGGAGGACGAAGATGGACCTTACGCCAATCACGAAGAGCACTGGCACCCGCCGTACTTCGACCACAGGGCATTGGCTGACGATCTGGAGGCGGCGGCAAGGCCTCTTTCTGAGTGGATTGATCGGGCTTTTCCTTTGGTGAAACAGCCGGATTTGCTTTTGGAAACCCTGGAGGAGATCAACCAGAACGTACGGTCTCTGCCGGATTGGTTTCAGCCGGTTGATTATAACTTTATCCTCGGACCATGTGCCAGCTCCTGCGTGCTGCGGTGGACGTGGCTGGGCTTGGCTGGCGAATCCAGGCCCGGTCAAAAACTGGTGGATATCCTGTGCGGCTTGGAGGGCACAGGGCAGCACAGCGAACTGGATCGGAATGCCTGCCGCCAATTCCTCACCGGATTGCCTGAAGGCGTCTGCCGCGAGATTCACGCCTATTTGCTGGAGCCTCAATTTGCCGGAAAACTCACCAACCTTCGGTCCGTGTGGCACTCAATCCAGCATGAATTTGAAAGCCGGTTTGATCCTGACGCCTACCTGCGAACCTGCGAAGAACACTTGGAACAGGATTGGCATTACGGTGAGCCCTTGATCACTGAGGCGGTGGCCCGTCAGGATTTTCGCGCCGCCGAGAGGCATATTGGGCGAACTCTTTCCAGTTTGCTCAGATGGTCCGAGGAGGATCCCTGGAGTCCCGAAAAGCTGCTTCTGCCAAATTCCCGTTACTACCGTGGGCCAGAAGAAACCCTGACGATACAAAGACTTCTTGACCGTTGGGAGGTGGCCGCCACCCAGCTCAATAATACGGAGCGGGCCGCCAGCCTGCGTCTGCAGCGCACCGTGCTGCGATGTGAGGAAAACTGGGTGTCCGTCCTGGAGTCATTCCGGGAATATGAGCGCCACCTGGCCAAGCCTGCGGCGTCCGAGCGATTGTTCACCGAGTGGCGGCAGCGTATCACCGAGGCCTGCACTTCACAAGAGTCCCGGAACGAGGGCGCGACCGAAACTTGGCCCCACCGATTGATTGAGGCACAACGCAATCCCCCGTCAGGCCAGGAGCTTTTCATTGAACATGTGGATGTCTGGATCGAATGCTGCCTCGATCATGCCGCGTTCTTCGGCAAGAACTGGCGCTCGCTTGCCCTGCTGACGCGTCACTTGCCACAATATCCTGAAATCCAGGCAACCTGCCCCACCTTTCATTCCCGCGTGCTGGTTCCGGCTCTGCAGGTCTCTGGAGATATGGAGAAAAGCTTGCGCCAGGCTCTGGGGCTGCTGGCTGAGAAGCTGGATCGAATCAAAGTGAGACTACCCTGGGAACAACATCTTCACACGCTTGTGCCGAACCCGGGAGGGAGCGGATCGTATTATCAAGAATCAGCGCTTTGGATGAAGGCTCTGTTCGAGGTAAATCCAGCCGCCTACGCGAAATTGCTGGGCAAATGGAAGACTGAACATCGCCGACGGCGAAATCTTTGGGCAGACATGGTTGCCGCAGGCTGCCCGGGAATATGAACAGTCTTTTCCCCTACCCGGCCACGAAGGGAACAGCGAACGCAACCAGAGGCAGCCAGGATGTCGTAGATGAAAACGTAATCACCAAAGAATTCTTCGGCGATTGGCCGCAGGCCAGCCAAGGGTGTGGCATATCAGAATATCGCCACCGCTTTCCTTTCCAATGATGATCCTGTAACACGAACTTTTGATAATCAATGACATGCGATGATTTTTCCAGAAGGCAATCAGCGTTGGCCATCACCTTTGCCATCCAGAATGGAAACGAAAAAACGTGGAAACGAAAAAACGTTGAATAACTGGCGTTGTCGGCCTATTGTTTGCCTTGTGCATTCCCTTTGGAATATCGAGGGAATGCGGGTGGGCCGGGGAGGGGTTTAGAAAAACCCTGAGCCGGTAAGGAAAAAGTAAAGTTTTAGTAAACTTTTGATCTTTGACATTATCATTGGCAGCACTGTGCTGAAATCCGGTAGATTGATTGCCCCAGCAGGATGGAAAACCAAAACCCGGTGAGGCTCCCGCCGAGCCGTCCCAGTCTTCAAATCCGCAATCCACAATCCGCATTTGTGTGTGCCGTCCCCGTCCCCATTCCGCCTTTCCCCCAAATTTCATTTTTCGGTCACGGCCGGTCACTTCTAGTCACGTTTAGTCATTTTTGGCCATCCTCTCCCCATGGGGAGGACCGGATTTTGTTTTTGAATTTTCTTGGCCGAGGATTTGGGACGGAACCGATCTCTTGATTATCTTCACAATAAATGGGAGTGTCTCACAGATTTTGAAGTACCGGACTCTAACGAAAAAGCACCGATGAATAACAGCAACGGAAAAACGGCTCAGTCTCGCGATCAAAATGTTCCTGAGGGTGCGGTGCGTGTGCTCTGTGCCGGGGTGCCATTCGGGGCCAATAACGTGGGTGACGAAGCCATTATCGCCGGAATCGTGCGGATGATCCGCCGCGGGGTGCCAAGGGCGAAAATAACGGTGGCAACCGGGGATCCTGAGACAACCAAGCGGGCCCTGAATGTGGAAACCTGTCCACCGTTTGGCTTCGTAGGTGTGGCGGCAAGCGGTCCAGAGGTGGATCAAGTGATCTCGGAACACGATGTTCTGCTCTGGTCGGGGGCAACCGGGCTTTCGGATTATCCAGACATTCCTTTGGGTTTGTTGGAGACGGCACAAAGGTTGAACAAGCGCACGGTCGTCCTCTGCGTGGGCATGAATGATGAGCTGAATCCCCACCTTTACCAGGTGCGCTCCCGCTGGCGTCCAACGTACGACCGCATTCAGCGAATGACCGGTGGCGTAATAAACTTGGCCGCGTGGATAGAGGCATATCGGAAAGGAAGAACCTACCGCCGCATGCGGGAATTGCTGCCCAAGTCAGACTTGGTTGTATTGCGCGATCCCGATTCGGAGGCCAATCTGCGTCGTTGCGGTGTGACCGGGAACATCGTTGTGGGCACGGATGCGGCCTTGGGCTTGAACCCATCCCCGCTTGATCAGGCCGAGATGCCGGATGCAACGCGCTCCGCACTGGCAACCCCGGGCATTCCACGATTGGGGCTTTGCCTGTCGGCGCAGGATCCCCCTCGCAACTTGGCGGTGGTGATATCCGTTCTGGACCGGGTAATGGCAGACACAAACGCATCAGTTTTCGGGATCCCGATCAATTTCGTCACCGATGCGCGGCTGATGATCGAGATGATCCCCCGATTAAAGGCGGCCAGCCGAATGCAGGTGATTGAGGGCGTTCAGGATCCGGAGGAGGTGGCGGGAGTATTGGGGCAGATGGACGTTGTTGTATCGAGCCGTCTGCATGGTTTGATTCTGGCGTCATTGAGTGACACTCCGCTGGTGGGGATCCGCCGTGGCACCAAGATAGACTCATTTCTCAGCCCCTATGGTCTGCGTCCGGCAGGGAGCTTCCAGGATCTGGAAGCCGGGGAATTGGAGCGGCAAATCCGCGATCGGTTGGCAGGGGCCACAGCATTTCGTCAGCAGGCGGCAGCGCTTCGACTCAAACGCAAACAAGCTCTGGACAATACCGGTCAATTATTGAAATCGGTCCTAGAAAAAGCGGGGGCACACCGGAAACAGCGGTAGCCTGCGGGAGGAAAACTGGGTGAATGCCTCCCATTCAACGGGTGGCATCCAAGGCCAAATCCTCGTGTGTGAACAATTTTAAGCCAGCAGTATTATGACAGAATATGCTTCCAGAATAAAGGCAGCCCGCCAACGTGCATCACTGTATTTCCGGTTTTTTTGGTTGGCGATGTCAGTGTCAGGGGCGCTGCTGTCGCCAGTTTGCACCGCCGAGGCACAGGACAAGGTTCTGGCTGTGTATACCAACTTCACCCAGACAGGTGCGATCGTCTATTACAACTGGCCGGCCGATGTGAAAAGCAATGCCGTCCAATATAGCTGGCGCACGAATGTCTTAAACGCGGAATTGGGCCGCAAGGTTTACCGCCTGACGATGGCGACCAATTTCCCGTGGCAGTGGACGTCCGGAGCCTCGACGCTGGGGTCAGACACCTTTTCGGTCTTTTCCCTGCTGAACTGGGATTACCTGCTGCCGGAGGCCGATGAGATCCGCATCCGGTTGAAGGTGGTCTCAGGGCGGTTCCAGTTGGCCTTTGGCTGCATCAACCTCGCTTTTGCCCCCAGCGACACCTTCACGGACATCCGGGTGGTGGATGAGAGTGCGGACGGGTGGCAGACCCTGCGATTCTCTCTCCACAAAAACCTGATTCGAAACTATCGACGCAATGCCTTCACCGAGAACCTGCCTTACATCACCATCACACGTTGGATCCAGGAAAACCTGATGCTCTACCTGTTTCGTTCCGGAAACGGCGAACTGCTCGTGGATCGGGTTGAACTGGTCAGCACGGGACTGGGGCGCCCATATCCACAGCCAGCACCGGAACAGATCACCCCGGTTGCGACGGTGGCGGATTTTGAAACGACGAACGACCTGTCATTAGCCTTTTCGTACACCACCGTGCCGCTGGATCTTTCCGGCCCCCGCCCCACCAACTACACAAAGACTTCCACAACAACGTCTGGAAAGATTGTGGTGGCCGGCAAAACCATCCAGTGGTATCAACCGCCGCGTCGCGCCCTCATCGACCAATCCACCAATGGCCTTTATTCCCTGGAGGTCAAGCAGACCGGTTACGAGTCCTTTGCTTTTACCGGCCTACGATTGCCCAACCCGGATGGGGCCAATGCCATACAGATGACGTTGCGGGCAGACCACAGTTCCACCTTGACGAACCTGGTTTTTGATTTCCTCGCGTATGCGGCTCCGCCGGCCTCAAAGGCGGCGTTTCCGTGGACAAACTGTCAGCCAGCAACGGCTTGGATGGAGGATACAAACCTCAATTTCGACCTGTATCTGGCTGAGGAAAACACCACGAAGGAATCCTACGCCCTCTATCACCTGCGTCGCACGGTCACCAATCACCAGTGGAATCGCATTCTTTTGCCGCTCGATGATTTCGCCGGATTCTTTTCCTGCAATGCGGGCACGAATCTGATGAAAACACCGCTTCAAGCGCTCCGTTCTACCAATCTGCTGTTTTTGGGATTTTTTTCCCCCTACAAGCAGCTCAGCGCGGAGACCCGCCTCTGGATTGATGATGTATCGCTTGTGCGAGTGGAATCCACGCCAGAGCAATTACGTTCCTTTTGGCAGAACCCCGGCGTCACCAATGCCCAACTTATCGCTTTGACGAATTTCCCGAGCTATTATGGGCATATGCGCCAACGCGACCGAAATCCAGGTCCCATGTCGCTAAGAGTCATGCCTGGCACAAACAATGTCACCGTGCCGATAAGCGGCCCGGCAGAACAGCGCTATAATATTTATTCGTCTGACGACTGCAAACGGTGGCAACCGGTGACTACCGGATATGTCGATTCCCCTGAAGGGCCATGGCAAACCACCACAAAGAAGCCGGCCCAATTTTACAAAGCCATCAGCGATTGAGCCGCCATCATATCCGATTACACCATTTGACCATGGGAGCATATGCATGGACCTGAGATGAGGGAGTGGGCGGGGAATTGTCCTGCGCCTGAAAGCCCTCCTGTGAAGGCATCGCAAACACCGGTCATTATAGACACCAAATCCAGCCAGCCGGGAACATCGCAAAACAACTATTGGCCGATAGGTCCGACATTTGGACTCCTTTTTATCAACAGCATCCTCTGCGGAATGCTGCTGGCCGCCTCCGTGCTTAGAGAGATTCCCGAGTTCTGGATGAACAAAGGCGGTTATCCGGTGCTGCTGCGCGAGTGTGTATATTGGCTGTTCTATCCGTGCCTGGCCGTCTGTTTTTCCGGGATTGTGGGCAGTGCATGGATCTCATTAAAGATGAGGCAAAGAAATGCTGGCGGCAGCCAGTGGGTGATGAACTTTTGCGGGCTGCAAGTCCTGTTGTTCATGGCGGTGCTGATGATCGCGCTCTGGGACAACCTTAACAATCTGGCCAACGGACGGCCCATTTTTGATGATTCGATCAGCGATTCTCCAGCGGACGATGTCTCTATGAAGTCGGAGGAGTGAACCACAATCTGGCGTAAAGATAAGCGAGCGATTCACCGATCACCTGTCTTATCCCGCGGCTGGAGTCCCACCAGCGTTTCCC
>CAIYYI010000085.1 GCA_903930345.1 uncultured Verrucomicrobiota bacterium
CGGCCAAACCCGGGTGAAAATATTCCTGCAGAGCATCCAGCAACTGACCACCTGGCGCCAGGGTGCCGCGCCCTCCTTCAGCCAGGCTCCCACCCCGATCAGCCAGTAGCAATTCCTGCGCGAGGATCCTTTTTCGGCCCCCGAACGGCTCATGCGGGTGCTGGTGAGCGGCCGCATTGCAGCGTACAAGGCGGGCGCCTGGATTGATTTGCAGGACAAGACCGGCACCCTGCGCCTGGCCACGGAGCAGCCCCGGTTGGGCGGTGTGGGGGAGGAATTGCAGGTGGCCGGTTTCCCGCGCCTGGATGCCCAGGGCAAGCCGACCCTCCACGCAGCCATCTACTATAACCCGCGCACCATGGGCCGTATTCCGGGAGAAGCCGCAACCCTTAATTTGCTCACCAATATTGCCACCATCCGCCGGCTATCCGCAGCCGAGGCCGGGCAGGGCTACCCGGTGCGGCTCGTGGCCACGGTCAGCTACTTTGACAGCAACAGGTTCAATCTGTTTTTGCACGATGGCAGCAAGGGGATCTATGCGGATTACAGCGGACCTCCGCTCGCCATGAAGCCTGGCAGCCGGGTGGAAGTGAGAGGCATCACCGGGGCGGGCGGCTATGCGCCCATCCTCTACCAAACCACGCTGAAGGTGCTGGGGGAAGGCCCGCTGCCGGATTTGAAGCCCGTGACGTTTGACTCGCTGGTTTCCGGTGCGGAAGACTGCAACTGGATTGAAATGAGCGGGGTGGTGCGCCAACTGCTCAACACCAACCGGCCCGGTCTGCGCCTGGCGCTGAAGGGCAGCCTGGGGCGCTTTCAGGTGCAACTGCCAGAAACCGGCACCAACCTGGACCAGCTATTAGGGGCACGTCTGCGCGTGCGCGGGATTTGCGGCACGGATTTCAACGCGTACCGCCAGTTCACCGGCATCAAGCTCTTCGTGCCCGGGTGGGAGCAGGTGACCGTGGTGGAAGCCAGCCCAGAGCGTCCGTTCGAGCTGCCGCTGACCACCATAAAAAGCCTGCTCAATTACGCGGCGGAAGATGAAAGCCGGGGATTGGTGACGGATACCCAGATCCGGCTGCGGGGTGTCTGCACTTATGCGGACAAGCACGGCACCGTCTATCTGCAGGATGACACCGGAGGCATCCGGTTTCCGCTGCCAGCGCAAAACCTTCCGCCGCCGAAACCGGGTCAGATCCTGGAGGTGCTCGGCTTTCCCATCCGGGGGGATTACACGCCCACCTTGGAAAGCGTGCAGTACCGGGTGAGCGGCAACGACGCGCTGCCGACCGCGCGCCCCGTCACCGCAGCGGAGGTGCTGGCCGAAGGGAAATACAATAACGAACGGCTGCAGGTGACGGGCAGGCTGGTGGATGTGGTGCCGGGCGGGCAGCATCTTCAGATGGTGTTGCAGGACGCGGAATACATTTTCACGGCCACCTTGGAGGCCCCTGGAAACACGCTGGAAACCCTGAAACACGCGCTGGGCAGCCGACTGCGGGTGGACGGCATCTGCCAAATCCAGGCGGATGAAAACCGGCAAGCGCGCGCTTTCCGGCTGCTGGTGCCGAATGCCGGGGATATCGTGGTGCTGGACAAGGCCGCCTGGTGGTCGCCCAGGCGCATCCTGCTGGCCCTGGGGGCGGTGTTGGCGGTGCTGCTGCTGGCATTGGTCTGGGTGGCGGCCTTGCGCCACCGGGTGCAATACCAAACCCAGCTCATCCAGGATAAACTGGCCAAGGAAATCCTGCTGGAGGACCGGTATCGCGAACTCTTTGAAAACGCCGGAGACATCATTTACACCACGGATCTGGAGGGGGGGTGCACTTCGCTCAACAAGGCCGCCCGGCAGTTGTTCGAGCACTCTGAGGGGGAGAAAAAAACGCTCCGGCACCAACGGCGGTTCACCACGCAGTCCTGGACGGAGGTGGAGGGCGCACTCCGGGCTCTGGTCCCCCAACAGATCTCCCCAGCCTTGCAGGTGGAGATCCAGAAACCGGGCGGCGCCCTGCACCTGATCGAAATGAAGGTCCGACCGCTCGTGGAGGATGGCCAGATCAAAGGTTACCAGTTCATGGGCCGGGATCTGACCGAGCGCCGCGAACTTGAAGCCCGATTCCTGCAGGCGCAAAAGATGGAGTCGGTGGGGCAACTGGCCGCCGGCGTGGCGCACGATTACAACAATCTGCTCACCGTGGTGCAGGGACATGTGGATCTGCTGGCCTCGGGTGAGAATTTCGATGCCGATCAGCAGTCGTCGCTGACCGAAATCCGCCAGGCCGTGGTCCGGGCCACCAGTCTCAACCGTCAGCTGCTGGCCTTCAGCCGACGCCAGGTGATGATGGCCCAGGAGGCGGATCTCAACCAACTGGTGCAAGGCATGGTGGTCATGCTGCGTCGCCTGCTGGGCGAGTTGAGCGTGCTGGAGGTGGAACTGCTGCCCACCCCGGTGGTCATTCACGGTGATTCGAGCATGATCAGCCACGTGGTGATGAACATGGCGATCAACTCCCGTGATGCCATGCCGCAAGGCGGCACCTTGCGTGTGAAGTCCGACATCTGCCACCTCACCCAAAGCCAGACCCAAAACAACCCGGATGCCCGCGCCGGGGACTTTGCCCGATTGAGCATCACCGACACCGGGTGTGGCATGGATGAAAGAACACG
This sequence comes from uncultured Verrucomicrobiota bacterium, assembly GCA_903930345.1. Taxonomy (GTDB): domain Bacteria; phylum Verrucomicrobiota; class Verrucomicrobiia; order Limisphaerales; family CAIYYI01; genus CAIYYI01. Next base: position 2,671 of record CAIYYI010000085.1, read on the forward strand.
GCAGCGGATATTTGAGCCGTTTTTCACAACCAAGGGAGTGGGCCAAGGCACCGGTCTGGGCCTGGCCACCGCCTTCGGCATTGTCAAACAGCACAGCGGCTGGATCGAAGTGGCGAGCACGGTTGGCAAGGGGACTCGGTTTGACATCTACCTGCCGCGGCAGACCGCCGAGCTGCCGCCCGCTCCAAATCCCACCCCGCCCACCACCCCGCCGCCGGGCGGTCATGAGACGATCCTGCTGGCGGAGGATGAAACGGCACTGCGCAGCCTGACGAAGCGCCTGCTCGAAAAGGCGGGTTACCGGGTTTTGGAGGCGGATTGCGGCCCGGCCGCCTTGCAGGTCTGGGCCCAGTCTGGCACTGGGGTGCAACTGCTGCTCACGGACATGATGATGCCGGGAGGGATCACCGGGAAAGATCTGGCCATGGAGCTGCGCAAGCAGTCTCCCCGGCTGCCGGTCATCATTGTCAGCGGCTACAATCAGGAGTGGGCCGGAGCGAATATGAGTGCTGGCGGCGGCCTGCAGATGCTCCCCAAGCCGTACAAGCCGCAAGACCTGCTCCGCCTGATCCGCACCACTCTGGATGGGGTGCGGTCGTCATCCTGAAGTTCCGGCCCATTGGAATCACGGGGTTTGCAGGGTCACCGGCCCGAGCAGGCCGGAGGGCAGCAGCGCGGCGTCTTTCTTGTACGGCTGGAACGTGGTCCACGTCAGCCGCTGTTCGGCCGGTTGCCCGGCATCCCCGATGAGGCGGTTGGGCCAGAGGTTCGCGACTTCAATCTCCAGTTCGTTACCGGTCGGTTTGGCAGCGGCGGTGATGTCCACGCGCCACGGGGCGCACCAGATCACGCCCAGATCGCGGCCGTTCAGGCGCACGCGGGCCAGATTGTGCACCGAGCCCAGATCAAGGAAGAGGGGGCGTGCGGCCGGGTGCCCGGCGGGCAGATTGAACTGCTTGCGGTAGGTGGCCAGGCCGGAATAATGCCTCACCCCGGCTTCCGGGCGTGCGGTCCAATCCTGCAGCTCCGCGAACACCAGCTTTGCCGGGCCGCCCCAGCGCTCGGCGAATGAAACCTCCCAAGATCCGGCCAACTGGGCCAGCGGTTTCAGGGGTTGGGCGTTGGTGGCACCGGTTTTACGACGGCCCGATGCCGGGGTGCGGAAGACGATGAAGCAGGACTGGTGCGGCGCCAATTCCAAGGGGAGGCTGGTCCGCCCCTCTGCCTGGGTGAATTCGGGCAGCAAACGGGTCTGCCCGGTGACCGGGTCCCACAGTTCCGGTTGCCGACCGGCAACCCGGAACCAGGCCCGGCCCCGGACCGCCTGATCAACGGGGTTGGCGACAAAGTAAAGGTCGGTTTTCCCCACCTGGCGGTGGGTGTAGCGCAGGGGCAGATCGGCCTCGAAATCCGGCCTCACCCCGGCGCGGGCCAGGATGCCGGCGGCCTGGGCATAGTCGCCGTAGGAGTCGGGGAACGTTGTCTGCTCCGGGGCGGCCGGGGTCTTCCCCCACGGCTTGAGGCCCAGGGAGCCCAGGACGAGGGCGGGTTGCCAGGGGCCGTGATCAGTGGCAGCGCTTTCCCACTGGGCATCGGTGTTCAGGGTGAGCTGACGACCGTCCGCGTAACGAACGGTCAACGTGCCAATCAGGCCGGCCGGGTTTGGGGCATCGCCACCGTTGGTGGCCACGACCTCCAGGAGATTGGTGCCCGGCTTCAAACAGGCGCTGATATCCAGGGCGAACAACTGAGTGAAATTGTCCCCCTGGCCCGCCCGTTGGCCATTGACCCGCACTTCAAAGCTGTTGTCAGCCGTCATGGCCAGCCAGGCCTCGGCAATGGTGCCCGGCGCGATGACCCAAGGGCGACGAAACCAACGCACGCCCACCGGGGCGGAGGCCGTCGGGCTGCCCTCCGGATGCCAGATCCATTGGCTCTGTCTGTCTAGCCGGGCGGCCTGCTTGAGCGCGGATGGATTCCGGGGCGGGTGGCTGAGGATCAGCCGACCCCGGCCAAGCTTGCGTTCGCCGCCGGGGGGATGGGTGCCCTCAGGGCCCCACAATTCGGCGGCCAACTGCGCCACCTCGTCATCGCAGCCCGGATAGCCGGTGAGGCTGGGGGATTTCCGGGGGCACGGTCCCAGCACCGTGGCACCGGCGCGCACCAGGTCGCGGATTTTCCGCAGCAACGGGGGCGTCATGGTGTCGTTTTCCGGGAGCACCAGCAGGCGGTAGGACATCCCTTCGGGAGTGGTGAGCCGGCCCGCATGGACGGTGATGCGCTGGAGCAGCGTCTCCGGGGCGCACCCGTCGAAGTTGTGCCCGCGCCGGTCGGGAAGGGCGGCCTCGCCGCTGATGGCCGAGGGGGGCGGGCGGAAGACGTGCGGGGCTCCCTCAGCGGCCAGGTAGAGGATGTCGGCCACCGGTTGCCCCTGGCGGAGCAGGTGCTGGCAACGTTGCAGGTAGGTGTGGTAGGCCCCGACCATCGGCCACCAGGTCTGGGTGCGCTCATAGTGCACCCCGTACGGCCCCATGGTCATGCCCGGCCATCGGTCCAGCCATGGCTGGTGCGCGTACCGGTGAAAGACCAGGCGGTTGATGCCGGCGCAGAATGCCCAGTCGCCCTGGGCTTTCATCGCGCCCGGATAAAGCCGCCAGGCTTCGGCCGCGCTGGCGGTGAAGGCCTCGGCGGCGATGATCGGCCGCCCCAGCGTGTGCCCGATGGAGACGGATTCCAGGCAACTGAACGCGGAATTGAAACCGTAGCCCTGGGACCAGAACTCGCACATCGGAACATCGGCCGCACCGCCCAGGGACAGGTCCGCGCACGGGTTCATGTCATACGGCTCAATGGAGAGCTTGAATCCGTACGGGCGGCCCAGCTCCCGGAGGCGAAGGGCATGGTTGGTCACCACCAGCTCCTGGGCGGTCTGGCGCACGTCCCAGAGAAAGCGCTCCGTGGTGGCCAGGCTATCCACCACCAGGCCCTGGTAGGCGGGCAGGTAGCGGAGCGGGTCATAGCCCCGGCGCCGCTGGAATTCCTCCCGGAATCGGCCGGTCCAGTTTTGGGAGCCCATCTCCCAGCTATCGATGTGCAGGGTGGTCCAGCCAGTGGTGCGCCGGGGATCCAGCGGTCCCAGATCCTTCAGCAGGGTGCCGAGGAAATTCTCGAAATGGGCCGCGAGGGCGGCGCTGTCGAACTTGTCGCATTCCAGGCCAAGGCCGGGTGCGGGTGCGGGGCGGGTGTTGGCCCCCGTGCTGGTCCGCCCGAAGCGCAACACCAGCCACTGGCCGGGCGGCACCGCCCACGTCAGCCGCCCATTGGCATCCAGGTGGGTGGTCAGATCAAGGATCTGGCTGCTCGGCACCACAGCGCGCGGGGGGAATTCGGGGTGGACAGCCGGGGCGGGCAGGTGTGGCTTCACGCCCGGCTTGGAAGAGTAGGGGTGTCGCAGGTAAAGCGCCTTCTCCTCCAGATCGGACAGACGGTCGGGAGCGCCGGGCAGCGGCAGGGCGAGCACGGCGACGTCCGCATAGAAGTTCTTCCTGGCCTGGATCATCTCCGGGGCAAGGCCGGCCTCGCCAAAGTAGGGAGGCCGGGGGGCGGGCTGGGGCAGCACCTGGCTGAGGTTGGTGGGGCCGGTCACCGGGGTTTCCGTGGCCACCAGGTGCTGCATGGACTGCTCCGGCCTGACCCACGGTCCGCCGCTCCCGGTCCAGCCCGGCCCGGCATTGAGGGTGATTTCCAGCCCCAGGCGCTCGGCCTCGCGCACCGCGTGGGTGAACAGCTCGCGCCACGGTTTGCTCATGAATTTCACGGGGCCCCTGGGCACGCCCACGTCCACCTCCATGAGGAGCAGTCCCCCGATGCCGGCGCGGTGCATGGCCTCGAGATCGGCGGTGATGCCCTCCCGGCTTACGTTGCCATCCATCCAAAACCAATACACCCACGGCTTGGCGGCGGCGGGCGGAACGGCAAATTCCCGCTCCAGATCCGCCCCGAGGGAGACCAGCAGGGAGGCCATGAGGCAGAGCAGGGGAAGGATGCTTTTCATGCGGTGAGCGTAGGAGAATCCGGGTCGGCGGGAAATGGAAAAAAGCGGCACTGCGGCGGAACTTGCGAGGCAGCGCCGGCCAAAGGCGCAGCAGGCACCGCGCCGTTGCCCAGCCAGGTGACGCCGGTGAAGTTGCCCCGCCCACGTTCGTCAATACCGTCCCAGTGCGGGCGATGGCCGGCGTGGCGTAAAACCCGTCCGGCAGTGGATTGCGGCGCGGGAGTATTGGGGCATCTCCAAGGGGACGAACCTTCACCACGGGATGAAAAATCACCCGGTGTTGGCGTGCCGGGAAACGCCGAGGGAAAAGGAGAAGGTTGAATTCTGTTGGGCAGGCGGAACCTCCGGGCCTTTCTCAGGCGGTGGCCATTTTTGAGTCGCTTTTGGGGCTGGTCGGCCTAATTTAAGCCCCATGAAGCCCCTGAACCCAACCATACCACACCCATGTCGCGAAAATCATTCCTGGTTGCAGGCATTCTTTTGATCCTGATCACAGCCGGGGTCGTATTGGAAGGATGTCGAACGAAAGTCCATGGGCGAGTCGTCGGACAACTAAAGCCGCAGGAGGCGCGTGAAATTCATCAGGTTGTTTCACGATTCCGCTGGGCCCGGCTTTGGCGTGCCACGATGGCGTGCAAGCTGGTTGATACGCGAGACGCTCTCGCCGAGATAACCGACTTCGAATTGCGGGAAACAGGAGCGCTAAAAACCGGGAGGCAAGGCGGTGACGCTTACGTTATCTCGGGATCCCCCTCCAACACGCTATACACTTACGTTCTCGAACGAACCACCAACGGATGGAAGGTCGTATCCTCCTCCCATGGCAGATAGAACGCCCGTCGCTGAAGCCGGTTTCCCGCCCGGCCAGAAAGTTCACCGACCTTATCGTTCCGGTTGGGCCTGATTTGCCGGGCTGAGGTGCGGAGCGCGGATTTCCAATCCGCTTTTTCCCGTTCGGATGGGTGGCGGCACGGAAAGCGGATTACAAATCCACGTTTTCATGAATCGCGAATGGACGCCAATACACGCGAATAATCACAACCGCTGAAAACGGATGTTGTCCATCGATGTGGGCAATCACGGGAGCAAGAACATTTACCCTAAACCGCAATTGGATTAGCCGCAAAAGATCACAAAGAACTCAAAGAAAAGAACTTTTAAGCACGAAAGGGACGAATTGAGCGAATAAGACCGGAAGACCGAAAACCGGAAATTTACAGAAGGCAACGAAGGCAACAAAGGAAATGCAAAACGGTCAATTTCCACATTCGTTTAATTCGTGTGATTCGAGGTTAATGCTTTTCCCTCTTTGTTTTCCTTACGTTCCTTCGCGGCCATTCAACTGCTTTTCCAGGTTGTTTCTGGTGGCGTTTATGGGACACACAAATTCTCCGCCTTGGCGTGATGGACGCCGGAAAGGGGAATGCCATGATCAAACGTGACCAGCCGTCCGTGATGCGCCACCGCCAGCGCCAGCAAATAGAGGTCGGTCAGTTGGCGAGAACTGTGGAGGCGCTCCGCAACGAAGATGGTTTCGTCCCGCAGAGAAATGTCATCGGGCCAGAATTCATGATTGCTCTGGGCGGCGAATTGACGGAGACGCCCGATCAAATCCCCCGGCGTGAACCGCGCTTTCTGGCTGTAGCCGGGATGGGACATGATGCGAACCACGCCGTTTTCCGTGAGCGGACAACCGGCCCAGCCGTGGTTCCGATTCGCAGCCCACCACGCATGAGCGCGTTCGTGAAACACATGGTCCGGATCAAGCAGCGCGATGATGACATTCACGTCCAGCAAGGCGCGCATGGCTCAAACCCCTTCCTGATCCATCAATTTCTGGAGGCGTTCAAGAGTCACCACTTCGCCGCGCGAGGCCACCAAAGGCACTCCGCCGCGTGTGCCGGGAGATTTCCCGGGCCTCGGGGCGGGGGCGGCCAGACCGCGCCGCGCCAAAGTGGAAATAACCTGTCCCGCCGTGACGCCTTCCCGCTGCGCCAATTCCTTGGCGGCTTGCAGCACATCGTCTTCGATGTCCAAAGTCGTTCTCATACATCTGATGCTATTGCATCACTGCATCGAAGTCAAACCCTGGTGCCCGTCGCAGACCAGAAGCAGGATGGCGAGAAGCTCCACAACCTGTCCGAGCACCCAAAGGCGGTGGCGAGCCACGCGCACTCCAAGACACTGTCGTGTAGCCGGTTGCCCCTCGTAGTCGCGAAGTCCCGCGACTGCGGGAGACGGCGGCGGCTGGCGGCCACTTGGTGGGACATCCAAAGCCCTCCGGCCCCAAATTGAAACCACATCCCCCCGGTCAGTTCCCCACCGGCTGGGCCCGCACTTCCAGGTTATCCACGCGAAAACTCTCGGCGGGCGTGGTGGCCAGGGTTTTGACTGTCCAGGTGAGGGTGATCTGGCGCTGGTTATCGATGGCGGACAAGGCGGACAGGTCGGCGGTCCATTCGTGGAAGGCATTGTCAGCCAGCACGGACAGGTTCACTCCGGGCACGGGCTGCGGGCCCGCCCCAAGGTCATAGGTGAAACTGGTGAAAGCCACCGGCGCGGAGCCGCCGGTTTGGGCGGCGGACCGGATCTCCATGCGCATCCGCACCTGGCGCAGGCCCAGGGTGGAGAAGGTGAGACTCAGGGAGTTGTTGGCGCTGCCGTTGTTGAAGGTCAGGGAATGGCCGGGGGTGGACGCCCCGCCGCTGCCCTGCCAGGTCACGCCGGTGAAGTCGGTGTAGTTGGTCGCCCCGCCCGCATCCGCCAGCACCGTCCCGGTGCGGGTGATGGTCGGCGTGCCGTAAAACCCGTCCAGGGCCGTGACGGTGTTTTGGAAGGCGTTGGTCCCCGGGGGGGAGGAATCAAACGAGAAGAAGAAGCGCGCCTCGTTGGTGGTCAACGGGAGCAGGGTGGGGCTCACCGCCACGCGGTAAAAGCCGGCGGGAACACCGTTGGTGGCATCCGGCCCGAGGTTGAAACGCAGGCGTTGCACCACGTTCGAATCCAGCGGCTGAGGTGTCTGGGCCGTGAACCGGGCCGGGGCCCACTGGCGCAGGTCGGGGGAGTGTTCCACACGCAGGAAAAGCTCGTTGGCCGCCCGGGCGCGCCGCCACTCCAGCAGCCATTCATTGGTGCCCCGCACCAATTCCAGACCCGGGGTCGCATTGGAGCCCCGGGGATCCGTCCCCAGGAAATACTCCATGAGATTCGGCTGGCCATCGGCATCCGGGTCGGCCGTGTTGCCGCTCTGGCCCGGATCGGCCAGTTGACCGGGGGTGAACTGGTTGGTCCGCCACCGGCCAAATCCGCCATCCCGGATGGCGATCTGGGCGTTGGTGAAATAGCCGGTCACATAGTTGCTCCCGGGCCGCAGGCTGAACACGACCGTCTCATCCCCTTCGGTCAGGAAATCGGAGGCGGGTGTCACCAGCAGGGAAATCTGGGTGAGGCCGGGGGGGATGACGAGGGATCCAGAGCCCGCCGGGTAGTCAACCCCCGGGGTGGCGCTGCCGCCCAAGGTGTAGTTGACCGTCAAGGCGCTGAGGGAATCGCCGGTGCGCAGGAGGGTGAACACCGCGCTGTCCGGGCCGTCCTCGGCGGCGAGGGCGTCCGTGGCAAGAATATCCACCTGGGCCACGGCGGACTCCGCCACCGGGCTCCACATGACGCCATCGGCGATCACATACCCATCCGTGCCCGTGTTGCCGAGCAGGAGGCTGCCATTGGTGCCGGCGTTGAAGGCGAACTCGCCCAGCAGGATCCAGGCATTGCCCTGGTTCCGCTGGTCCAGGGTCAGATTGGTGACCCCGCCCGCATGCGTGAGCGTCAGGGGGACGTTGGTGGCGCGGTTGGCATTCTGCGGCCACCGCAGGGCGACCTGGTAACGCCCGGCGGTCGGCAGGTTGGGCGTGTAGCGCACGGATCTGGTCCCCTTGTTGGTGTTGCCATCGTGCAGGTAGTTGGAGCCGTTGTAGCCGGCGTTGGCGGTGCTGACGGTCCAGGTGCCAGTCACGACCACGGCATTGGTGGTCTGCTCGCTATCCAGCACAATGCTGTTGGTGGGGGTGGTGGCGGTGACGCCCCATTGCAGGGATTGCCCCTGCGCCAGCAGGTGCAGGCGCAGTTTGGCATACGAAACCTGCTGCACCGGCACCTGGTCATCAATGGCCAGCGCGGCCGCCGTGGCCGCCGACTGGCTGGTGATCATGAACACCGGCTCCATCCGCGCCGAGCTGAAGGCGATGTGGGTGCCGGACAGGCAGAAGGTGGCAAACAGGTTGGAGCATTCCCCCACCTTGGGCACGATCGCCCGGTAGGAGATGGGGAACGGCCCGGACGGGGCGCGCTGCACGTCGCCCTCGTTGGTCACGGAGTTGAACCGCACGAACCGCTGGCAGTTGTGGGAGTCCATGTTGTAGGAGGCCAGCCCCACGGAATCCTGGGCCACGCGCAACCCATCGCAATCAGTCTGGGTGATGAGGTAGTCGGACAGCATGCGGCGGGCCTCGCGCACGTAGAGCTGGTGCGGCCAGCCGCCGGTGTCCTGGAATTCATCGCGACATAGGCCCCAGGTCTGCAAGTTCGAGCGCAGCGTCAGGGGCACCCGGCTGTCGGTGGTCAGGAAGGTGAAAAAGCCCCGGATGTAATTCTCGTGGTCCTTCCAGATCACCGCCCGCTCCGCCGGGGTGTTGGTGGGATAGGTGTAGCTCATGCCGATGTAGTCGGTGGAGATCGCCCCGTTGTTGTTCATGTCCGTTTTGCCGTTGGGCATGGTGGAGATGTTGAGAAAACTGCCCGGGGTGAGCGTGGTGCCGGCGTTCACCCGCGCCTGGATGTAACGGCCCAGCAGCTCGTACCGCGCCGGGTCGTAGCCGGGGGGCGGGTCAATTGGCAGCCGGTTGGTTTCCACCTGGGTCAGGCACATGCGGAAGTTGTAGGCCTGCACCCGGGAATCCCCCTGGCACGGCACGCCGCCATCGCCCGCCTGCACCAGGGGCAGCAGCCCGCTGGCGGGGTTGCCGGGGGTGACATAGGGATCCACCGCCAGGGCAAACTGGTGGGCGGGGGTGCTGGCGCGGATGCCGTTGAGGTTCTCCCCGAAAGTGTTGGTCGCCTCCCGACCCACGGCAAAGCTCACGCCGGCCGCCGCCAGCAGGTCGCCCTCGTAGGTGGTGTCCAGAAACATCCGGGCGCGGAACCGGGTGCCATCCGTCGTCACCAGCTCGGTGATCTGCTGTCCCTGCATGGTCACCGAGGCGAGGGTTTGCCCGTGATAGACCGGCACCTGGTATTCCGCCAGCATTTCCCGCAGCACCTCCTCCGCCACGTGTGGCTCAAAACGGAAGGTCTCGCTCAGCCCATACCGCTGCCCCACGCGGCGGTAAAACTCGCGTGAGAGGCCGCCGATGGTGCTGATGTTGCCGGTGTCAGTGGCCCCGAGCCCGCCGGAGGTCATCCCCCCCACATGCCGCCCTGGTTCCACCACCACCACGCTCTTGCCCATCCGCGCCGCCTGCACCGCCGCCACCACCCCGCCGGAGGTGCCGCCATAGACGCAGATATCAGACTCCACCACCGGGGCGTCCGCCCGGAGCAGGGTGGTGGAACAGGCCAGCGCCAGCAGCGCGAGGGCGCGTGACCGACAGGCCGGGAGCAGGTGATAAAAAATGGAGGGGAATGCGCTCATAAAGTATGGCGGCAGCCTAACGGTTTTCAGGGGTGGGTCAATCACTTGCCGCTGAACTTTGCCTGGGACCCGGTCGCCAACCTCTTCTACGCCTCGACCATGACCAAGCCGACGTTCAAGTTCGTGCGGTGAGTCCGCTCAATTCCGAATTTTTTTATGTTCAATACCGCCACGGTTGGCTAAAGTTTTTTCAAGCCTATGAATACAATGCGCCGCCGCAGTTTCCTCAAACAGGCCGCCTGGACCGCCTCTGCGGCGGTGGCCCTGCCCCAATTTGTCGCCCGCGAGGTGTTTGCCGCCCCCGGCCGCCCCGGTGCCAATGACCGCATCCAGGTCGGTTTTATCGGGCTGGGCGGCCGCGCCCGCTGGATCCTGAAAAACGAGGCCCTGCCCGGCGCGGAGGTGGTCGCGATCGCCGACTGTTACCAGACGCGGCTGAAGGAGGCGGCCTCCCAGATCCCCGGCGGCGACAAGTGGCGCCAGCACACCTCCTACCAGAAGATGTTTGAGCAGGAGAAGCTGGACGTGGTTTTTGTGGAGACCACCACCCATGCGCGGGTGCTGGCCTGCATGCACGCGCTGCAGGCCGGCCTGGATGTGTACGCGGAGAAACCCCTGACGCTGACCATCGCGGAGGGGCGGCCGCTCGTCAAGGCGGTGCGGCACACCAAGCGCATCCTCACCACGGGTTCACAGCAGCGCTCCATGCCCATCAACCGGTACGCCAGCAAGCTGGTGCGCGAGGGGGCCATCGGAAAAATCCACACCGTCATCGCCTGCAATTTCGAGGGGCCGAAAACTTTCACCCCCAAGCTGGACCCGGATCCGGTCCCGGCCGACCTCAACTGGGATGCCTGGTGCAACCAGACCGCGCTGCGCCCGTACTACCGCGAAGTGCAGTTCCGCTGGAGCAACTGGGAGGAATATGACGGCGGCGGCCAGGTTTGGGGGGTGAGCGGCTGGGGCACCCACAGCCTGGACCAGGTGCAATGCGCCCTCGGCACCGACGACACCGGGCCGGTGGAAATCTGGCCGGAGGAAGCCGGCCCGCGCTGCCGCGTCACCCTGCGCTACGCGAGCGGCACCCTGCTGAAGCTGGAGGGGAAGAACCGCCAGCACGAGGACCTGGGGGCCATCTTTGTCGGCGACAAGGGCCGGATTGAGATCGTGCGCGGCAATTTCATCACGGATCGCGAGGAGCTGCGCAAAGACGCCCCGCCCCCCACGCCGGAAGGCCCCAAGGAAGCCATCCCGCACATCGAAAACTTCCTGCAATGCGTGCGCACGCGGCAATTGCCGAATGCGGATGTCGAGATCGGCCACCGGGCCACCACCCTCTGCCACCTGGTCAATATCTGCCGCAAATTGCAGCGCAAGCTGAAGTGGGATCCCCAGGCTGAGCAGTTTGCCGGGGATGAGGAGGCGAACCGGCTCCTGGCGCGGCCGCGCCGCCAGGGCTACGAGCTGCCCATCATCGGCTGACGCAGGCCAATCCCATCACCAGCAGTTTCAGCGGCGGGGGCCGCCTGGATCCCCGTCAGCCCCACTTTTCCGTTTTCATCTGGTCCTTGGGCAGCTTGAGATCGTTGGCTACGATGCCCTTGATCATCTCGACCATCTCATTGGAGCCGCAGGCGTAGAAAACCGTGTTGGAGAGATCGGTGGTCTGCTCGGCCATCCAGTCGGCGGTCACGCGGCCCCGCCGACCCGTCCAGGCGTGGGCATCCGCCACCCGGGTGCAGGTGACCAGGAATTTGACGTTGGGGTTCTCCGCCGCGAGGGCCTCAAAATCCCGGCGAAAGATGATGTCCTCCGGCTGGCGCACGCTGTACAGAACGGTGATTTTGGTGGTCAGTTTGCGCAGGTTGGCCTCCCGGATGAAGGCGCGGAAGGGGGTCACTCCGGAGCCCCCGGCCACGCAGACCAGATGTTTCCCGGGCTCGTAAACCGGCAGGAACGTCCCCGTGGGCGGCAGCACGTGCAAAAGGTTGCCCACATTGGCCCAATCCACCAGCCGGGTGCCCATCTTGCCCTCGCGTTTCACCGTCACCTCGTAGTGGCCGCGATCCAGCGCGCAGGAGGAGAGGGAGTAGGCGCGGCGGTAGGTGGGGGCGTCCGGCCAGTGCAGCGTGATGAACTGGCCGGTTTTGAAATCCACGTCGTAGCCCTGCGGCCAGCGCAGGCGGACCGACTTTGTGTCGGGCGTCTCCAACGTGACCGATTCCACCAGCATTTCCGCCGATACTCTTGCCATAATTTTTCCCAAAGTCAGGCACCCGTGTGTGGGCACCCATCACCGGGCATTATAGCCTCAATTTTCCGCGTTTCAACCGGGTTGGCGACAGAACCGTTACCCGGGGCCGGCACGGCGGTCAGGGCCGCCCGGCAGCCGGGCCCGGCCTGGGGGGCTGAACCATCAACGCTTCAATGACGGCGGTCAGCCGCCTGGGGTCACCCTTGATTTTGACGTAGCAATGCTGGCTGGCCGGGTCGGTTGCCCATGCCGTGTCACCACGGGCGTCCACCCGGACCCTGCCACCGCGCACCACCACCCACAGCTCCGGCTGGGCGCCGCGCACCGCGAAGAGGGCCGCGCCCTGGTCCCAGCTCGGCTGGCCCCCCTGGATGGCCGGGCGGCCGGCAAACGGTTTCAAC
>CAIYYI010000086.1 GCA_903930345.1 uncultured Verrucomicrobiota bacterium
CGACGAGCGCCTGCTTCAAAAAACCCTGCTCGAGCTACTCCATGGCAACCAATGACATGAAGATACTGGCCATTGATGACCACCCGGACAATCTGACCTCGCTGAAGGCGGTGGTGTTGGATCGGTTGCCTGGGACAAAGCTCGTGACCGCCCTGAGCGGCGCACAGGGGCTTGGACTGGCCCGAACCGAAGACCCGGACGTGATCCTGCTCGACATTGTCATGCCGGGGATGGACGGCTATGAGGTCTGCCGGAGGCTGAAGGAGGACGGACAAACGCAGGCCATACCCGTTCTCTTTCTGACCGCGCTCAGAACGGATCGGGACAGCCGCATCAAGGCGCTGGAAACCGGGGCGGATGGGTTCCTCACCAAACCGTTCGACGAAGTGGAACTGATCGTCCAGATCAAGGCCATGGCCAAGGTCAAGGCCGCCAACCGGCTGCAGCGGATGGAGAAGGACCAATTGGCCAGGCTGGTGGCTGAACGTACCCAGGAACTCGAACGTGAACTGGCTGAGCGCAAGCGGGTGGAGGAAGCCCGGCGGGAAAGTGAGGCGAAGTTTCGGAGCCTCTTTGAAAGTTCCCGGGATGCCATCCTGACCCTGGAGCCTCCTTTTTGGAGGTTTACCACCGGAAACCCGGCCGCTGTAAGAATGTTCGGGGCGAAGAATGAGGAGGATATTCTTAGTCGTGAGCCTTGGGAGCTTTCTCCGGAGGAGCAACCGGGCGGCCGCGCATCAGTCGATCAAGCCAAGGACATGATCGAGACGGCCATGCGCGAAGGTTCCCACTTTTTCGAGTGGACGCATCGGCAAATTGGCGGCGGGGAGTTTCTCGCAGACATACTTTTGACGCGTATGGAGTTGGGGGGACAGGTGGCGCTCCAGGTGAATATCAGGGACATCACCGAGCGCAAGCGGGTGGAGGAGGCGGTGAAGCAGGAGCAGGTCCTCAGCAAAGCCATTATCGATAGCATTCCTGGCACTTTCTACGTGCTTGATGAAAAGGGGCGGTATGTGCGCTGGAATGCCTATCAGCGGGATGAAATCGTCGGCCTGCCGGAAGATCTGGTTTCGGGCATGAATTCGGCCGATACCATCCACCCGGATGACCGCGCGTACATCCAATCGAAAATTGCCAACGTGTTGACCAACGGCATCGATGAGGCGGTGGAAGGCCGGGTTCTGCTGCGCGGTGGGCCGGCCTTCCGCTGGCTCCTGATGACAGGCCGGAAAATCACCATTGGGGACCGGCCGTTTTTGGTCGGCATCGGCATCGACGTCACCGAGCGCAAGCGGGCCGATGAACAAATCAAAATGCTCTCCATCGCCGTGGAACAAAGCCCGGCTAGCATCGTGATCACCGATCCTCAGGGGCGCATCGAATACGTGAACCCCAAATTCACTCGGGTGACCGGCTATACTCTGGATGAGGCGAGGGGGCAAAACCCGCGCATCTTAAAAGGGGATAAAACCTCTGCCGAAGAGTATCGCAACCTCTGGCAGACAATCATCCGGGGACATGAGTGGCGCGGCGAGTTTCATAACCGCAAGAAAAGCGGCGAGTTGTTCTGGGAGTTCGCGTCGATTTCTCCCATTGTGGACAGGGAAGGCCAGATCACACATTTCCTCGCCGTGAAGGAGGACATCACCGAGCGCAAGGCTCTGGAAGAGCAAGTGCGCCAGGCCCAGAAATTGGAATCTATCGGTCAATTGGCCGGCGGGGTGGCGCACGATTATAACAATATTCTGGCCGCAACCATGATGCGCCTGGAGCTGCTGGAGGACACCCCGGACCTGGATCAGCAAACCAAGGGCCTGCTGTCCGAACTGATGGAGGATGCCAAACGGGGGGCCAACCTGACCCGGCAATTGCTCCTGTTCAGCCGCCGATCCGTCATGGAGGTAAAAGTGCTGGATCTGAACGAGTTGGTGGCCAACCTGCTAAAACTGCTGGGCCGTTTGATTGGTGAGCATATCACCGTGCGATTTGAGCGGCGTGAGGTTCTCTCCGCAGTGGCAGCCGATTCCGGGATGCTTGAACAGGTCCTGACCAACCTGGCCGTCAATGCCCGGGACGCCATGCCCAAAGGTGGCCGCATCACCATTAATGTTGAAGAGGTCCAGGTTGATGCGGAGCGGGGCAGCGGGAACCCCGAGGGGTTAAAAGGAAAATTCGTTTGCCTGTCCGTGGCGGACAACGGATGCGGCATGGACGATGTCACTCTGAAGCGCATTTTCGAACCATTCTTTACCACGAAAGAGGTCGGCAGAGGTACCGGGCTTGGCCTGGCCACAGTTCACGGCATTGTGGCCCAACACAAGGGGTGGGTGGAGGTGGAGAGCCAATTGGGGCAGGGCACCACTTTCAAAGTCTTTCTTCCAGCGGTAAGGAGAGAAATGCCCGGGCTGGTTGAAACCGTGAAGTCATCCATCCGTGGCGGTAATGAAACCATCCTCTTGGTGGAGGATGAAGCCTCCGTTCGGGTGTTGTTGACTCAGAGTCTGTTGCGGTTGGGGTACCGGGTGCTGGAGGCCAGCAACGGTCTTATGGCTCTGAAGTTGTGGCAGGAACAGGCTGGGAATATCGACCTGCTCTTTTCCGATATGGTGATGCCCGAAGGCCTGACGGGGCTGGATCTGGCTGAGAAAATGCGGGCGGAGAAAGCCGGTCTGAAAGTTGTCATTTCCAGCGGTTATAATGAGGATATGGTTGGCCAAATCCGGTCCACTGCCGGGGGCATCGTGTACCTGCAAAAGCCATATCCCGTGGATGTTTTATCGAAGACTATCCGCAATTGCCTGGATCATCAGCCATGAGCGAACCGACCGTTAACCACGAATAATATGCGATTGAAAACCTTCGGACTTTTTGCCCTGGCCTGCCTTTTGGGCGGGGGCTCCCTGCTGGCAGCCAACTGGCCTTTTTGGCGTGGGCCGCTGGTGAACGGCGTGGCTCCCGGTGCCCAGCCTCCGCTGGTTTGGAGTGAGACCAACCATGTGAAGTGGAAAGTCCGGGTCCCGGGGGCGGGCACTTCAACGCCCATCATCTGGGGAAATCAGGTGTTTCTGTTGGCGGCGATGCCGAATGGCAAGGCCACCGGCCCCGTGGTCACCCCGCAGCCCACCCCCGTTCCTCCGGCCGGCGGGGGCGGCCAGCGCGGGGGCGGAGGGGGCGGGTTTGGCATTGATAAGCCGAAGCAGGACTATGACTTCCTCGTCCTCTGTTTCAACCGTCAGACCGGTCGCCTGGATTGGCAGCAGACCGCCTGTTCCACCATGCCGCACGAGGGGCACCATAAGGATCATGGGTTTGCCTCGGCGTCGCCGGTCACCGATGGCCGGCGTCTGTTCGCCTGGTTTGGTTCGCGCGGGCTCTTTGCCTATGATTTGTCCGGCCGCCTGCTGTGGAAGCAGAACTTCGGCCGCATGCAAACCCGCAACAGCTTTGGCGAGGGGAGTTCCCCGGCCTTGTACCAAGAGACGCTGGTGGTGCTGTGGGATCATGAGGGCGACGATTTCATTGTGGCCCTGGATGCCGCCACCGGGAAGGAACGCTGGCGACAGGCCCGGGAGGAAAGCACCGGCTGGACCACCCCGCTGATTGTGCAGCATGGTGGCCGGGCGCAGGTGTTGGTCAGTGGCACCCGGCGCATCTGCGCCTACGATCTGGAAACTGGCAAGCTGCTCTGGGATTGTGAGGGCATGACCGCCAATGCCATTCCGACCCCGGTGACGGACGGGAATCTGGCCTACTTTGCCAGTGGTTTTCGTGGCAACGCCCTGCTGGCCATCCGCCTGGGGCGCAGTGGCACTCTGACCGCCACGGATGCCATCGCCTGGCGACATGATCGCAGCATGCCCTATGTGCCATCCCCCTTGCTGTACGAGGGGAATCTGTATTGCCTGAGCGGGAACAATGCCACCGTGTCCTGCTTCGATGCCCTTTCGGGCAAGCCGCACTACGAGGCGGAACGTCTGCCCAACGTGTATGGCATGTACGCCTCGCCCGTGGGCGCGGATGGCCGCGTGTATCTCGCCGGGCGTGATGGCAAGACGGTGGTTTTGAAACAGGGACGGAAGTTCGAAATCCTGGCCACCAATGTTCTCGATGACAAGTTCGATGCCTCGCCGGTGGCGGTGGATCGCGAGTTGTTTCTGCGGGGGCATGACTTCCTTTATTGTTTGACCGAGGGTGCCAGATAACTTGGTTTCCGTGGGTGGGAATCACACCGTGCTTGCCGCCGGGTCCAATTCCGGTCATGCTCGGTTTCATGCACAAGCCACTGGCCATGAATCGCCGCTCCTTCCTGCACCTCAGCGGTGCCGGGTTGGCGGCCCTCGCCCTCGCTTCCTCCCGCTCCGTTCTGAATGCCGCTCCCGGGGGATTCCCGCCCGTGGCGGTTTTTAGCAAAGTTTACCAGGAACTCAAACTGGATTATGAAAAGGCCGCCGCGTTGACGGCGGCCGCCGGGCTGGCAGGCATTGATTGCCCGGTGCGGCGCGGGGGGGAAGTGCTGCCGGAAATGGTCGGGGAGGATCTTCCCCGCTACGCGGCCGCTCTGGAAAAGCAGGGCTGCAAAGTCCTCCTGCTCACCACCGATATCCAGGGTCTGGCCACGCCGCACACCGAGAAAATCCTGCGCACGGCCCGCAAGCTGGGGGTGCGTCATTACCGGCTGGGACCGCAAATCTATGCGCGCAACGAATCCCCCGAGCCGTTGATCCGGGAGGCGGTGGCGCGGCTGAAGGACCTGTCGGCGCTAAACCGGGAATTGGGCCTCACCGCCCTGCTGCAAAACCATTCCTACACCGGAAAACCCTACCTGGGCGGGGATCTGAATGGCATGTACGCGATCCTCAAGGAACTGGACCCGCAGTGGGTTGCCGCCGCCTTTGATCTGGGTCACGCGCTGTTCATCCACGGGCCGGATTGGCGCACCCACTACGACCGGCTCAAGCCCCACATCGCCATCAATTACGTCAAGGATTTGGACCGTGACAAACGCTTTGTGGCGTTCGGGACCGGGCAGTTTGCGACCTCCGGATTCTTCAAGCTGCTACGCGAGCAGAAATACGACCGGCCATTCTCCCTGCACATCGAATACGATTGGGCGCCGAGGACGGGCAAGTCCGAGGCGGCTTTGTTGGCGGTGCTGAAATCCTCCCAGGCGCAGCTCCGTGGCTGGTGGGAGCAGGCGTGACTTCACTCCCCCGACAGGTTGGAAAACAGGTCCAGTTGCGGCACGGGTTGCAGGGAGCGTAATTTTTCCCGCTCGGCTCGGTGCCGTGCGGTCTGGCGCACGTTGCCCTCGGGCGTCAGCTCGGATTCCTCCAGGTTGCGCAGGATTTCCTTTGCCCGTTCGATGACTGGCTTGGGCACCCCTGCCAGCCGGGCCACCTGGATGCCGTAGCTCTTGTCCGTGCCCCCCTCCACAATCTTACGTAGGAAGACAATCTGGTCATTCCACTCCCGCACCGCCACGTTGTAATTCTTCAGGCGCTGCAGGCGGCCCGCCAGCTCGGTCAGTTCATGGTAATGGGTGGCAAACAGCGTCTTGGCCCCCACCGAATTGTGCAGGTGCTCGACGATGGACCAGGCCAGACTCAAACCGTCAAAGGTGCTGGTGCCGCGCCCTATCTCATCCAGGATGATCAGGCTGCGGTTTGTGGAGTTGTTGAGGATATTAGCGGTTTCGCTCATCTCCACCATGAAGGTGGATTGCCCGCGGGCCAGGTCGTCGCTGGCCCCGATGCGGGTGAAAATGCGGTCCACCAGATCCACCCGTGCCTGGGCGGCGGGGAGGAAGGAGCCGGTGTGCGCCAGAAGCGTGAGCAGGGCCACCTGCCGGATGTAGGTGCTCTTGCCCGCCATGTTGGGGCCGGTGATCAGCGCGATCTGCACCACCGGCATCAGGCAGGTGTCGTTGGGCACAAACCGCTCCTCTGCCAAGTTTTGCTCCAGCACCGGGTGGCGGCCATCCAGCAGCCGCAACACGCCTTCGTCGGCCACCTCCGGCCGGCAGTAATTGTAGAGCCGGGCGGTTTCGGCAAAACCGCCGAGCACATCCAGTTGGGCCAGCGCCTCCGCTGACTGCTGGATGCCGGCCAGATGCACCAGCACTTGTTCGCGCACCCGTTGGAACAGTTCGTACTCCAGTTTCACGCTGCGTTCCTGCGCCCCAAGGATCTTGTTCTCCATCTCCTTCAGCTCCGGCGTGATGTAGCGTTCCCCGTTGGCGACGGTCTGCTTCCGGATATAGGTGGGGGGCACCTTCTCCAAATTTGTCTTGGTGACTTCCAGGTAATAGCCGAAGACCGAGTTGAAGCCGATCTTGAGCGAGGGGATGCCCGTTTTTTGAATTTCGGATTGTTGGAGTTGGGCAATCCAGTCCTTGCCCTCCCGCGTGGCGCGTTTCAGTTCATCCAAAGCGGCGTCATATCCCTCCCTGATCAGACCACCTTCCTTGAGGGCGAGGGGAGGTTCGTCCACGATGGCGCGGGCAATCAAATCCGCCATCTCAGGCAGCGGCAGCAACCGGGTTTCCAGCGTGGCCAGCAGCCCGGTGTCTCGCGCGGAACCGCTTTCGGCGGCGGGGAGCAAGGCTTCCTGCCGGTCGGGCGCGGGCGTAATCATTGCCAGAGTCTGAAGCTGTTGTTTCAGCCCGGGCAATTGTTCCAGAGCCAGGCGCAGGCAGAGCAGATCACGGCCATTGCCCGAGCCGACGCTGAGGCGGCCCACGGTGCGCTCCAAGTCGCGCACCTCCTTGAGCCGGGCGCGGAAAATCTCCAGCTTTTCCGGCTGCTGCAGCCAGGTTTGCACCGCTTCCTGCCGCGCCTGGATGCCGGCCACGGAGGCCAGCGGCTGGGTGAGCCAGTCGCGCAGCCGCCGCGCCCCCATGGGGGTCACTGTCCGATTCAGGGCGCCGTAGAGCGTCGCATGGGCGGGCGCATCCCG
>CAIYYI010000087.1 GCA_903930345.1 uncultured Verrucomicrobiota bacterium
GCCGGGCGGTAGTTCTTGGACTCGGTGATTTCCTGGTCAAATTGTGATTCATCCCCCCATGTAATCACACTCCGCCCAGCTTGCCTATTGCCTGTTCCCCGAACGGATACCCTCAAATGGCTGCCCACAACGCAAAAAACCCGCTCCGAAGAGCGGGTTTTGCGGTTTCAAAAACGAGTCGGCTGCTTACTTGGCTGCTTCAGCCGTCTTGGTCTCCTCAGCCTTGGGGGCTTCGGTGGTGGCCGGGGCGGGGGAAGCGGTGGCGGGCAGATCCACCCATTCCAGAATGGCCAACTGCGCGGCGTCACCGTTGCGTTGGTTCAAACGGATGATGCGGGTGTAACCGCCATGGCGCTCCTTTTGGGCGGGCGCAATGTCCTGAAACAGGATCTTGACCACATCCACCTGACGCAGGGCGGCGACGGCAAGACGGCGGTGATGCAGACTGCCACTCTTGCCATAGGTGACCATTTTCTCAGCCACCGGTCGTGCGGCCTTGGCCTTGGACAAGGTGGTTGTCACGCGCTTGTGCAGGATGAGACTGCAGACCAAATTGGCCAGCATCATGTTGCGATGCGTGCTCGTACGGCCCAACTTGGCGGTTTTCTTAAGATGTCGCATATACTTACAGAATTATGGATTTGCGGGCTTTTTGGCATCTTCCTTCGGCGCCTCAAACAGGTCGGCGTCGAAGTGCATGCCCAGCGTGAGTCCGAGACCAACGAGTTTCTCTTTGATTTCGTTGAGGGACTTCTTGCCAAAATTACGGTACTTCAGCATTTCAGCCTCCGTCTTCATGCCCAGTTGCCCCACCGTGGTGATGTTGGCGTTGTTCAGGCAATTGGCGGCGCGCACGCTCAGTTCAATCTCGTTGACGCTCATGTTGAGAAGCTTCTTGAGCTTGGCGCGTTCGTCATCCTGCTTCTCAACCACCTGCTCGAATTCAACGGCGTTCTTGTCGTAGCCGACGAACACGTCCAGATGGTGCTGCAGAATGGCGCAGGCCTGGGTCAGGGCGTCGTCCGGAGTGATCCGTCCGTCCGTCCAAATCTCCATGATCAGACGATCATAGTCCGTACGCTGACCCACACGGGCGCTTTCCACAGCGTAACGAACCCGGGTCACTGGGGAGAACAGCGAGTCGATGGCGATGACGCCGATCGGCTGGTCCAGTTTCTTATTCTCATCCCAGGGGCAAAAACCACGACCGACCTTGACTTCCAACTCCATCTCGAACTTGCGCTTCTTATCAAGAGTGCAGATCAACTGGTCGCCATTGACAACCTCGATGTTATGATTGAGCTGGATGTCCGAGGCTGTGACCGCGCCTTCCTTGTTGGCGGAAACCAACAGCATCTGCGGTTCACGGCTGTGCGACTTGAACCGAATCTTCTTCAGATTGAGAACGATATCGGTGACATCCTCCACGACGCCCTCGATCGTGGTAAACTCATGCATCGCGCCGTCCACTTTCACCGAGGTGATGGCCGCCCCCTCAAGCGAGGAAAGCAGCACGCGGCGGATGGAGTTGCCAATCGTGTGGCCGTAGCCCGTTTCAAACGGTTCGGCAAAGAACTTGGCATGGGTGTCGGTGGCGGTTGACTCATCTTTGGTCAACCGTTTGGGCATTTCGAAACGGCCTAAACGTACTGGCATAGGGGGTGTCTTTCTGCAATTTTAAACTGGCCACCCCACCCTATTCCCTAAGCCGGGGCGACCCATATAATTGCCTGCCCCACACCGGGGCGGTTGCTGGTTTACTGATTAGCGGGAATAAAATTCGACAATGGCCTGCTCATTGGCAATCGGCTGGATCTCGTCGCGCGTCGGGATGCGCATGATGACACCACGGAAGGCATCCTTGTTCTGGTTCAGCCAATCGGGAACATTGCGGTTACCGGAGGATTCCAGGTTGCGGGTCGCCAACTGGCGGGAGACGTTGTTATCCTTGAC
>CAIYYI010000088.1 GCA_903930345.1 uncultured Verrucomicrobiota bacterium
ATGGGGCGTTTTCGATTTTCATTCTGTGGCGACCGGCGGCGGGTCCGGCGATCACGGCGGCGGTGTCCTCGGGTTCGCGGGATTGGACCATGGGGACGTACAACGGGGACATGATCTGTTACTTTGGCGGGTGGACCGCCGGGGCGGCCATCCCGGCGGGGGATTTCCTGCTGTTGGAGGTGCGATTGACGGCGGGGCAGGATTATGGATGGGCGTATCTCAACGGGGTTAAAACGGCGGAGACGGGGCCGGGAGCGTCCACGCTGGCACCGCTGCAAATCACGATGGGGGGCGTCCGGCATGAATGCCTATCCGGCCTGCTGTGACCTGGCGGAGCTGATGGTGTGGGACCGGGTCTTGACTGATGAGGAGGCCATCGAGGTGAGGGCGTACTTTCAAGGGCGGTACAACTATTTGAAGGAGTGATTTATGGCGCTGGTACTGGTTAAAGAGGACGGAACGGGCAAGGCGGATGCCAATGCCTACGCGGATGCCGCGCAGGGGGACGCCTTTCACGAGGGGCACCTGTACGCGACCGCCTGGACGGCGGCGACGGCTGGGAGCAAGGCGGCGGCGCTGGTGATGGCGACGCGGGTCATTGACTCGATGTACCGTTTCAACGGCACCAAGGCGACGGCCGCCCAGGCGTTGCAATGGCCGCGCGAGGATTGTCCGGATCCGGATGCTGCGGCGGGTGAGCTGGTGGCGGATGATGACGTGCCAGCGGCGTTGGTGGCGGCCACGTGCGAGCTGGCGCGGGAACTCCTGATTGTGGACCGGACGGCGGCACCTCCCGGCGAGGGGGTCTTAACGCAGCACAATGCGGATTTCACGGAGACGGTCTATAGCAAGCCGGACACGCGCCCGATGGTGCCCCGGCTGGTCCAGGCGATGTTGGCCCCCTACGGGGCCTATACGGGCGGCGGCAGCAGCACAGTGAAGCTAACCAGGGTTTAACCATGACCAATACCATGAGCGACATCATCCAACTGACGAACCAGGCGGCAACCCAGAATGACCGGTGGCTGTTTGTGGCCTCGCTGATCGTGTTTGGGATCTTCGCGGCGAGCGTCATGCGGTACTTCGTGCGGCAGCACGAGCGGCTGA
Source organism: uncultured Verrucomicrobiota bacterium (assembly GCA_903930345.1). Taxonomy (GTDB): domain Bacteria; phylum Verrucomicrobiota; class Verrucomicrobiia; order Limisphaerales; family CAIYYI01; genus CAIYYI01. Next base: position 1,108 of record CAIYYI010000088.1, read on the forward strand.
TTGAGGACCACAAGCAGGCGCGGGAAACGTACCAGGAGAGCCTGCGCGGCATGGTGGCGGAAACGAGCAATGCCAATGGCAAACTGATTGCCTGTCTGGAGAGCAATACCAAGGTTTTGGAGGAGTGCCGGGATGAACTGCGGCACTCGCGGATGGAAAGGAGCAAAGTATGAAACGAACGATTGTTGCAGTAGCCGTCGCCGGGCTGATTCTGGCGGCCGGGTGTGCGCGGTTCAGCACTCAACAGGAGGACACAAGCAATGAAGGCGGAGCAACGACCCGGAAAGTCACCACGCGAGCCACGGCCAGCACGTTCTTCGCGGGACGGTCGGCCCTTGCGAGCTGGAAGGCCAGCCAGACCGATAAGACCCAAGGGGCAAGCGTCGGGAATCTTGTTGTTGAATCCAACGCGGGAACCAACTTGAACGGTCTGGTGGAGGCGGCGGTGGGTGCCGCGGTCAAGGCGGCGGTGCGGCCGTGAGATTGGAAGAGCAGCCAGCTATGCTTACTAAGATCGGTGCGTTGCAACGGGTCACTGCATACGAAGTCG
>CAIYYI010000089.1 GCA_903930345.1 uncultured Verrucomicrobiota bacterium
GCCACGCCCGGGCCCACGATTTCCGAGAGTCCGTAGATGTCGTAGGCGCGGATGCCGGATTGCTCCTGGATGCGCTGCCGCATGGATTCGGTCCACGGCTCGGCGCCGAACACGCCCGTCCGCAGCGGCAGATCCTTGAGTTTCACGCCCAGTTCCTCCGCCCGCTCAATCAGGTGCAGGAAGTAGCTTGGGGTGCAGCAAATCACGGTCACCCCAAAGTCCTTCATCACCATGATCTGACGGTCGGTGTTGCCGCCCGAAATGGGAATGACGCTGGCTCCCAGGGCCTCCGCCCCGTAGTGCGCCCCCAGGCCCCCGGTGAACAGGCCGTAACCGTAAGCGTTCTGGATGATGTCGCCGCTGTGTACGCCGCACGCGGCAAAGCTGCGCACCATGGCGCGGGACCAATCATCCACATCCTCTTTGGTGTAGGCGACGACGATCGGCTTGCCAGTGGTGCCGCTGGAGGCGTGGAAACGGACGATTTCCTGGAGCGGGCTGGCGAACAGCCCGAACGGATAGGTGTCCCGCAAATCCTGTTTCACCGTGAACGGCAGCTTCACGATGTCGTCCAGTGAACGGATATCTGCGGGCTGGAGCGAGCGTTCCTCCATGCGGCCCCGGAACAGCGGCACGCGCTCATAGGCCCGTTCGACCATGGCCCGCAGGCGGGTGAACTGAATCTCCCGGAGTTGCTCGGGTGGCAGGAAGTCCAGCGCGCTGGCGGGATGAAAACTGGCGGGTGATGCTGAATTACTCATAGCAAGCGTGATTTTCTGATGATCCTGACCCGCAGTCGCAACCACGGCTGCGGGCAAATTCTAAGCCATTTAAGGACGTTATAACATTCTTATAGTCACCAATCAAACCCGGGCGGCACGACCCAACTTGAATGCCTGCTCATTGGCGGCGTGGAGTTTTTCCGGGAACTGCTCCCGAATGGTTGCCATCCACAACTCTTCAGGCAGGGGCAGGTAACTGCTCAACAAACCCAGCAAAGCCACATTCAAGCTTTTGCGGTTAAGCAGTTTGGCTGAATCCACTTGGTCCGGCAAAATGATGATGCCCCCGCTGCGCACCACGTGGCGATTAGGTTCCACCTGATCGGCGGTGAGCACGAGCAGGTAATCAGCCTCCCCGGCGGGTACCATTGGACTGTGCACCACGGCTCCGAAACGCACATCGCTGCTGACGGAGCCACCGCGTTGGCTCATGCCGTGCAGTTCGCTTTTCTTGACATCGTATCCCGCGCGCAGGACCACATCGGCCAGAATATCGGAAGCCCGGAGCACGCCCTGGCCGCCCAAGCCGCCAATCACCACATTTGTCACTTGCTGGTTCATTTAAGTAATCTTTGGAGGTTAACGCCGGTCGCTCAGGCTTCCGTGAGGGTCAGAGCGGTGCCGCATTTCTCATATTCCCGGATTTGTTTGGCCACGAGGATGCAGGGGCGGCGGGCCACGATCACGGCAATTTCCCCGCTCGCCAGGCATTCCTTGATCAACTGCGCCACCTCATCCGAGCCCGGACGGGGATCCACCACGTGGACCCGTTTGACCCCCAGAGAGCGGGCCAGGTCCTCAAAGCAAACCTTGCCGGCGGGGTCGTGCAGCAGGTTGCGGCCGGTGCCGGCATGCTCCTGGTGTCCGGTCATCGCCGTGGTGCCATTGTCCAAAATGATCAGCAGATGTCCGGTGGCGGGCGGGTTATAGACCATTTCCACCAGGCCGGTGATGCCGCTGTGCACAAACGTGCTGTCGCCGATCACGCTCACCACGCGCCGGGCCTGGTCTGGCGGGAGGGTGTGGCGCAAACCGAGGCCCACGCCCAGGCTGGCCCCCATGCAGACGCAGGTGTCCATCGCGTTGAAGGGCGGCAGCACCCCGAGGGTATAGCAGCCGATATCGCCGGAGACAATGCAGTCCAGATCGCGCAAGACCTCGAACACCACGCGGTGGGAGCAACCCTCGCAGAGCTGCGGGGGTTTGCCCGGTTTGGGCGCGGGTTCCGGGGAGGTGTCCCGGTTGAGGATGCGCCGCACCCGGTTGACGTTCAGCTCGCCAAAGCGGTACATCTCCGGCTTGCTTTCGACTTTGAGCCCGTGGGCGCGAATGGCGTCCGCCAGCCAGGGATCCCCCTCCTCCACCACCACGCAGCGATCCACGCGGTGGACGAACTGCGCGATTTTTTCCATGGGCAGCGGGTAGGTGAGGCCCAGTTTCAGGATGGAGGCATCCGGTGCGGCTTCGCGGGCGTGCATGAAGCTGACGCCGTTCGTGATGATGCCCAATTTGGCGCTGCCCGGGACTTCCTGGTTCAGCACCCCCGCCTCATTCCAGGCGGCAATCTCTTTGAGCTTGTTGCGCAATTGGTGGTGCGCAGGGCGCGCATAGGCGGGAATCATGACCCTGGTCCGCACGTCCCGGATGTAGTTCGCGGGGGGCACGTTGGCCAGCGGTTCGCGCGGCAGCACCACGGTCTTGGAATGGCAGACCCGGGTGGTGATGCGGTACAGCACCGGCACATGCCAGCGTTCGGATAATTCCACGGCGGCCAGGAAGAAATCATAAGCTTCCTGCGAGCTGGCCGGTTCCACCATGGGAATACCCGCCGCCTCGGCGTACCGGCGGTTATCCTGCTCGTTCTGGCTGGAGGCCAGGCCGGGATCATCCGCTGAAATGATGATCAGGGCTGCCGTCACCCCGGTATAGGCGACCGTGAAAAGGGGATCGGCGGCCACATTCAGGCCCACATGCTTCATGGTGGCCAGGGCGCGTGCGCCGCCAAAGGCCGCGCCGATGGCCACTTCGAGCGCCACCTTTTCATTGGGCGACCATTGGGCTTTGCCGCCCAGCTCGGCAAAATATTCCAGGATTTCGGTGGAGGGGGTTCCCGGGTAACCGGCACCGAGTTTGACGCCGGCATGCAGGGCAGCCAAGCCAATGGCCTCATCGCCGCTTAATAACAATCGTTTTTGCTCGCTCATGGTACAACAGAATGCGTGACCCATGTCTCTACCTGAGCCGGGTGCTTACCGCAAAGAAAATCAACCGCCTAGCGGGCTTGAAATGGTGGGGGCATGCCATGGTCGGGGGTTGGCCGGGGCCGGATCCAGCCTGAACCATCAAGGCTAACCTGTTTATCTGATGGACTTTGCATCGCGCTTCCTCAGGTGTACCAAGGCCTGCTGCACCCACTCGGGCGACATTTCGTGAACTTCAAATCCCTGACCGATGCCCCGCAGCAGGGTGATGGTCAGTTCGCCGCCCAGGTGTTCCTGAAACTCCGCCAGTCCACCCAGCACCAGGGGAACTCCATGGGCATCGACATAGGTCAATTCCGGGGCGAACAAGGCAAATCCCAACTGCCCCAGCAGCCGCAACACCCGTTCCTGGTCCGCCTCACTCAAATAACCCGCCAATTGGCAATACACCACATCCAGCGCCATGCCAATGGCCACGGCCTCCCCATGCCGGAGGGAATATTGGGACAATTGCTCCAGTTTGTGGGCGGACCAATGGCCGAAATCCAAAGGCCGGGCCGTGCCGAATTCAAAGGGGTCGCCACTGGTGGCAATGTGGCTCAAATGCGCCTCGGCACAGCGCCGGATGACCCGCCGCAGAGCCACCGGCTCAAAGTGCCGCAAGCCATCCGCCACGCGCTCAAGTTCCTGGAAAAAGGCCGCGTCGAGGATCAGTGCCACCTTGACCGCCTCCGCCAGTCCGCCACGCTGGTCGCGCGGGGAGAGGGAGGCGAGGAACCGGGCATCGTTGATCACCGCCCAGGGCGGGGTGAACGTGCCGAGGAAGTTTTTTTTGCCGAAGGCATTGATGCCATTTTTGATGCCCACGCCGGAATCCGCCTGGCTGAGGGTGGTGGTGGGAAGGCGCACATGGCGCATCCCGCGATGGGCCGTGGCGGCGGCAAAACCCGCCATATCCAGCAACGCCCCGCCGCCCACCGCCACCAGGTAGGAATGGCGGTCCAGGTGGTGCCGCTCAATGCGCGCGTGCAGCTCGGCGACATGGGCGGGTTCGTTTTTCACCCGTTCCCCGCCTTCCATCACCACGGGGGCGCAGGCCAGTTCCAGGCCGGAGCGGACCTGGAAGTAGCGCTCAATGGCCGGAACCAAGCCGGGCTGCGCCTGCGCCAGCGACTCATCCACGACGACCAGGGCGCGGGCCACCGGACGTGTTTCGGCCGCGAGAACCTGATGCAGCACGTCGTTCTCCGGGGCGAAAACGGATTCGGTGAAAATCACCCGGTGACGCCAGCTCACCGTAATCTGTCGTTCAAGGCTTTCCATGTCGGCTCCACTTATGGTTCAGGAAGCTCCGGACGGCAACTGGAAAACCGCCGCGTTGCGCCGCTGATGATCCGCGGCCTCACCATCCTCAGATGTTTGAATCATCAAAAATCCAACCGCAGCAAGGAGGTTTTCGGTTCACGGTTTGTCGTCCGCATAGTCCGGATAGAGTGTTTTCAAACAATCATCGCACAGGCCATGGGAACACTGGGCCTCGGTGTGGTTGCGGATATATACATCCACCTGTTGCCAGTAGCCGTGGTCATCGCGCACCTTTTTACAGGAGGCGCAAATGGGCAAAATGCCCCGCAGTGTTTTCAGTTCGGCCTGGGTCTTTTTGTGTTCGGTGAGATCCAGGAACACCACGATGCCCGCCTTGACCCGGCCGGCGTGGTCAAACACGGGAGCCGCATTCGCCAGCACGGATCGGTCTGCCTTACCCGGGTGGCGGATGACAAATTCCTGGCTGCTGGTTTCACCCTGCCGGAGCGCGCGCATCCAGGGCAGGTCCGCTTCCTTGACCGCCGTTCCATCCGGGTGTTGAAACAGCGTCGCGAGAGCATGGTGCAGGTCGCCCGTCACCGGCAAATCAGCGGCTGGTTTCCCGCTGAGCAGCAAGGCGGTCTTGTTGATATAGCGAAGGTTCCCGTGGGGAGCATCCGCAATAACGATTCCGGCCTGGCTGCCATCCATGGCCGACTGCAAGATGGCTTTGGCTTCCAGTACCTCCTCGGTCCGTTCGCGCACCTGGCGGTGCAGCAAGGCCACCCAGGCCATGATCGCCAGCACCAAAAGGGACAGCCCGGCGATCAGGGACCATAAAACCTTGGCGGAAATCACGGGGGGATCCTGCAACACCTGGACATCCCCGGGGGAGCGCAACAGCATGACGAACTGTCTTCGCTTCTCGTCTCCGCCCGCCGGTAGTTCGCAGATGCCGGTCAGGCGCAGCCGGCTGCCCTCTCGCCAAACGGGTGTGCGGATGTCCCGGCTGCTATTGACAAACTGCGCCTGGAACGGGATTGGTCCATCGTGCAGCAGCAAGGTGGTTAAAGTGCCGCCTCCCGAACTGTTAAGCAAATGCCCTTCCAGCACCCCCAGCTCATGGTGATAGTATCCTGGATTAAGCATTTCCCTGGCCTGCAGCACGCGGGGTGCCACTGTCGCGTTGGATCTGCCATAGCGGAAAATGGAATCCTCCAGACAGACGCTGGAGCCATCCCAAGAGGGGAATCCGACCACCTCCAGGCTCCGCCCCACCTCCATGGCGTTGGTCTGTTGGGAAGTGACTCGCAAAGCACTGCTTTGATTCTGCAGGTAAAACACCCCGCCAGCATCCTTCAGGGTCACCACGCCTTCCACCCGGATCCGGTGCAATCCCACCTTTGCCAGGGAACCCTGGTTCACCTCGTCCATGGACAGCAGAGGGATGGCAAAAGCGTTGGTGGGAGCCCGTTCAAGTGTTTTTAGAAATTGCAGTGTGGGCAGGCGAAGCATGAGGCTACCCGCCTGTGCCTGGGTTTTGGGGGTGATGGAATTCACGCCCTGCAGTCGCGCCCGGGTGTTGATCATCCAGCGGCGCGAATCCGGGTTGATATCACCAGGCACCACGGCAGTGAACGTTCCCTCGGCAGTGGCCACCCGGAAAGTCAAACGCTCAGGTCCGCCGGTCAAGGAGCGGATCACCCCCTCCACCTGGACCCACGCGCTGTCGTAATTGGGGGAGAACAATTCCCCGTAGGTCAATGGCTGCGCCACCGGGAGGTTGGTGCGGCCGAGGGGATGAATGGTGGGCTCGACGATCATCCGGGCTGCCTTTCCCGGATCAGTCACCCCCGTGACCTCAACCATCAAACCGGCCTGGAGATAATCCGCCCAGCCGCGCACATAGATTCCCCCGGAGTCATCCTGCATGAAAAAATGCTGCCAACCTTTGTCAGCATAGGTCACCACGCCGCGCAGTTGCACCGGCAAACGCTGGGCTGCCTGGGCCGGGCTGAGCGCTCGCACCGTCTGGATGCGGTCAAGTGTCATGCCGACATTCGGTTGATCCACAGCCCGGGAGGTTCCGCTTGTGACGCTGGGGGTACCCGTACCTTGGGGGGGCGGCGCCGCCAGCGCCATTGATCCCCAGATCAGCATCAGAAAAACCCCGTGCCAAACGGGAATGCGTGGTTGGCTGTGAAACAAACCGGTTAGGCAGGCCATTAGGGTGGGCCATGCCAGGGTTTGCGCCAGGGGCTTGGGGTCAGACGAGGATTTCTCCCGGAGGGAAGAGGCCCATGGACCCCCTTTTCCGGAGCGTTGTCGTGCCGGTTTCTCTCGCGTTATGATGTCGCAGCCGCAGAGCCCAACGACGTTGCAGCAGTTCTTCCAAGAGAGCGGCATGAGAAAAAAAGTGCCAACAATGGGCGGGTTGGTCAATGGCAATGCACCGGATTCTCGCGCGTCGTGTCGTCATCAACCCTCCTGCAAACCATCTTGAGGCGATGCCTCGCGGGCACCCGATTTTGCCAGTTTGAGCCAGACCCGCAACGCCTCGGTGACACCCCAGGCCTGGGCGTCGCAGCCGCGTTGCTGGTGCGGTTGGTCGCCATCCACAATCTCCGGCAGGTGCCCCAGGCAGCCGCTCATCAGCAATTGGTCAATGCTGCCCAGATATCCCGCCGCCGCCGCCGTGGCGGTGGGGCACTCCTCCCACGCGACGGCCAGGGCCTCGCAGAAATGCGGGAAGGTCCAGGTCCAGGCGGTGCCGTTGTGGTAGGCCGGCTTGCGGCGCGTGTCCTCATCGCCCTCATAACGGCCCCAGTACGGGGCTTGCGGGTCGTTGAGCAACTGCCCTTGCGCCCCGTGGATGGGCAGGGGCGGGGTGACCGGCAACGGGGCCAGGCTGCGCAGGGCGCCCGGCACCACCAGGTGACGTTCGGCGGCCTGCACGCATTGGCGTGCGTGCGTGCCGCGCACGAGGCCCAGGCACACCGCCAGCAGTTGGTTGCTTCTCAGGGCCTGGTCGGGCGTGGCGGTTTGTGCCGGTTGACCGGGGTACGCCAGGAGCACATCGGCCAGCCAGCCCTTTTCCGGCAGCCAGAACAGCCGGTGAAAAGCCGCCTCCGCCCGTCTGGCCAGCGCGCCCCAGCCTTCGCCCGAGCTGGGGGTGTCCAGATGCTCCAGTTGGCGCAGCAGCCGGATCCAGAGCGCCTGGATTTCCACCGGGTAGCCGGCGCGGGGGGTCCCGGCCGGGTAATTGGTGTCCATCCAGGTGAAATGGCTCGGGCTGTAAACCAGGCCGGAATCCGGGTCCATGCGGATGCCGTTGCGGGTGCCCCGGCGGTACCCTTCCGCGATGGACCTCAGCACGTCCTGCAGGGTGCGGCCGGTGGCATCCACGATGGTGTGGTAGAGCTGCCACCGGTCGGCCTCATTCGCCTGGGTGGCCGCCAGATCCTCGCAGACCATGCCGAACCAGAGGGGCGCGTCGCTGGTGTCGCGGTTGCTGGCATCCTCGCCGTGGATGGTGTTGGGCAGGGTGCCCTCCTCCTCGAACCGGGCGAAGGTGATCAGGATTTCACGCACCTGCGCCGCCTGCCCGGCGGCGATCAGCCCGCGCGCGCAGATCAGGGTGTCGCGGCCCCAGTCCAGGAACCACGGATACCCGGCGATCACGGTTTTTCCGACGCCCCGTTGAACCACGAAGTCCTGCACCGCACGGTGCAGCCGGTCGAGGATCAGCTCCGCTTTGGCCGGACTGACGGCGGTCGGGGCCGGGCGGGGGTTGGCGAGCGCGGTTGTCCAGGCCTCCATTTCGGCGCTTGCGGCAATCGTGGCCGTTTCGCCTTTGGCCAGCGGCAGATCAAACCAGCCCGGGCTGAAGCCATCGCCGGATTCCGGCTGGCCCCGGCTCTGCTCCACCGGGTGGGGGAGGTTGAGCGACCACTCCGGCTGGTGATGGTAATGGCCATGGTCGGCCACCACGCGCAACTGCCGGTCGGCGGCGGGGGTGAACTCAAAGCCGCAGGCCGGCTGACCTGCGGGAGGTTTGGCTTCCGGCTCCGGGCGCGGGAATCGCAGCGCCTGGGTGTGGCTGGTAAAATGATGTTCGGCCCCCTCGTTGCGGTGCGTTTCCCAATGGAAATTTCGGTCCTCCACATCCAGGCGCACGGTCAGTCGCACGGCGCTTTCCGTGGGCAGATCGCGGCCGATGGCGGGTGGGCGGGCGGGCCGGTGCCAGTGGAGCAGCACGGTGTTCTGGCCCGGGATCATGCGGGCCGTCAGCTCGATCTCCACGCTCTGGCCGTCCCCGGCGTTGGCGGCAAACCGCCAGACGGCGGGCGGGCCGGGCACAAATTCCACCAGGTTGTCGCCGTTGAGCGGGGTGATGAAGCCGTTGGCATCCAGCCAGGCGCGGACGCGTTTGATGAACACATGCCGATCCACCGGCAGGCCGGTGTGCAGGTTCGCCCCCAGCACGCAATCATACTTGGATTTCACGCTGCCCAGGTCCACCGCCAGGCGGGCCATGCCGCCGCGGCCATTGGTCAGCAGCACCAGTTCCCCTCGCGCCGCCTGCCAGCCCAGCGTGCTTTCCCGGCGCAGATAACGCACCGTGCCGCCGAGTTCCGTCACGGGGCCGGCCACCAGCCGCTCCAGGGTCAGTTGCGCGTCCGCGCCGGGTTCCGCCCCGGTGGCGGCGGGGGCTGGAAACGCGGCGACATAGCCATCGTGCACACGGATCGCCTCACGGTGTTGCCGGCTCTGGCCCGGGCCGGTGAGGGTGACCCGGAAAGGAACTGTTTCCCGCACCAGCAGCCAGTGTCCGGGCGGCACCAGCAGCACGCGGGATTGGTCGCTCGGTTGCCAGGTGATGACCGGGGCGTAACCGGCGTGCGCTTTCCAGGCGGTCAGTTGCGATTGCAAGTCCCGCGCAGGCTCGGCGGTGGCGCTCTGGGCGGCCAGCCGCAGGAATTCGACCGGGTCGGCCTCCACCTCGGCCGCCAGCCAGCGCCAGTCATAGTTGCCGATCCGTTCGGCGGGCAGGTGGGCGGCCAGGGCTTCCAGCCCGAACGCGGCTTGGGCGCGGGCGCGGCGGTACGCATCCCCGGCCAGACCATGGGGCCGGCTGGTGGTGGCCAGGCAAAGCGCCTGGCCCGGGGCCAGCGTGAGCCGGTACCGGCCCGCCGGGTCGGGTCGGGTTTCGATGGTCGCCTGGGTGAGCAGATCCACCCACCGCTGTGCCCGGGCCCACGCGCCGATGGTCTGGCGGGGGGCGACCTGGGTCAGGGGGACCACGGGATGGTCGGACAAGTCAAAAGCCTGCTCGTGCTCGGCATCCAAATTCACCAGCACCAGCACCTGGTCCCGGCCCTCCTCGGATTCCCGGCCCAACGCGTACACCGGATGGCTCTCCGGGCTGAGCCGGGCCAGGCGCGCCCCCGCGAAGAAGCAGGGGTGGTTGGTCAGCAGGTCATTCAGCCGGGCCAGCTCCGGCACCAGGTTTTCCGCCGCGCCCCAGCGCAGGCCGGCGTTGTTGTGCACATTGATTTTCTCATCCGCCAGCCACTCCACGCCGCCCGTGAACCCGAACCCGCCCGCCGTGCTGGTGAGCGCGCAGAGCTGGTTGCGCAGCAGGGCCCAGGCGCGGCCCTTGGCGGCCAGCCGCAGGTTGTCGTGGGTCTCGCTGTAATGCACCAGCAGTCCGCACCGGTCGCTCTGGCGCACGCTGTGGTCCAGGTAGGTGCTCACTTCCGCGCCGCTGTAGTTCTGGAACAGCTCCGAGTAGGCCCACTGCATGCGCCCCTCGGTCAGGAGGGCCTCCGTGGCGGACCACGCCCCGCCCAGCCCCTCCAGCAGGAACACCGTGTTCGGGAATTCCGCCTGCACCCGGGCGACAATGTACTGCCACACATGCGTGGGCACCATGTACCCGGCGTCGCAGCGGAAGCCATCCACCCCCCGGCGGCACCAGGTGAGGAACGCCTCGGCGAACTGTTCCCACAGCCCCGGATGCCGCTGGTTCAATTCAACCAGATCGGCCCAGATGTTGCCCCAGGCGCCGGGGCTTTCAAATTCCCCGTTCCGCGTGCGCTTGTACCATTCCGGATGGGTCTCCAGCAGGGTGGCACCCCAGCCGGTGTGGTTGATGACGAGGTCCAGGAACAGCCGGCCACCGTGGCAGTGGGTGGCGTGGGTCAGCTCGCGGAATTGGTCCACGCTGTTGGTGCGCCGGTCAAAATCAACGAGTGCCAGGTCGATGGCCGTGAGGTCCTGGCAGGCGTAAGGGCTGCCGTAACGACCGAACCGTGCGTAGGTGGTGGGGGCGGGGTTGATCGGCAGCAGGTGCAGGATCTGGCAGCCCAGATCCTTGAAAATATGCGGCGCCTGAGCGGTGAGGTCGCGCAGTTTGCCGGAGGGCGGAATGATGGTGTAGCCCTGCTTGTCCCACGGCTCCAGCGCGCTCTCCTTGTCCGGGGTGCGCACCAGGGAGAGATCCCGGCTCTGGCCGTACAGCCGGGTGAAGGCGCAGTAGAGGGTGTTGCCCGTGCGGGCGTGGTCCGGATGGACGCTGATGCCCAGGTCCGGCCCGGCGGGCCACACCTGCCAGCCGCGCTCATCGCGGGCGTAGGCCTTGGCCTTGAAATAGCCGGGTTCCACCAGGGGCAGGTCCAGCCGCCATTCCGGGCCTTCCGCCCGCATGGGGAGGTCGTGCCAGGAGGCCCCGGCCAGCGGCACCTTCTGGAAATGGGCATGGATGATCTCCTCGCGCAGCTTTTGGCCGCGGCCCAGATTGGTGCGCAAGTAAGCCTTCCACCCGGGGGGAAGCGCCCCGCCCTGGTGGCTCAGGCTGAAGTGCACCCGGTCGCCCACAAACCGCACCACCCGGCCGCCCGGCTCGGGGGTCATGATCAAGTTATCCATGTCCGGCGCTCAGTATAGCCGATTTGGCCGGTTTGGGCACCCCAATTCTGCGGGGTCCGTGGCCGGAGTCAAATCAGGCCGGCTGCTGCTGGGTCAGGCAGTGCAGGGAGCCGAAGCCCAGCACCAGGTCCACGGCGTGGATGCCCACCACTTCCCGGTCCGGGAACAGGTCCCCCAGGATGCCCAGGGCCACCCGGTCGTTCGGGTCGTTGAACGTCGGCACGATCACCGCCGCGTTGGAGATGTAGAAGTTCGCGTAGCTGGCCGGCAGCCGGTAATCCTCAAAATACACCGGCGAGGGCATCGGCAGCGCCACCACTTCCGGCTTGGAGCCATCCTCCAGCCGCAGGTCCTGGATCCGCTCCCAGTTTTCCGCCAGCGGCTTGTAATTGATGTCTTTCTTGTTGGTCTCCTTGATCAGCACCAGCGTCTTCGGGTTGACGAACCGGCAGATGTCGTCGATGTGCCCGTGGGTGTCATCGCCCACCGGTCCGGCGACCAGCCACATCACGTTCGTGACGCCCAGGTATTGCTTCAGGGTCTCGTCAATCTCCGCCCGGCCCAGGCCCGGATTGCGCACCTGCACCTTGGGATCCAGATAGCACTCCTCCGTGGTCAGCACGGACCCGCGCCCGTTGACCTCGATGCCGCCCCCCTCCACCACAAAGGTCTTCCCGTTGTGCTGCGCGTGAAACAGCCGTTTGCCGAGCAGTTTGGCGGCGGTTTCCGGCACTTTCCGGTCTTTCTGCCAGTCGTTGTATTTGGCCCAGGCGTTGAAATGGAAATGCACGATGGCGGTTTCGCCCCGCCGCCCCGGGCGCTTCACAAAGATGGGGCCGCTATCGCGCGTCCAGCCCCGGTTGGTGGGGTGGACGACAAATTCCACCTGCTTCAGGTCGGCACAGGCCCGTTCCAGGTATTTGCGGGCGAATTTCGCCTCGGCCTGGTTGTTGACGAGCAGACGCACGATTTCGCCCCGGGAAATCTTGCGCACCATCTCGCCATAGACCCAGCGGATGGTGTCAATCTTGCCCGGCCAGTCGGTCTCATTGTGCGGCCAGCCCAGCCAGGTGGCGGCATGCTTTTCCCACTCGGCGGGCATGGCGTACCCCAGCGCGGCCGGGGTGGCGGTGTCGTTGTTCAGCTTTTTCGTCATAAAACAGGCCGCCATTCAATACGGCTTTGCCGGAAAAATGCAAACCCGGGATTGTCACGGGGCTTTTTTTTCTTTTCCGCCCGTGGTAGGTTCTCCCCATGAAGCGCTTTGATTACCTGGTTTTGGGCAGCGGGATTGCCGGCTTGTTCTTCGCCCTGAAGATGTCGGCCCATGGCCGGGTGGCGGTGGTGACCAAGAAAAACCAGGCGGAATCCAACACGAATTACGCGCAGGGCGGCATTGCGGCGGTCATGAGCAAAGAGGATTCCTTCGACATGCACGTGCGCGACACGCTTTCCGCCGGGGCGGGCCTCTGCAAGGAGGCCGTGGTGAGGGTGATCATCGAGGAGGGGCCGGCCTGCATCGCGGAACTGATGAAGCTGGGGATGGAATTTTCCACCCGGGAGGTCCCGGCCCACGCCGGGGAGATCGAGCTGGATCTGGGCCGCGAGGGCGGCCACTCCAAACGGCGCATCCTGCACGCCAAGGACATCACCGGCCGGGAAATGGAAAAAGCCCTGCTGGCGGCCATCGCCGCGCAGCCCAACATCTCGATTTTTGAGAACCACATCGTCATTGACCTGATCACCACCCAGAAGCTCGGCCAGCGTGGCGAAAACCGCTGCCTGGGGGCCTATGTGCTGGAGAAGCAGACCGGCCTGGTCCACACCTTCTCCGCCCCGGCGGTGGTGCTGGCCACCGGGGGGTGCGGCAAGGTCTATCTTTACACCACCAATCCCGACATCGCCACCGGGGATGGCGTGGCCATGGCGTACCGGGCCGGGGCGCCGGTGGCCAACATGGAATTCATCCAGTTCCACCCCACCTGCCTCTACCACCCCAAGGCCAAGTCGTTTCTGGTCTCCGAGGCGGTCCGGGGGGAGGGCGGCGTGCTCAAAACCATGGCGGGTGAGGAATTCATGGACCGCTACCACCCCATGAAATCCCTCGCCCCGCGCGACATCGTCGCCCGCGCCATTGATAGCGAAATGAAGCGCTCCGGGGCCGATTGCGTGCTGCTCGACATCACCCACAAGCCCGCCCCCTTCCTCATCAACCGGTTTCCCAACATCTACAACACCTGCCTCCAGTACGGCATTGATATCACCAAGGAGCCGATTCCCGTGGTGCCGGCCGCCCATTACCAGTGTGGCGGGGTGGTCACCACCGTGAATGGGGAGACGGAGATCCCCGGCCTGTACGCCATCGGCGAGGTCTGTTGCACCGGCCTGCATGGCGCCAACCGGCTGGCCAGCAACTCCCTTCTGGAGGCCCTGGTCACCGCCCGCCGCGCCTCCCAGGCCATCCTGGCCGCCCATCTGCCCACTTACGCGGTGGAAATCCCGGCCTGGCAATCCGGCAAGGCCACCAATGCCGATGAACTCGTGGTCATCGCCCATAACTGGGATGAGATCCGCCGCCTGATGTGGGATTATGTGGGCATCGTGCGCACCAACAAGCGCCTGTTGCGCGCCCGCTCGCGCATCGCCAATCTCCAGGATGAAATCCGCCAGTTCTACTGGGACTTCCTGGTCACCGCCGACCTCCTGGAGCTGCGCAACATCGCCACCGTGGCCGAGTTGGTGGTGGATTGCGCCCTGCAGCGCCCCGAAAGCCGCGGCCTGCATTACAACCTGGATTATCCCGAGGCCAATCCTGATTGGTCCCAGCGCGACACCTGTGTCCGCAAAGCCCCCTGACCTTTCCCCCTGGAATGTGTTCTGGGCGCATCGGCAGGCTTGACGGCACCCCCCGGATGCGGGAAGGTGTGGTAGTGGCTGGGGATGACGAAGGTACGTCCGCCCGGGTCATGTTCAAATGGATCAACCGGCTATGGAACCTACGACGACGCCTGTGACCGCCGCCGAACCCGGCAATGTGCTCGTGCTGTGCCCCCAGGAGGCGCACCGGGACGAATTGGCCCGCATTCTCCAACCGGAGGACTTTCGCCTCTTCTTTCCGCCCAACCACGCCGAGGCCCTCGCCCGCGCCGCCGTGGGCGATGCCATCATTCTCAAGGTCTCCGAGCCCGGGGAGGAGGAGTATGCCTTTCTCCAGAAGCTGCAGCTTTCCCCGACCGGTTGGCCGGTGCCGGTGCTCGTCATCGCGGACAACCTCCGGCTGGAAGCCGCGCTCAACTGCCTGAATTTAGGCGCCTTGGACTGCCTGATCTGGCCGGTGGACAAGGACCGCCTGACGGTCCGCCTCCGCTCCGGTCTGGCCCGCAAGCGTCTGGCCGATGAGGCCATCCAGGCTGCGCTCCGGGGGGCCAGGGAAAAGGCCCAGGCGGAATCGCTCGTCGCCAGCCTCATCGCCCTCTTCCAGGCCTCCCTGCAAAACCGCCAGCCCATTGAGCTGCTGGAGATGATGCTCGTGGAGGCCATGCGGGTCACCGATTGCGAGGGCGGCACCATCTACTCCCGCACCGGGGATGACCGGCTTCAGTTTGTCTTGGTGCGCAATGACATGCTGGATATCAACATGGGGGGCAGCGTGGGCAAGGAGATCAAGTTTGAGCCGCTGCGCCTCCTGGATGAGGCCGGCAAACCCAACCACAAATACGTGGCCAACCATGCCGCTCTCACCGGCAATGTGGTGAGCATCGCGGATGCCTACACCGCCGAGCGTTTTGATTTCTCCGGCACCCGCAAGTTCGACGCCAACACCGGCTACCGCTCCAAGTCCTTCCTCACCGTGCCGCTGAAAAACCACCGGCAGCAGGTCATCGGGGTGTTGCAGTTGATCAACGCCCGCGATCCCCGGGCGGGCGTGGTGGTGCCGTTCAACTCGGATTTTCAGCCCGTCATCGAGGCCTTGTCCGCCCTGGCCTGTTCGGCCCTGGAGGCCTACCAGCGCGGTTGAGCCGGCCGGGCGGGCGGTCAGGCTTTCTTTTGTTCCAGCGCGTGCCGGTATTTGCGTTTGAACCGGTAGCTGGAGGAGAAGGAGGTGCGCCCCTCGTCATTTTCCCAGACCTCGGCAAACCGGGCCTCCTTGGGCATGGCGCGCAAGGTTTTCTCCTTCAGCACATTCCCTTTCTCGTCGCACTCCACCTCCAGGTATTTCACCTTCTGCAGCTTGTTCAGTCGGTTCGACAGGATGATCAATATTGTCCGGTTCATGTTGCGTCTCAAAAATAAGCGTTTTGAGGACCAGGCGGTGTTTCCCGTGACCAGTCCCGTGTTTGCGCGCCCTTACAAAGCGGACTTGCCGCCCTGATTTCAACCAAAATTTCCAAATTTAAGCGGGACCGGCCCGGCTGCCCCGGTGCAAAACCAGGGGGCAGATGGCTTCGGTCGTGGAATTGCTGGTGGATCGTGCCGGCTTCCACCCCCCAAAGTCCCGCCCCCGGGCCCGGCCATGGGGGGCCGTCCGGGGGCGGGAGTGAGGCGTTGCCGTTTACGGGCGCACCGCCGCCTTGACCGCCGCGCTCACCACCGATTCCACCAGGGAATTCACGTTGGTGGTGGCATTGGATTCGAGGGCGAGGTTGCCGACGCTGGCCCCCTGGGCCTTATCGGTCTGGCTGGCCTTCCAGCTCGCGAGGGCCGATTTGCCCGCGAAGAACGTGCTGGCCGTGGCCCGCGTACTGATCTCCCGGGTAGCTTCTCCTCCGTCATAACTCAGGTCCTTTTGTGTCGTGCTGAACCGCGCACATCCGGCCGCCAGAACAACCCCGGCGATGGTGGTTAGTATGAGTGTCTTTTTCATAGGTTTGTTGTTTGTTGATTGATTGTTAGTTCTTAGTTGAGAGTTTTTAGTTGAGAGATAAGTCCAAGCTGGGACGGCTCAGCGGGATCCCGCGCCTGCGGGACCCACCATAGTCAGTAGTCTGTAGTCGGTGTTCCATTTTTCGCTTTTCCGATTTTTCTGCCTGAAAATCTACTTTCCCAATTTCTGCTTTTCCGAAAAGTCAGTAGTCAGTGGTCATGGCAGAAGTTGATGGTTGAGAGTTTTTAGTTGAGAGACGATTGTTAGTTTTTAGTTGAGAGTTGTTAGTTGAGAGATGGGAGGGCAGAAGTTGGTTGTTGGTAGTTGGTAGTGGGTAGTGAGTAGTTGGTGGTTTCAGCCTTCAGCCTTTGTAGCCCCTCCTCCCCTGCCTCAGTTCGTCCCGGCATTCCTCCAGAATCTTGGTGTTGCATTCCAGGCAGACGATCAGCTTGCCGTTCGCCGTGCTCTGCTCCGCCACCAGGTCCCGCAGGCTCTCCTGGTAGGTGTCCCTGGCCTTTTGGTGGTCCTCCAGCAGCCGCTCGTGCTGCCGCACGAAGTAGCGCATCACGATGGCCGCGAAGCTCCCGCAGACGACGAGGCTCGCGATGAAGAGCACCCGGTCCCCCTGGGCCGCCGCCTGACTGGCTATTTGGATCAGTTCATTCATGGAATTGGTCATTTCAGCTCCTTTGCAGTTTGAGGGTGCACGGGCGCCCCGTCACCGGCTGCCCGTATTTGGCCAGCAGCGCCTGCACCAGGTGCGGCACCATCGGCCGGA
>CAIYYI010000090.1 GCA_903930345.1 uncultured Verrucomicrobiota bacterium
ATGACTTGTTAGAATGGTACCCCCATCAGGAATTGAACCTGAATCAACGGTTTAGGAAACCGCTGCTCTATCCATTTGAGCTATAGGGGCCTGCAAGCCTGGGTTTGTGCCATACTCAATCCGCCCGGCAGGGACCTGCAACCTAAGCCAGGGCTGGGCGTGCGCCGTTCAGCCTTCACCGGTCTCCCGTCCCCATTCGTGCTGCACAAACTGGTGCCTGTAAAATAGAGTAACAGGGCCTAGTCCGTCCAGCGCGTAAAATGGCGACTTTTTAATGCCCGAACGGGCTCACATTTCACGCCTGGTTCCGCCCGGCACCGGCTTTTTTGCATTCCTGACGTTTCCGTTTGCTTCTAACATGATTTGCAATACCATGCACTTTAAGGTTATGCACTGGATCGCCCCATCCGAAAAGGGTTCTGCCCATGCCGCACTCGAAAAGCACCTTTGGGATGCCGCTGACCAGTTCCGTGCCAACTCTGGCCTCAAATCCCAGGAATACTCAGCGCCCGTCCTCGGCCTCATCTTCCTGCGCTTCGCCGAAGTCCGCTTCGCCGCCCAGCGCGCTAAGTTGTAACCACCCTCCCCCGTCGCGGCGCGCCACCCCCTCCCCGGGGGAGTGGGCCGGGGTGTGGGTGCCGCCGGTCGTCGGCGAGGCAATCGAGCCGAGGATCCGGCGGCTTATCACGCCGAGGGTATCCTCTACCTGCCTGCCGAGGCGCGGTTCGATTACCTGCTCAGCATGAGATGCCGCTAAGGAAACTGGTTAAATTGTAATCATGACAATCAACAGCACATTGAGTCGCCGCCTACTCGCTCTGGGCGGATGGGTGTTGCTCTGTTTCGCGGCGGCCTCGCTGGGTGGGTTCTTCGGGCCGGGCGAATGGTATGCCTCGTTGAAGAAGCCCTCGTGGAATCCGCCGGGATGGATTTTCGGTCCGGTCTGGACGGCGCTCTACACGATGATGGCGGTGGCGGCATGGCTGGTGTGGCGGCAAGGTGGCTGGGGCAAACAGCGAAAGCCGCTGCTCATCTTCCTCACGCAACTGGCGCTCAACGCACTTTGGACGCCGCTGTTCTTTGGCTGGCACCGGCCCGGAGTGGCGTTTGCCGAGATCGTGTTGCTGTGGCTGGCCATCGCGGCCACCATCGCAGGCTTCCGTCCCGTGAGTCGCACGGCGATACTGTTGCTGGTGCCTTATCTGGCCTGGGTGAGTTTCGCCTCGGTGTTGAACTTCACTCTGTGGCGGTTGAACCCCTGAACTTTTGAAACGCAAATGACTTCGATTTTAACCAACTTTGAGCGACTCATTATCGCGCTGGCGCTGACATCCCTGGCTATCACCATGAAAGCTGACACGACGACCAACCAGACCCTCTTCGACTTTCAGGCCGCAACCAATTCGCCCGCTTGGGAAGTGGTAAACGACGATGTGATGGGCGGTGTTTCCACCAGTCAGTTTCAGGTGCTGACCAACGGCTGCGCCGTTTTCAGCGGCACGGTTCGACTGGAGAACAACGGTGGGTTCGCCTCTGTTCGCTCCGCGCCTGTGCGCGAGAATCTCGCCGACCTCACCGCTTTCGTCCTGCGGGTGCGCGGGGATGGACGCCGCTACAAATTCAGTGTGCGCACCGGGGCGGGTTTCGACACCCCGCTCTACCAATGCAGTTTCACGACGAAGCAAGGCGAGTGGGAGGAGCATCGGCTGGCGTTCAGCGACTTTGTCCCAACCTTCCGTGGCCGGGTGCTGACCGACGTGCCGCCGCTGAATCCTGCGAAGGTCAACTCGGTTGGTTTTCTCATCGCGGACAAACAGGCCGGCCCGTTTCGGCTGGAGATTGGCTGGATCAAAGCCTCGCCCCCGATTAAGCCGTGATTTGTTACTGAAAACCAATGCCCCACGCCCACACCGAAGACCAGCTTGTCGAGCAGCCCGCCATCGGGTTGTTCGCGGAGCTTGGCTGGGCCGTGGCAGGGCCACCTCCCAATGCCGGCGTGGCCGGCGAGCCGCGTGACGCCGGGTTGCTCGGGCGCGAGACGAAGGGCGAGGTGGTGCAACCGGCGATGCCGAACCCGCAACCCGGCTTGGAGGCCACCCTTCTCCCAGTGGGAGAAGGGCAGGGGGATGAGGGTGCGCAGCTTGCGCTGCCGCCCGTGGCCATTACCGCCGTCGGCTTGATTGAGTGGCTGGCGGCCTGTATTCATAAGTCTCTCAATTGCAACAAGTTCGTATTTGAGTGGAAAACGCCCCTATGAAAATAGGGATGACCAAAGGTTGGAATTCCTTAAGGCAAGCCTTGAACCGCAGAAGCACAAAGCCGCCGAAATCGTAAACTTAACTAGCCAAAACATGAAACGACCGAGCCAACGAAAGCCAGAGTTCCAAATGATGATCAAAGTCACCCACTGGGTGATGAGTGTCGTCTGCGGACGTTCAAACACCATCCCTCCCCACTACCACGGCAATGAATTGGGCATTTTGTATCTTCGGGGCGTGCCCAATTCAGGAACGCCCGCAGGTTTTGAGTTCTGGGTTTATGTTTATCCCGAAGGCACAAAGAACCTGCCAGTGAGTCTGTTGGATTCCCAAAATCGCGTGGATATGGGGATCAATGAGGAGCAGCTCCCCTCCTTGCTTCAACTCTTAAATGAGGCTCCAGAGGTTCATGCCCGGTATCGGGTGGATAGAGATGGGATTATTTTCGGTGATGTGCTTGGGAATTTTAATCGTCCCGGTGCAAGGGGAAAATTAAAGAAGGGATGAGATGGTCTGGCGACCTTCGCGCTCACAACCTCGACCGGCCTTTTGCGCTTCGGGTCATTCGGATGTAGGCTAACCTGCCCAAGGACGCTGCTGTCCCCTGGATGCCCGGCAAAGAGGGTGGGGGGAGCGCAGGTTGTACGGTCGCATCTGTAATCAGGGCTGGTTGACTTTTATGAAACGCATGTGGATCTGGATTTTCATCGCGGTGGTCGGGGTGGGGTTGCTGCTGGCGGGTTGCCAGGCCACCCGCGCGGGTTACGAGTCCGCGCCCTATCAGGTTGTGCGGTCAGACGGGAAGTTCCAGTTGCGGGATTATCCGGCGCTCACGGTCGTGGAAACGCCCATGGCCAATGCGAGCGGCAGCGATGGGGGATTCATGCGCTTGTTCCGGTTCATCACCGGCGCGAACGAGGGGAAGCAGAAGATCGCCATGACCACGCCGGTCTTCATGTCGGGCAGTGCCACCAATCTGACGATGGCGTTTGTGCTGCCGGCAAAGCTGAAGTCGGCTGGCGTGCCCAAGCCGGCGGATGGCTCGGTGACGGTGCGCGAGCTGCCAGCGGGCCGGTTCGCGGTGCTGCGCTACCGTGGTGCCCGGAATGCAAAGAACGAGGCGGAATCGCTGGCGCGGCTGAAGTCGTGGCTGGAGCAGGAGCACCTGCCAGCGGCGTCCGGGCCGGTGTTCGGGTATTTCGATCCGCCGTGGACGCCGTCCTTTCTGCGGCGCAACGAGGTGATGCTTCTGACCAGGACGGGCGAAGGAAGATGAACAAACCAGGCCTCATCCTGCTGACGGGCGCAACCGGTTACGTCGGCGGTCGGCTGTTGCCGCTGCTGGTGGCGGATGGCTGGCGTGTGCGGTGCCTGGCGCGGCGGCCGGAGCATTTGTCGCCCCGCGTGCCAGCGGGCGTCGAGGTGGTGCCGGGTGACCTGCTCGACGCAGCCTCGCTGTCGGCCGCCATGCATGGTGTGGAATCCGCCTTTTACTTGGTACACTCGATGGGGGCGACGGGCGATTTTGAGACGGAGGACCGGCTGGCGGCGGAGAATTTTGCCGCTGCGGCGCGGGCCGCTGGCGTGCAGCGCATTATTTATCTGGGCGGCCTGGGCGAGGATGAGCCGGATTTGTCGGCACACCTCCGCAGCCGGCATGAGGTGGGAGAGCGGTTGCGCGCGCACGGCGTGCCGGTGCTGGAGTTCCGGGCGTCCATCATCATCGGCTCGGGCAGCTTGTCCTACGAAATGATCCGGGCCTTGGTCGAGCGGTTGCCGGTGATGGTGATGCCGCGCTGGGTGCGGGTTACGGCGCAGCCCATCGCCATCGGCGACGTGCTGGCTTATCTTCGGGCGGCGCTGTCCTGCCGGATGGCTTCCAGCCTCATCGTTGAGATTGGCGGGCCGGACCAGGTTTCCTACGGCGAATTGATGCGCGAATACGCGCGGCAGCGCGGCCTGCGACGGTGGATGATTCCCGTGCCCCTGTTGACGCCGCGGCTGTCGAGCCTGTGGCTGGGCCTGGTGACCCCGCTCTATGCCCGCGTCGGTCGCAAGCTGGTGGATAGCCTGCGCCACCCGACCGTGGTGCGCGATGATTCCGCCCAACGCCTGTTCCCCCTCCGGCCGATCGGCGTGCGCGAGGCGGTGGAGCGCGCGTTGCGCAACGAGGACTCCAGCTTTGCGCAGACGCGCTGGTCGGACGCCTTGTCCGCTGCCGCCAGTGCGCCCCGGCAATGGGGTGGCACCCGCTTCGGCAACCGGTTGGTGGACTCGCGGTCCGTGTCCGTCGCTGTGTCTTCGGCTGAGGTGTTTGCCGCCGTCGAGCGCATCGGTGGCGCGGCGGGCTGGCCTTATGCGAACTGGCTGTGGACCTTGCGCGGCTGGCTGGACCTGCTCCTGGGCGGGGTGGGCATGCGCCGTGGTCGCCGTGATCCGGAGCGGTTGCGGGTGGGCGATACTTTGGATTGCTGGCGCGTCGAGGCCATCCAGCCGGGCCAGCGGCTGCGGCTGGCCGCCGAGATGAAGCTGCCGGGGCGGGCGTGGCTGGAATTCGAGGTGCAATCGGAGGGGGACGGGGCGCGGCTGCGCCAGACGGCGACATTCGACCCGCTCGGCCTGTGGGGGCTGGCGTATTGGTATGGCGTCTGGCCGTTGCACCAGCTCGTATTCGCCGGAATGCTCCGCGCCCTGGCGCAGTCCGCCGGAAAAATGGACGTGAAATGAAAATCCGGGAATTCCAAACCGAACTTTGGCTGCCGCTCCCTCCGGAAGAATTGTTCTCGTTCTTCGCCGATGCGGCCAACCTTGATGCCATCACGCCGCCGTGGCTGCACTTTCACATCGTCACGCCGCCACCCATCGCGATGCACGCGGGGGCGCTGATTGATTACCGGCTGCGCGTGCATGGCCTTCCGTTGCGCTGGCGCACGCGCATCAACGCCTGGCAGCCGCCGTATCGCTTCGTGGACGAGCAGATTCGCGGACCTTACCGCCAGTGGATTCACGAGCACACGTTTGAGGCACGGGATGGCGGCACGCTGGCTCGCGACGTGGTGCGGTATGCCGTGCCGTTCGATTTCATTGCGCACCGCTGGTTCGTGCGCCCGGACGTGGAACGAATCTTCGAGTATCGTGCCGGAGCGTTGCTACAGCGTTTCGGCGTCGGGCGTAAGCCAACGTCGATTTCATGAAATTGCCCGGTTTCACCCGCCGATGAAATGGCCTTTTCAGTGAAACACCCGCCCAAATGACCGGACATGGATGTGGACACGAAAGGCGACAATAATCTGGCGTTATATCCTCAAGTGGCTTATATTCAATCGTAAAAATAGACATTGAACCGGACATTCATGAGGACATTTGAACGGCAAGTGTCACAGAGCTGACGCCGCAGTTGGCGAAGGCTTACGCGGACAAGACATCGAAGACGGTGCAGCGCGATTTGAACGCGCTGGTTGAGATGGGTCTGATTGCCCGCGATGGCCGGAAGGTCAGAGCGCGACGTGAGGTCATCCTGGCGTTTTTGCCATTGCGCCGAAAAACAGTGAAGCCCGCTCAGGCTGGTTGACTCATCGCTTGGCCGATACTTGACCCACATTTGACCGAGTCATAAGCGCCCACCCTTGCACCGAAGACCAGCTTGTTGATCCGCCCGCCGTTTGAGCTGGAAAGGCTAAAGGATAAACGCTAAAGGATGAAAAATTTTGTACGAGAAAGATCTGAAACCCAGAACCAAGGCCTTCGCGCTTCGGGTCATTCTCATGTATTCCGAGCTGCCCAAGACCGACACTGTCGCTCAGGTCCTCGGCAAACAAGTCCTGCGCTCAGGAACATCCGTGGGCGCGAACTATCGCGAGGCTTCGCGTGGCCGGTCCAAAGCCGAGTTCATCTCCAAGATCGGTGATTGTCTCAAGGAAATTGAAGAAACCGAGTATTGGCTTGAACTGCTTGTGGATAGCGGTTGCGTTTCCAGCACGAAAATGACCGGCTTGCTCGACGAAACCCGTCAGCTTATCGCCATTTTTACAACGATTGACAAACGCGCTAAAGGCCTTCAGCCTTAAGCTTTAAGAGTTTAGCGTTCAGCCTTTAGCGTTCAGCCTTTAGCATTCAGCATTCAGCATTCAGCATTCAGCATTCAGCATTCAGCATTTTGTATCATTGACGCCGGGCGATTCCATGCTAGACTCTCCCTTTCGTCGCCGCAGACAATTCCAATGCTCCGGCTCCCGCGGAGTACAAGGTCAATTTCCCTTCCCCGCGCAGCGGCGGTTTTTTCCGTCGGCGGCCATTCTATTCCATGCTCAATATTCGAGATCTGAAGATGACCCTGGGCGGGCGCGTGCTGTTTGAAGACGCGTCCTTCGGGGTGAATTACGGCGACCGCGTCGGGCTGGTCGGGCCGAACGGTGCTGGCAAGACCACCCTGTTTTCCGTCATTCTCAGGCACAAGGAGCCCGACTCCGGCACCGTGGAGCGCGATGAGTGGACCATGGTCGGGCACCTGCCGCAGGAGGCTGAGGCCCAGGGGGATGAGACGATTCTGGACGTCGCCACCGGCCGCGTGGATGAGCTGCCGCGCCTGGAAAAGCGCCTGCATGAGCTGGAGGCGGCCGGGGCCGTTTCCTGCCCGGAGTACATGGAGGCACACGCCAAGCACGATGCCCTTAGCGACCCGCAGGTGGAGACGAAGGCGAAGCGGATGCTGCGCGGCCTCGGTTACCGGGAGGCGGACTTTGACCGCAAGGCGCGGGAGATGAGCGGCGGGTGGATCATGCGCGCTCGGCTGGCCCGGCTGCTGGTCATGGAGCCGGACCTGCTGCTGCTGGACGAGCCCACCAACCACCTCGACCTGTTGGCTTTGCTCTGGCTGCAAAACTACCTGCGGAACTATTCCGGCGCGCTGCTGCTGATCTCCCACGACCGCCAGTTCATGGATGAAGTGGTGACCCAGGTGCATGAAATTTCTGAAAAGAAGGTCATTGATTACGCCGGTGGCTACACCGATTACCTGCGGCAGCGGGAGGAACGCTACGAGCAGCAGTTGGCCGCCTACAAAAACCAGCAGAAGGAAATCCAGGCCCTCCAGGAATTTGCCGACCGCTTTCGCGCCGTCCCCTCGAAGGCCTCCCAGGCCCAGAGCAAGCTCAAGCAGATTGAGCGGATGGAGCTGATCGAGAAGCCCCAGGCCCCACGCAAGCCATTCCGTTTCCAGATCCCCATGCCGCCGCGCGGCGGGCAGCGCGCCGTCTCCCTGGAGGGGGTACACATGGCCTATGGGGCCACCCGGGTGTACGCCGGCCTTGACCTCACCATTGAGCGCGGCGAGCGCACCGTGTTGGTCGGACCGAACGGCGCGGGCAAATCCACGCTGCTGAAAATCCTGGCGGGCGTGGTCGAGTTTCAAAAGGGCGAGCGGGATCTCGGTCACAACGCCAAGATTGGCTACTTCAGCCAGCACCGCGCCGACACCCTCGACCCGGAAAAGACGGTTTTGGAGGAAGTGCTGGCCAGTGCGCCCGCCATGCGCGAGGACGAGGTGCGCGCCGTGCTGGGCTCCTTCATGTTCCGCAAGGACGATATTTACAAACCCACCAGGGTGCTGAGCGGCGGCGAGAAAAGCCGGCTCAATCTGGTCAAATTTCTGGTCGATCCGCCGAACCTCCTGCTCATGGATGAGCCGACCACCCATCTGGACATCCACACCGTGGAGTCGCTCACCCTGGCGCTCCAACGTTACGATGGCACTTTGGTGTTCATCTCCCATGATGTCCATTTCATCCGTAATCTTGCCACCAAGGTGTTGCACGTCAGTGGCGGCCAGGTTGTCCCCTACGCGGGCGGCTACGATTACTTCCTGGAAAAGACCGGTACCGCAGATGACGTTCGCGCGGCACTCACCGCCGGGTGATCCTCGGCCATCCGGGCTCAGCCTGAAGTCGGTTTCAAAAATACCGCATGATGCCATCACTCTGGCCTGCACGTGTCCTACGGGCGGCTGTTTCATGCGGGCATGAAAAATATCGAATCGTCACCGCCGACACGCCACCTGCCGAAAACCCCAAACCCGGTGGGTCCCGCTCTGCGGGACTGCCGAGCCGTTCCCCGCTCCCCGTTCCGCATTCCCGCATTCCGCAATCAAAAGAGGCTCCTGCCGAGCCGTCCCCGCGTTTCCCGTCCGGTCTTCTGTGTAGGTCGCATGTCCCCGAGCGGGGTTCCGCATGCATCTGGGAATTAGTTCATTAGCGGTTGAAAAAGTCGATCTCCGACCTTCATTTAGTATTGTATCATACAACTAAAATACGTCTACCCGGCTTGCCAGGCGATTGGTTCATTACTACTGTATCTAAAGTTATGAATACATTATTAATGCCGACCGGTGAATCTCCGGACGATCTCGCCCTGGCCGATGCCCTCCGTCCACCTCCGTCGGCCATCCCCTTGACATCGGATGTCCTTTCATTCGTCAGTTCACATACATCCCGGCGTCCCATTTCCCCAAGCCATCCGATCATCCAAACCGCCACCCAACAAAACAAACGAGCGAAAACCCCAAACCCGGTGGGGCTTCTGCCAAGCCGTCCCCGTCTTCCGTTCCGAGCTCCGAGTCCCGAAGTGGGTCCACCGTCGCGCCAGCGTCTTGGACTGCGTGCGGCTTGCCGCCGCTTTCATCCGCCCCGGCGTCCTGCGTCCCTCCGGTTTGTCCTCGCAATCCGCACTCTACAATCCGCAAGGTTCCAAGTTCCAAGCTCCGCGTTCCGACTTCCGCGTTCTCCAATCTTCCATCTTCGTCCCCCCTCCCCCCCCCATTTTTCCATGCGCCGCCGCGAAACAGGGTGCCAAAAGGTGCCAGAAAGTGCCAAAAGGTGCCAGAAAGTGCCATCCGGGACAGAACATCCATCATCCAGCCCGCCACCCTACGAAACAAACGATCGAAAACCCAAACCCGGTGGGGTCCCGCACGCGGGACCGAGCCGTCCCCGTCAAAGTGGCAGCGGCGTCCCGCCGCTGTTTCGTCTTTCCCCGTCCCGACTTCCGCGTTCCGAGTTCCGAGTTCAAATGAGCCGTCCCCGTCTTCCGTTCCGAGTCCCGAATTGGCACCACCGTCGCGCCAGCGTCTTGGACTGCGTGCGGCTTGCCGCCGCTTTCATCCCGAGTTCCGAGCTCCGCGTTCCGACTTCCGCATCTCCCATCTCGGGCCTCATGCCACCAACCCCCACCAGTTTGTTATGCGCCAGATCACTGACATCTGAATGGAAACGTTTTGAGAGAAAAGCAAAAAAGGGTTAAAGATAGCCAATGGATGCAAATGGATTGAACTGTTATATGATGGGGTATATTCCTACATTTCTGAGAATCGAACTGGAATCAGGTCGGAAAGTTATCCTGCCAATGTTTCTTGCCTGGGGTGGTTCCGTTCGTAGGCCGAAAACGATATCGTTAACATTTGTATTCCTATGCGAGCTAAGCAGTTGTTCCTCAGTGTGTTGGTTTTGATCGTGGCAGGCGTTGCCGCCCTGGCGCAGACCCCGTCAATCACGAGCCAACCGCAAAGCAGCACCAACTGGGCGGAGGCCTCGGCCAGATTCAGTGTGGCCGCAAACGGGGCAGCCCCAATCGGCTACCAGTGGCGCAAAGGCGGGAGCGCGATTTCCGGGGCAACCCGTTCCACCCTGGTCTTGGACAACCTCCAAACCACCGATGCGGGCAATTACGACGTTGTCCTCACCAATGACTCGGGGTCCGCCACCAGCCAGGTCGCCGTTCTCACTGTTAACACCACAATCTCAATCACTTGGAACGGATCAATCTCCAGCGATTGGTTTAACCGTACGAACTGGACTCCCCAACAGGTTCCAGCCATGAGTGACAAGGTGATCATCAGCTCGGGTGGAGTGACATTGACGCCGGGTTCGGCATTTGCGGTGATGAATTTCAGTGGGAACGCGAGGCTGTACGGGTCGGTGGTGGTGCGGTCCAATGCGGTGCTGAACTGGAGCGGCAATGGGCAGAGCTACATCCACAGTGGCACGGCGCTGTGGCCGGGGG
>CAIYYI010000091.1 GCA_903930345.1 uncultured Verrucomicrobiota bacterium
GCGGGATAGCACCATGGTCGGCATCACCGCCGCCATGCCCAGTGGCACCGGGGTGAAGCTCCTTGAGAAAGCCATGCCCGAACGTTATTTTGACGTCGGCATCGCCGAGGAGCACGCCGTCATTTTCGCCGCCGGCATGGCTACCATGGGCTTCCGGCCCGTGGTTGCCATCTACTCCACGTTCCTGCAGCGCGCCTACGATTGCATCCACCATGATGTTTGCCTCCAGGATTTGCCGGTCATCTTTTGCATGGATCGCGCGGGCCTCTCCGCCAACGATGGGCCCACCCACCACGGGTTGTTTGACATCTCCTTCCTGCGCTGCCTGCCCAACCTGATTGGCATGTCCCCCAAGGATGAGGACGAGCTGGCCGATATGATGTTCACCGCCAGCCGCCAGCCGCATGCCTGTGCCATCCGCTACCCGCGCGGCACCGCCGAGGGGGTGCCGGTCAAGGAGGAGCCCCGTTTGCTGGAGGTCGGCAAGGCGGAAGTCCTGCAAAACTTTTCCAACCGTGGCGGTCGCAAGGTGGCCTTGTTCCCCTTGGGCAACATGCAGGCCATGGCGCGCAAGACGGCCGAGGCGCTCACCGCCGCCGGCTGTGACTGTGCCATCATCAATCCCCGCTTCTTCAAGCCCATTGATGCCTCCACCACCGAGTTTTTTGCCCGCGCGGCGGATGTCGTCGTCACCTTTGAGGACCACGTCCTGATGGGCGGCTACGGCAGCGCCGTGGTGGAATTGCTCGCGGATCTTCGGCTCCGCACCCCGGTCGTTCGCCTCGGCTGGCCGGACCGCTTTATCGAGCATGCCTCCTCTGTGGATCTCCTGCGCCAGCGCCACGGCCTCACGGCTGAGCGCGCCATCGAACAGGTGCAGGCCGTGTTGGCGGAAGGCGCGCAGTCTGTGCGCCGCACCAGTGCGCTCGGCTGAATTTTGTAATCCCAATATCAGCGTAATTAAACTTATGGCCTATCAACAAGTGACTCCTCCGGCAGGTGGAAAAATTTCCATCCAAAACGGCATCCTCAGCGTGCCCGAGAATCCCGTCATCCCCTTCATCCGCGGGGATGGCACCGGACCCGATATCTGGGCTTCCAGTGTCCGGGTGTTTGATGCGGCGGTGGCCAAGGCCTACGGTGGCCGGCGCCAGCTTAACTGGTTCGAGGTGTTCGCCGGCGAGGAGGCCTTCAAGCGTTTCAACAACTGGCTCCCGGATGACACCGTCGCCGCCTTTCAGGAATACCTGGTCGGCATCAAGGGACCGTTGACCACCCCTGTCGGTGGTGGCATCCGCTCCCTCAATGTGGCCCTGCGCCAGATGCTTGATCTCTATGTCTGCCTCCGCCCCGTGCAGTATTTCACCGGAGTCCCCTCGCCGGTGAAACATCCGGAGAAGGTCGAGATGGTCATCTTCCGCGAGAACACCGAGGATATTTACGCCGGCATCGAGTACGCCGGCGGTTCGGCCGAGGCCCAGAAGGTTCTGGATTTCATCGCCCGCGAGTTCCCCAAGGATTTCAACAAGATCCGTTTCGGCACCGCCGCCAAGGCCGCTGACTTCGTCCAGAGTTCCGGCGCCGGGTATCAGGCGGATGATGGCGCCCTGTGTGTCGGTGTCGGCATCAAGCCTGTCTCCAAGCTCGGCACCTTCCGTCTGGTGCGCGCCGCCATTGATTACGCCCTGCGCGAAAAACGCAAGAGCGTCACCCTCGTGCACAAGGGCAATATCATGAAATTCACGGAAGGCGGCTTCCGGGATTGGGGCTACGCCCTGGCCGAGCGCAACTACGGTGACCGCGTCTACACCTGGGCCCGCTGGGAGCGCACCAAAAAGGAGAAGGGCGAGGCTGCCGCCAACGAGGAGCAGAAGGCCGCCCTCAAAGCCGGCGCGGTGCTCATCAAGGACGCCATTGCCGACATCACCTTGCAGCAGGTCCTCACCCGCCCCGAGGACTTCGATGTCATCGCCACCTTGAACCTGAACGGCGACTACCTGAGCGACGCCTTGGCGGCCCAGGTGGGCGGCATCGGCATCGCCCCTGGCGGCAACATCAACTACCTCACCGGCCACGCCATCTTCGAGGCCACCCATGGCACCGCGCCCAAGTACGCCAACCTGGACCGGGTCAACCCGGGCAGCGTGGTGTTGAGCGGCGAGATGATGCTCCGCTACCTCGGTTGGACGGAGGCTGCGGACCTCATCCTCAAGGGCCTCAACGGCGCGATTGCCTCCAAGCGGGTGACCTATGATTTTGCCCGTCAGATGGAGGGCGCCACGGAGATCAAGTGCTCTGAGTTCGGCGACAACCTGATCGCCCACATGTGAGTCGGGACACAGATTTGAGCAACCCGCCCGGCCCCCGTGGTCAGGCGGGTTTTTTCATCTCCCCGCCGTCCTTCTCCTGGTGGGACATCCGAAGTCCAACTCCCCCGTTTGTAGTACGGGCTTTAGCCCGTCATGGTGGCGAACCCTCCCCCGCAAACGCGGGTTGATCCCCATTCACCTTCCCGCAGCCGTGGGGCAGTCCCACAGCCTGTTGCCACCAAAGTCGCGCCAGCGTCTTGGAGTGCGGCGGCTTGCCGCCTTGTGGGACATCCGAAGTCCAATGCCCCCGTTTGTAGTACGGGCTTTAGCCCGTCATGGTGGCGAACCCTCCCCCGCAAACGCGGGCTGATCCCCATTCACCTTCCCGCCGTCGTGGGGCAGTCCCACAGCCTGTTGCCACCAAAGTCGCGCCAGCGTCTTGGAGTGCGGCGGCTTGCCGCCGCCTTGTGGGACATCCGAAGTCCAATGCCCAAAAATGGCCCATCATCACCCCAATTCCAACGCCCCCGTTTCAAGTCCAGGATTTAGCCCCGTTAAGAAATGCGCCGATAACAGAAGGGAAGCGGGAGAGCGAACTGATGCGGAATGGAAGTTGACTGTTCATTTAGAAAACTGCACCATGCTGTCATGCGATCCGAGATCATTTTTGAGGTGAATGAGGCTGAGGAAGGCGGTTACTTCGCCACCGCCTTGGGTTACGGCATCAGCACCGAGGGTGAAACCCTTGAAGATTTGCGCAGGATGATCCGGGATGCCGTGGATTGTTATTTCGACGACGCGGCTCATGCTCCCAAGATTATCCGCCTCCATTTCGTTCGTGATGAAGTGATGGCCCGGTGAAAACGCCACGCGGTATTTCGGGACTGGAACTGGTTAAAGCAATGCGACGGCTTGGTTATGAGGTTACCAGGCAAACCGGTTCCCATTTGCGGGTGACAACCCAACAAGGCGGTGAGCATCATGAGGTTGTCCCACAGCACAGCCCCATCAAGATTGGAACTCTGAAAAGCATCCTCCGTAACGTTGCACAACACCATGGGGTGAGTGTTTCAGACCTTCTGAAAATGCTTGATCTTCATTAGAGGAGTTTTGTTGCTGAGAGCAAACCCTTTTGCACTTGGCTACGACCATTTCAAAACGATCACTACATTAACGCCTGGAATATCCATTCATCCATTAGTCAATAGTAGGAACCGACCCCCCGGGGTCGGTTCCTACTATTGACCAATGGCTTCC
>CAIYYI010000092.1 GCA_903930345.1 uncultured Verrucomicrobiota bacterium
CACACGGAATCCCAGTTGGGCACCCTGACGGACATGGGCAGCCAGAAAGGACCGTTCGGCGCGCCGCTCTGGGGGCAGGAACGATCCTCCATGGATGTCGCGCGTCAGACCTTGAACAATCCGTGGTTGCCCGAGTGGGCGTTGAACTGGGTGGATGGCAAGCCTATGCCCTATGAGATTCATTCTCGCACTCGCGATTCCATTTCCCGAGGCTACCTCGCGGGCCATTATGGTCTGGCCAGCAACAACCGAGGCGATGGTCGCATCGCCTTCATGGGGCAGTGGCGTCGGGATGCGAAACAAGCCACCTCATTCAAGGACATCGTCACCATGGATGTGCGGTATGGAATCAACCAGACCCGCTGGGCCAACGACGTGCCAGGGTGGATTGCGCCCATCGGCAAAATGGTGTCCGTGCAGCACAAGAACAAAATGGTTGTGCTGATGAGTCCCTGGCCGGCGGACTACATCAAGAACGTGATCAAAAAGGACGGACTCAAGAGTCTGCAGGCATCCATCGGCTTGTTTAACTTCCATGAGCCGAGCCCCACCTGGCAAATCTTTATCGATGGCCAGAAAGTTGCCGGACTCCCCATCAAAGCCAGGCAAGGCCAGAAGATTACGATTCACGACGGCGTGGCATACTTGGCGGTGATCCCGTTACCGGGCACCGACCTGGGGCGACAGGACGAAGTGGTCCTGCGCGAGGGCGACTGGCAGCACTTCGAGAATGATCCGAAAAAGCAGGGCTACCAGGCGACGCTCGTCATCGACTCCTACAACCTGCAAACCGCCAGCGCTACGAAGGACGTCGCCAATTGGGATCCGATCGACAAGTCCCACGCCGGTTTCGTGGTTGAGATGGGCGACCAAACCGAGTGGGGCAGCTTCGAGAAATTCCAGCAGCACATCGACCAGGCGTCCGTGACAACCGCCTATGATGCGGAGAAGGACGTGGACCAGGTCACCTTCAAATCTGGAGGCGATACGCTGGAACTCGGCGCCTACACCAAGGCGGAATCCGGCGCGCCCGGGCTCATCGCGTTCCAGCGCGTCAACGGTCAGGACGCCACCATGGCGGAAGGCATCGACCGCGACACCACCTGGACGCAACAATCGCGTCGAGGTCGGGCAGAGAAGAATGGCGCCACGTTAACCTTGGACGCAGGCAGGTTGGCCTACCTCGTCACCGAGCCAACGCTCGGAGCCTACGCCGGCTTCAGTCCGCTGTCCGACCTGACGCGATATACCCTGACCACTCCAGGGGACATCAGAGTGGAAGCGGACGGACAGGTGGGGTTATGCCGGGTCGTTGTTAAACCCAAGCTCAATGAGGTGGACATCGACTATGGCTGGAAGCCGGGCCAAAGCCCCACTCCCGAAACCGCGAAAGCCTTCCTCATCAGCGGGTGCAAACGAGTGCCCATGGTGAAGCTGAATGGACAACCGGTCCAGGCCGCTCTGCGTCAGGTAGTTTACGTGGTGCCAACTCAACCGTAATGAGGCTCGGTCGATGATCTATCATCCTTCTTACCGTTCGGTCCTCACGGCAGCCCTGATTGTCCTGACTACTCTGACGTGCGCTGGCGAACAACCCCGAGAGCTGCGCATCGCCGTGGCGCAGCCCTTGGTTCACGTTGGTGATGTGCCTCAGAACCTGAAAAACATGGAACCGCTTGTGGCGGAGGCTGCGCGGCGTGGCGCGAGGCTGGTCGTTTTCTCCGAGTGCGGACTGACAGGCTACGATCTCAAAGGACTCGGGGCCAAAGCCGCCTTAACGCTGGCTGCCCCAGAGTTGGATGAAGTCGGCGCGCTCGCGAAAAAGCATTCCATGACGATAATCACAGGTCTTTATGAGCGGCTGGGTGACAAGTTGTATAACACGGCCATCGTGTTAGACTCCGACGGCCAACGCGTGGTGCAACGCAAACATCGCATTCTCGGTCTGGAGCGGAAGGCGTGCCCTGTGACGCCGTCGGAGCGTGCCCGGACGCTGTTTGAAGTGGACGGATTCCGTTTTGGTTTGCTGATCTGTTCCGACGCAGGCATCCCCGGCATCTACGACGAGTTGGCAGCCGCCAAATGCGATGGCGTCATCCTCGTTGTGGCCGGCGGGGGCGATGCGCGTGCTGGCTGGCATCAGGATGCGCTCGCCATGAAACCTGTCCGAAAAAAATTCAACAAACAGACAGCCTCCGCGCTGTCGGCGGAAGCGATCGACCTCTCTGTGCGGTTGAATCTGGCTCAGATCGCCTGCAACCAATCGGGCTATGATGCCGCGACCGGCTACTTCCATTGCGGAGGCAGTTCCATCATCAATCGCACCGGCGAAGCGACCGCCGTCATCGCACCACGCTTTGTTTTCGAGCAACTCCGTCCTGACCTGGCCGTTGGCCTGATTACTCGTTCCACTTCCCAACCATGAACACAACACGAAGAGAATTTCTCACTCGGGGGGCGTCTGGTGCGGTCGGAGCCTTGTTCCTGGACTCGTTGCTGGCTGAACAAGCTGAGGCTGCTTCGCAGATTAGATTTCGCCTGGCTTCCGAGCAGTTCGGACTCGATTGCGCCGCGTCCCGACGTGTCGGTTTGGACGGTATCGAAATCGGGGTGGACGGTCCGGCGCCGAGGCTGGCGATTGCCGACCCTGCTGTGCGCCGACGATACAAGGAGTCCGTGAAAGAAGCAGGACTGGCGGTGTCCTCTCTGGTGATGCACTTTTTGTGCGATTACCCGCTCCATAGTGAGCCGGATGCACCTGCGTGGCTTGAGCAGGCCATTGACGCTGCGGCAGATCTCGGGGCGACCAGCATCCTGCTCCCGTTCTTTGGTAAGGCCGACGTGAAGGCGGGTCCTGGCTTCAAGACGGAAAAACTCAAAACCACCGAAGTGCGGATGCTGGCGAAGCGTTTGAACGCCGCGGCGCCAAGGGCTGCGACTGCCGGGGTAACCCTTGGGATCGAGTGCACTCTGTCTGCAGCGCAATACACCGAGTTGCTCGGTCACATGGAGCGGAAAGGGTTCGGGGTTTATTACGACATCGGCAACGCGCTGGTGGGGGAAATGGACATTGCCGACGACATCCTCACCCTCAAGGACCGCATCTGCTGCTTCCACTTCAAGGACGGCGACGGCTACCTTGGCGAAGGCAAGATTGCGATGACCGATGTGGCCAAGGCCATTCGCGCCATCGACTATCGTGGCTGGATTGTTCTCGAAACCCCCTGTCCGTCCAGGAATCCGGA
Source organism: uncultured Verrucomicrobiota bacterium (assembly GCA_903930345.1). Taxonomy (GTDB): domain Bacteria; phylum Verrucomicrobiota; class Verrucomicrobiia; order Limisphaerales; family CAIYYI01; genus CAIYYI01. The sequence continues at coordinate 3,246 of CAIYYI010000092.1, forward strand.
AGCGGACTACAAGCGCAACGTCCAGTACGTGCGGAAATTGATGGCCTGATCATGTTATGAAATCCATGTCCTATAAAGCGTTCGTCCCTATCACCAGCCTTTGCCTTCTCCTGGGACCTGCTGCCTTTGCGCAAAATGCCGCACCAGCGGACCGGAATGCCGTCAACACAGCGGCGCGTCCCGGCGATATGGTGGCCGACTCGCCGGTGATCTTTCCAAAGGACGGCCCCATGCCGGTGAAGTATCCGCCGGATGTGAAGGAACAGGGCGAACCGGTCGAGAAAGATTATTACCTGTTCAGTTCGCCTTGCCGGTCGCTCGCACAGATAGACAAGATTCAGGCGGAGATGCCGCCCGGCACCTTCACTCTGCCAGCAAACGACTGGAAGCATCTTGCGCGGACGCGAAGCATTCTTTCCCAAGGCGGCGAATTGCGGCTGTTGGCGGTGGGCGACAGCATCGTGAACGACACCATGCGTTCCGGCTGGGTGGCCAAGTTGCAGGAGGCCTACCCAAAAGCCTCCATCAAGGCGACGGTGTATGTGCGGGGCGCGGGTGGATGCCAGCATTACAAAACAAACAACCGGGTAGCCGACTACATCGTCTCGCGGAAACCGAATCTGGTGTTCATTGGCGGCATCAGCCAGAAGGACATCGCCAGCATTCACGAGGTCATGCACCAACTGCGCGCCGGATTTCCCGAGGTGGAAATCCTGCTGGCTACGGGGACCTTTGGCACGGTCGATCCTCGGGACGCTAAGGCTCTGGCCAACGCGCCGCATTCTGGCACGGGAGCCTATGGCCAGGCCCTCAAGGCACTCGCCACCGAGGAGCGCTGCGCCTACCTCGACATGACTACGCCCTGGGCCAAATACATCCGCTCGTCGAAACTGCATCCCCATTTGTTCTATCGCGACGTGGTGCATGGCAACGAATACGGCGAGCAAATATTGGCCAAGATCATGATGGCGTTTTGGGATCCACCCGAGCCCTGGCTTGGTCAGCGCATGGAGTGGTTCCAAGACCAGAAGTTCGGATTCATGATGCACTGGGCTCCCTACAGTCAGTGGGGTTGCATCGAATCCTGGCCCTTGGTGGACGAGGACAAGTTTGGCCGGCCGGATGACCTGAAGCCCTGGACCGAACGCGGCAAGGACATGGCCCGGTTCACGCGCGATTACTGGGCACTGCCCAGGACCTTCAACCCGGTGAAGTTCGATCCCCGAAAATGGGCGGCGACCGCCAAGGAGGCCGGCATGAAATACGCCGTGTTCACCACCAAACACCACGACGGCTTCAGCCTGTTCGACACGAAACTTAGCGACTACCGCATCACGGCACCGGATGTGCCGTTTCATGCCAACGCACGCTCGAACGTCGTGCGCGAGGTCTTCAACGCCTTCCGCAAGGAGAAGTTCGGCATCGGAACGTATTTTTCCAAGGCCGACTGGCATTGTCCCGATTACTGGGATCCTACCGCCCCGGCACGCACGCGCAATCCGAACTACGACACCCTCGCCCAGCCGGAGAAGTGGCGGCGATTCGTTGAGTTCACCCACGGGCAAATTCAGGAACTGATGACCGGCTATGGCCCCATCGACATCCTCTGGCTCGACGCCGGGCAGGTGCGTCCCCCTCAGCAGGACATCCGGATGGATCGGTTGGTGACGATGGCGCGCCGGCACCAACCCCGGCTTATCGTGGTCGACCGCACGGTGGGCGGACGCTACGAAAATTACCGCACCCCGGAACAGGAGGTGCCCGACAAACCGCTGCCCTACGTCTGGGAGACCTGCATGACCATGGGCGATCAGTGGTCGTTCAAGCCCGGCGACAACTACAAATCCACGCACCGGCTGATTCACCTGCTTGTGGACATCGTGGCCAAGGGTGGCAACCTCCTATTAAACGTCGGCCCGCAGCCGGATGGAGAACTGCCACCCGTCGCGGCCCAGCGGATGAAGGAAATCGGCGCCTGGATGAAAGTGAATGGTGAAGCCATCTACGGCACGCGTCCGATTGCGCCATACAAGGAAGGTCAGGTGGTGTTCACGCAGAAAGGGAAATCGGTGTACGCCATTTACCTGACTCCGCGTGAAGGTGACGGCCTGCCCACGATCATCCGTTTCAAATCCCTTCAACCCAAGGCCGGGTCGAAGGTCCGGATGCTGGGAGTCAAGGCCCCATCGAAATGGAAAACCAGTCCAGTGGGTGAAACGGTCATCGAGATTCCGTCGAACATCGTTTCCGCTCCGCCAGGTCAACACGCCTTTGCCATCCGCTTCGAACCGAAAACCGTCGAATAACCACCGGAAGCGATAAAAATCCACCCATGAATCCAATCCTGCCCCGCACTCTTGTTGGCATCCAGGTTCTGCTGGCTGCCTCGCTCGTTGTTCCCTGCGCGTTACTGGGAGGCGAAACGCTGCCGATGCGCAGCATCGAACCGCCGATGATGTTGCCCGACGGATCCGAGTTCAAAACCTGGGAGCAGCCATTGCGCTTCGACCGGACCTATTACGTGGATCAGACACACCCGAAAGCTTCCGACACGAATCCCGGCACGAGCGAGCGCCCGTTTGCCACGATCAACCAGGCCGCGCAGGTCCTCCAACCGGGCGAGCGCGTGGTGGTGGCCTCAGGCATCTACCGGGAGCGAGTGCGGCCGGTACGCGGCGGATCCGCACCGGACCGGATGATCAGTTACGAAGCCGCGCCCGGAGCGACCGTCGTCGTGAAGGGCTCCCGGGTCTTCAAACCCAGTTGGCGACAGAGCCGAGCGACGACACACGCTGAGGTCTGGGAAGCCGCGCTCGATCCGGCCTTGTTCGACGGGTACAACCCGTTTGCGATCGACAACGTCACGCCGAGGCAGTTCGAAATCATGGACTGGGCCACGCCGCTTCGGGGAAAAGTGCCCTATACCCTGCCACGCGGCTTGGTGTTCCAGGATGGAAAACTCCTAAGTCAGGTCGCGACCTCGCTGGAGCTTGCGCGTGAAGGGATTTACTGGGTGGATCGAACCAACCAGGTTCTTCATCTGCACCTCGCGACAGGCGTGAAACCCGATGAAGCGAATATCGAGATCACGACGCAGGAGACGGTGTTCGCTCCAGAGCAGCATGGGTTGGGATTCATTCGGGTCAAGGGATTGACGATCGAGCACGCGGGCGGACCGTTTCCTTGGGAGCAAGTCGGAGCCATTTCGACCACGCGCGGGCATCACTGGATCATTGAAGACAACATTGTGCGGTGGGCGAACGGGGTGGGCATGGATCTCGGCATACAGAACGGCCGCTGGCCGCAGCCGCCGGTGGTGGGATTCCATATCGTCAGGCGCAACCTCGTAACCGACTGCGGCATCTGCGGGATTTGCGGGTTAGGGCCAGCGCGAGGCCGCGACTTCGGCCTGTTGATCGAAGACAACGTGCTTCAGAGAAACGCGTTTTACGATGTCGAGCGCCTTTTCGAAACCGCCGCCATCAAGACGCACAACAACATCCGCTGCGTCATCCGCCGAAACCTGATTCTCGACACGCTTCATGGCGCAGGCATCTGGATGGATTGGAACAACCAGTTTTCCCGCTGCTCACAAAATGTCATCGCCGGCACGCACACCATCCACGGAGCGATTTTTTTCGAGGCCTCGTACGAGCCGAACCTGGTCGATCAGAATGTGATCTTCGATACTGATGGTCATGGCATCTATGAACATGACAGCACGCGCCAGACATTCGCGCACAACCTGATAGTCCGGAGCAGCAAGAGCGGCCTTCACCTCCATGGGAAAATCACCGACCGGCAGGTGGACGGACGAACGATGACTTACGGGCGGCACATCGCGCGAAACAACGTTCTGATCGACAATGCACGTTCCAACGAGTTCCTCGGCGAGCCCAGCGACGCCACCGACAACGTTGCAGACGGCGCGACCGCCGCGCTCGATTTGCGCCGCCAGACGATAACGTGGACCATGCTTGAGAGCGGGCGAACTGCCAAGCCCGTGTCAGGGATCACGCATGATCTGCTGGGCCGCCCGCGCTTGGGTAACGAGACCTGCGCTGGCCCATTTGCGGCTCCGCAAGGCAGCAATGTGGTGCTCCCGTTCTGGCCTCGGCACATTTGGCCCGGGGCCGCAGCCGAGAGGCCTCCAGGGTTAATCACCAGTGAGGACGTCACGGCGGAACTCGATGGCAGCCCGATTTGGGTGGAAAACCTGACCAAGGCATGTCCGCCGGACGCGCCGGATTGGTTCCGCTATAACACGTCCAACAACCTCGCGGTGAACATCGCTGCCTTCACCTGCACCAACGCGAGCAAACTCTCGCTTCATTTCGAGCATCCGGTCAAAGGCTTGACCGTGCGCCCAAAGCATCTCGGCATTGCCGTGTCCGGCCAGGAGCGGGATTGGAGCCTCGCATTGCCAGGCCCGTGCAAACTCTATATCGAGGCTGAGACGCTCCCGCCGCTGTTGGTCTTTGCCGACTCGCCGGAGGACAAGGTTGCGCCCGAATCAGGCGACACGCGGATCTTCGGTCCCGGCGTTCACGACCCGGGCCTAATCACGCTGAAGGACAACGCTCGGATTTACCTGGCGCCGGGGGCGGTGGTGTATGGTGGTTTTCGAGGAAAGCCAAGAAACGCCAAAGTGTTCGGGCGCGGCATCCTCGACGGCAGCAAGCTGAGCTCCTCCATGGTCGAACTGAATGGCGCCTCCAACGTCGTCGTGGAGGGCATCATCATGCGTTGCGGCAAGGCGTGGCAAAACACGCTGCAGAACTGCGACAACATTACCTACCGCAACGTGAAGATTCTGAGCTTCGTCCCCTACGGCGACGGCATTGACCCGGTCTGCAGCCGGAACATCCGCATCGAGAACTGCTTCTTCCGCTGCTCGGATGACTGCATCGCGGTCAAGGCCATGCAGGGCGGCCCGAAGGTGTCGGGCATCACGGTGCAGGACTGCGTCATGGCGGGGTACAATTTCAGCGACGGCTTCACCATCGGCTACGAGGCGGTCACGGAGGCCATCGAAGACATCACCGTGAAGAACTGCGACATCCTGTATGCCCGCGGGGCCACGAAGGCGGGTCAGCACTCCGCCTTCAGCATCATCTGTGACGGGCCCGCCACCGTCCGCAACGTGACCTTCGAGGATATTCGGGTGGAGGAAAACATCACCCGGATGTTCGAGTTGAACGTCACCGACGGCAACTTCTACAGCAAAGCGTCACCCGGCCGGATTCAAGGTGTCCGGCTCAACAACATCTCGTGGGAGAAGGCCTGCCCCATCCTGATCACCGGCCACAAGGCAGAGCATCTGGTGGAAGACGTGGTGTTTGAGCGATGCCGGGCGGCAGGTGTTCCGCTTTCATTGTCCCAGATTCAAACCAACGCCTTCACCCGAGGAATCGCCGTTCGTTAATGCCAGTGAAAACTGCCGGCGAAGACACCAACCCTGTATCCAAACCATGAACCACCATTCAATGCTAGTCGCAGCCGTCGCCTGCTTTTTCAGCTGCTACGCAAGCCATGCCGCCGAACCGGTTTTGCCGACCCGCAAGGCGGAAGTGCCCCGGAATGGCGAAATCCGGCTTACGGAATATGGCTATCGTCACTGGGGGCCCGAACTGGTGCGGTACCGAATCGACCCAAAGCAGCTACCCCAGCGGAAAAGCGTGCTGCTCGGGCCAGATGGGAAGGCTGTGCCGTTTCAGATCCATGAGGGCATGCTGACCTTCGTGGCGGAGTTGGGCAAGGGGCAAACGGTGGAATACAAGTTTCAGTCCGCGAACAAGGATCGCTCGCGAGAGAACAGCAACCTATCGCTGAAGAAAGCGGGCAAGCTGCTTGAGATCGCCAACGATCGGATCGCGGTGAGGGTGCCGGCGCCGCAGGAGAAGACGTATTCAAAGCCGATGCCCGCCGACGAGGTGCCCGCACCGCTGGCCGGATTTAAACAGCAGGGACACGACTGGATCGGTGGCTCCCATTTCCAAGGCGAGAGGAAGATTCTCTTCTCTGAGTTTCGCATGATCGAGGAGGGGCCTGCCAGCATGGAGTATGAAGCGCGCTATAGATTCTCTCCCGCCGGGGAGTATGCCTGCCGCATTCAAGTAGTGAACGGACTGTCCTATGCGCTCGTCACGGAAGAGTTCGACTTCGGCAGCATGACCGATGGCCATGATTTCCTGGTGCTAGACATCACTTCCGGCTGGTCGCCTGATACCTACCGATATATTGAATGCGCCTTCGGCGGCGGCGAAAGCCCGTTCGGCACTGGTGGAATCTACGCGAGCAATCTCACCAGCTACGTCGACTTCAAGACCGCCGCCTGGGAAGGTGCTGGTCCGTCGGCTATGCCGCATCCGTATCAGCCGGGAAGTTCCAACATGGTTCTGGTGGATCGGATGACGCACACCGGGGCCTTCGGACCGCGCGGCGCGATCGGCTTCTCCACCGGTAGCCAGTCCGCCTACATCGTACCGATGCGCGGTGGGAACTGGCGGCGGGGCATGGCATTGACTTGTTGGAACGAGCCCGGCAGCGGGATCAAGATGGCCTTGCCCATCGGCGTGAGGCTGCTGGACAATTATCTGGAGGTCGGTGGCGATGGCAACGCCTTCGCCACCCTGACGCACGATCCTGCTTTTCCGATCAGCTATGGCCGTCGCAGTTGGGCGCTCTGTGGCGGACTCCCAGACAAGGATGCGGCTGAGGTGCGACTCCGCGCCGGCGTCATCGGCCTGGACCGGTACAAGGACTGGATTCTACATTGGGAAGACGACGTCTCGAAGACTTTTCCCCGCGCGTTCATGACCACGGCGCAGGCGAAACGGTTGAAAGACACGATCAACTCTCATCCCGACAAGGACCGACTGCAGTCGCTGTATCTGATCAGCGGGAATCCCACGGACGCGATCAACAGCGCGCGGGTCGCATTGAAGCGCATGAGGGGGCGCAACTGGGAACACACATGGGCTTACACCGACTATCGCAAGGGGGAGGATTTACTCTATATGCTGAAGGTGGAGGACGCCCTTTCATGTCCGTCGCTTCCGGCGAACTTGCGGGACCAGTTGCGCCTGGCGCTGGCGTTGGACGTCTATTTTTTCGCGGAGCCGGATATCACGCAGTTAGGGACGGGAGCGCACCTGGGCACCTGGAACATGC
>CAIYYI010000093.1 GCA_903930345.1 uncultured Verrucomicrobiota bacterium
CTGAATGATTTCTGGAAAGATCGCCTCGACACCCACGCCGCACGCAACGACGCCTTGACCCTCGCCGCCTAATCGAAGAAATCTGTCTTGCGCCCTCCGATCCCCCACCCCGATTCGCTTTGCCACCCCCACTATCCCGCCTCACCCGCTTCGGGCGTTCCTCATCTTGGCGTTGCTGATCTGCGGGACCGGCTTGGCCGGATCAGGCGGTTGGTATTTTACCGGCAGATAGACGCGCAGGGTCGTGCCGACCCCCACCTGGCTTTGCACCTCGATCCACCCGTTGTGCTGCTTGATGATGCCGTAAACGGCGGCCAGGCTCAAGCCGATCCCCTGGCTCACATCCTTGGTGGTGAAGAACGGCTCGAACAGGCGGCTGATGATTTCCGGGGACATGCCGCACCCGGTATCAGTCACCCCCAACACCATGTACAGGCCCGGCTGGACTCCCGGGTGGGCTCCAAGCATCTCGGGGGAGGCCTCCACCGCGAGACTGAACAGGGTGACGCTGCCACCCTGGGGCATCGCTTCGACCGCGTTGTCCGTGAGGCAGGTGAGCACCTGGGTGAGGAGCCTGGCGTCAGCCATCACTGGCACCACGGCGGGGTCGGGCTGGAAAACCAGCTCGACCTTCGGCGGCAGATCGGCCTGGGACCGGCGCGCGTGCCCCAGCATCAGCTCATTCAGATTGACCGGCTTGGCGATGAGCCACTGGTTGCGGCTGAAGGCCAGCAGTTGTTGCACCAGGGCCGCCGCCCGCCGCGAGGCGCTCTCAATGCGGCCTGCCGCATCGTTCACCTCGGATCGCCCCAGCGTGTCATCGCGCATCAGGCCGGCGTACCCCTGGATGACCATCAGGATGTTGTTGAAATAGTGCGAGACCCCGGCCGCCAACTGACCGACCACCTCCATTTTTTTGGCTTCCCGCAGGTTTTCCTCCAAGGCGAGGCGATCCTGGTGCTGACGCTCGATTTCCGCCGTGCGGACCAGCACCAGTTGCTCCAGCCGGACGGTCTGACGCTGGAGGCGGCGCAGGCGCCACCCATGAAGCAGGCCCGCCCCGATCACCAGGAGCGCGCCGCACAGGAGGTAAAAGGACCAAGTCTGATGGAAGAATGGGGCCACCTGGAATGGATGTACCACCCCGGGTTCCTGCCACGGCTCGTTCTGGCGGCTGGCCTGCAGTTGGAACTGGTACCGGCCCGGCCTCAGGTTGGCAAAATTGGCGCGGTGTTCATCCTCCACCTCCTGCCACTGGTCGCTCAGGCCCAGGAGCCGGTAGCGGTACCGCATCCGTTCGGGAGCGGTGTAATTGAGCGCGGCATACTGGAATTCGAGGATCTGGGTGCCGGGGGGAAGCACGTTGGCGGCGGCGAGCGGCATCTCGCGGCCCTGGGCCAGCAGGCGCTCCAGGCGCGGGCGAAGCGGCTGCCGGGGATGATCGGCGTACGCGGGTTCGCACGCCACCGGCCCGCGCCGGGTTAAAAACCAGAGGAGCCCCCCCCGCGTCTGGCACCCGACCGGCTGGCGACCGCCCACGCATTCGCTGGAGGGCATCCCATCTTCCACCCCATACCGCTGGCGCAGCACGACCGTTTGCGGATCGCGGAAATAAGCCAGCAACACCTCCTTTTTCACCCGGTAAATGCCCCAGGGGGAGGAATACCAGAGGTACCCCAGGCCATCATCGGCCAGCCAGAAAATATGGTGTCCGCGGTTCGCCTGCCATCGCCCATCCAGCCAGCAGGCCAGCCCGCTGGCGGTGCCCGCCCACAGGCGGCCCTCGCGATCCTCCATGACGCAATAGACCAGGTTGGTGGGCAAACCCTCCGTTGGGCCGTAATAATTGGTCGCCGCCGGGCGCAGGGCAAACAACCCCTGGTTGGCCCCCACCCAGAGGGTGCCGTCGCGCGCGGGATAGAGGCACCGGATGGTGGATGCATTGGTCGCCACCGGCATGGGCAGCGGCACCGGGATCAGCCGTCCGTTTTCCCACCGGTTCAGCCCGCCCCCAGTGCCCACCCACAGGTGGTTGGCCGCATCTTCCTGCAGGCAGGTGACATTCTGGCTGGCCAGCCCCTGGTCTTGGTTGTAGTTGGTCAGGCGATCCCCCTCGGCCCGGTATAGCCCGTTGTCACGCGTGCCGTACCAGACACGGCCTGCGTGATCCTCCAGCAGGGTCATGACATTATGCGAGGCGGGAACGGCCGGGTGAGGGCGGAACCGGCCCTCGCGATACTCGATCACACCGCCCTGGGACACGCCCAGCCAGAGGCGATTGCTGGAACCCTCGGCGACGGCATATACCTGGTTGTTGATCAAGCCCTCCTGCCGGTTGAAGGAGTTCATCAGGCCATCCCAAAAACAGACGAGTCCGGTGGCGGTGGCCATCCACAGATGCCCCTCATCATCCTCGAAAAAACCCTGTACCGAAGCGTAATCCAGCTCCGAATGGGCCAGATCGGGGAGGATGCGCCCGTGGCGCAGGCGCTGGACGCCTTGGGCCGTGCCAATCCAGAGCGTCCCTTGCCGATCCAGGTGCAGGGCTTGGACCCGCCTGTCTCGCAACCCTTGCGCGTGGCTGTAGTGAGTGTTGTTTCCGTTACGGTGGTACCAAAGCCCCTGCCGTGTCCCCAGCCAAAAGGCACCCTCGCTCTCCGGGGCGATCGCCAGCACGGTCTCACGCACCCCGGGGGCCAGGTCTGCCACCCCGTTGGTATGTGTCAATGGTCCCAGCAGTCCCCGGTTGCATCCCACCCAGTAACGGCCGCGCGCATCGCGCGCCAGGCAGTTGATTTCGCTGACCTCGGGCACCCCGCCAGGCAGGCGTTGGAACCGGTCATTCTGCCAGAGGCCCACCTCGCGCACCGTGGCCACCCACAGGCGGCCGTCTTCATCCTCGCTCAAGGCCCGTACCGCCGAGGAATTCAACCCGGCGGAGGCACCCCAAGCCACAAACCGCTCGTTGCGCAGCCCAATCAACCCGCCCCCCTCGCTGCCGATCCAGAGCGATCCATCCGTGCGCCGCGCCACACAGTTGAGCATGGGGCGGAGCATCGCGGCGGTGTTGTTGGGGACAAAGGCGGTGAAGCGGTTGCCATTGAACCGGGCCAGGCCGTATTCGGTGGCGGCCCAGATGTATCCCTCCCGGTCCTGCGTCACACTCCGTACAGAAGGATGCGGCAGGCCCTGTTCCACGCCGTAGCGGCGTTGCTGGTATTGGGTGAGCTGGCGGTCCGGGTGCAATGCCCACAGGGGGTGACTCCCGATCATGAGGAGCACCATTAACGCAAGCCATGTTGACCCCACTGGTTTCATTAGCACCCTACATCACATGTGGTGAGGTGGGATGCTATCCCCGCCACCCACTCTGGGGCAAGTGGAAACCATTGCGTACTGTGTTCGTTCACAACAGAAACGGTTTCGTTCATTGAACATCTGCCCGGGATTGTCACCCTATGATCGGGCCGCCGGGTGCTTCCATGGCTCAGCGCAAATGCCCATTGACCGTCCCAGGCACCCTGATTTGCGCCGCCGAAACGCTCCCTGGGGATGACGTCTGCCTGACAATTTGGGCTGGTTGGTGACGTTCACAACATATTTGGAATCGTTCATTGACCAATTGCTTGGCATTTTCAGCCCATCTGTCAGCTTGCTCTATAGTCGATACGCTCCGGTTATGAGTGCCTTGCCATCAGCGCCCTCGTTGCCACCACCCCAAAGTTCACCGGGTGGTGCAAAGGATATGTGTCTCTACGGGGAGCAGGCGAATGCCCCCGCACCTCTGAGCCTCCCTCCCCGGCCGGAACGGTTTCATGCCGCCCTGCGCCCCCTGTTCTCCCCGGCCACCAGCCTGGAGGAACTGCGCCGTCACCTGGCCGCCCTCGGCACCCTGTACCAGATGGCCGGGCTGGGCCTCTTTTGGTGGACGGCAGGCGACCCTCCCGGGGTGGACCCGCTGGCGGAATGGACAGCGGCGGACATTTCCAGCCTGGCCAATCCGGCCGGAACCGCACTCGTCCGGGAAGCCTTCCTCCTTGCGCCGGAAGTGCCCTGCGTGGCGGAGGATACGGTTTCGCATCCCCCGCTTCACCTGTTACTGGTTCCCCTGCCATCCGTGGCGGCCGGGCGCGGCCTCCTCCTCTGCCGCTGGCTGTCAACCCCCGCTGATGGGCCCGCCCAGCAGGCGGAGTGGACTACTCTGGGTCACGCGCTGGGAGCCTGGCTGGAGCAGTTGCGACTGCGGACGCAATGGCCCCTGGACCACCCCCCCCAGCCTGTCCTGCCGCAACCGGCCCCCAACCCGCTTCCCGCCCAGGCGCACCAGCACTGGCATCGCAATTTCTCCCTGCTGTCTGACAACGTCCCGGAACTGCTGCTGGTGGCACGCCTGGACGGGACCCTGCTGCATTGGAACAAGGCTGTGCTGCAGCGGCTGGGCTACCCGCCTGAGGAACTCGCCAAACGGCACGTCCTCTCCCTCCACCCGCCCGGGGTGCAGGCAGAGGCCAAGCAGGCGTTTGCACGGATGCTCTCCTATCAGACCGGTTTCTGCACGCTGCCCCTCATCGCCAATGACGGGGAGCAGATTCCGGTGGAAATCAAAATCTTCCGGGTGCAGTGGAAGGGGGAGGCGGCGGTTCTCCTAATCTCCCATGACCTGTCCAAGCAGTTGAAATCGCAGACTGTTCTCCAGGAAAGCCAGCTCCGGCTCACGCGGGTGATGGAGGCCGTCAACGACGCCTTTTGGGATTGGGACCTGGCCACCAACCAGGTGGTGTTCAATGATCGCTGGTTCACCATGCTCGGCTACACGGCGCAGGAGTTGCCCTCCCACCTCAGCACCTGGGAACTGCTGACCCACCCGGAGGACCTCGAGTCCGCCCGCGCTCAGATCCAGGCCCACCTGGCCGGCCGCCTCCCTTTTTATGAGTGCGAGCTGCGCATGCGCACCCGCACGGGTGACTGGCTCTGGATCCTCGACCGCGGCCGCGTGGTGGACCATGGCCCGGCCGGCCAGCCCCGGCGCATGTGCGGCACGCACACGGACATCTCCCTGCGCAAGCAGTTGGAGGAGGGCCTCCGCCGGAGTGAGGAAAACAACCGGGCCGTCCTGAGCGCCATGCCCGACCTCCTCTTCCGCATGGATAAGCGGGGGGTCGTTCTGGGCATCAAAACCGCCCGCCCGGAGGATTTGCTGGCACCCCCCGAGCAACTGCTGGGCAAGTCCGTCCGGGAGTTCATGCCGCCCTCCCTCGTGCCGGCCATTCAAAGCCGCATCACCGAGGCCCTGGACACCCGCCAGGTGGTGGCGATGGAGTACAAACTCCCGCTCCATGAAAGGGAGCAACACTTTGAGGCCCGTTTTGCCGCTCTCACGGCGGACGAGGTGGTGGTGATTTCCCGCAACGTGACCGAGAAGGTCATCATGAACGACCGCCTGGCGGAGCGGGATCGCCTGCTGCACGCCCTCAACAAGGCGCTCGCCCTGCTGCTGGAAGCCCAGGATCTCAACCAGACCATGCCCCTGGCCCTGGAAATCGTGGGCCGGGCCCTGGCTGCCGACCGTGCCTACCTCTTTGAATGCCACCACGATCCCCACACGGGCCTGCCCCTCATAAGCCAGCGGGTGGAGTGGTGCCAGGACCGGATCCCGCCCCAAATCAACCACCCGCTGCACCAAAATGTGCCCCTGGATGCCCACTATCAGAGGTGGACGGAAATCCTCAGCCGAGGCCGGGTGCTCAGCGGTTCAGTGATCGACTTTCCTGAGGCGGAACGCCCCTTCCTTGAGGCGCAGGGCATCCGTTCCCTCATCCTGGCGCCCATCATCCTGCACGGCAAATTCATCGGCTTTGTCGGCTTTGATGACTGTCAGCGGGAACACGCATGGTCCCCGGCCAAGGAGGAAATCCTCCGCGTGGCCGCCAGCGGCATCGGCAACGCGTACCTGCGCATGCAGGCTGGGGAATCCCTGCGCAAAGTCTCCATGGCCGTGGAACAAAGCCCGGTGTCCATCATGATCACGGACCGCTCCGGGGCCATTGAGTACGTGAACCCCAGGTTCACGGAGGCCCTCGGCTACACCCCCAAGGAGGTGATCGGCCAGAACCCCCGCATGCTGAAATCCGGGGGCATGCCCCAAGAGATCTACCAGAAGCTATGGCAGACCGTCACGGGCGGCCAGATCTGGCAGGGGCAGCTCCAGAACCGGCGCAAGGACGGCTCCCTGATCTGGGAACGCCTCTCCATCTCCCCGCTGTTTAATTCCGAAGGTAAGATCACCCACTTCGTGGCCATCCGGGTGGATGAGACCGAGCGCAAACACATGGAGGAACAGGTCATGGCCAGCCTGGAGCAGGCCCGCCACCTCAACGCCCTCAAGAGCGGCTTTGTGACCCTGGTCTCCCATGAGTTTCGCACCCCGCTGGGGGCCATCCTCAGCGCGGCGGAATTGCTGGAGGATAGCTATGACCGGCTGACCCCGGAGCGGCGCCTGACCTTCTTTGGCATGATCAAACGCGAGGTGCGGCGCCTGGCCGACATGCTGGAGGAGATCCTGGCCATGGAGCGCCTGGATGCCGGCCGGATGGCGGTGAACCCCAAGCCGGTGGACCTCCTGGCGCTGGGACAACGGCTGCTGGAAGAGCTGGCCGTCCTTTACGCCCAACACGCCTGCGCGCTGGAGGTGGAGGGCAGGGTGCCGGAACGGCTGATGGTTGATAACCAGATGCTGCACCACATTCTGGTGAATCTGGTGGCCAATGCCTTTAAATATTCCCCGCCCCAGAAACTGGTCCGGCTCATTCTTCGCGGCCAGCCCGGCGGCGTGGGGATTGAGGTCCACGACGAGGGGATCGGCATTCCCGCCGAGGGCCTGGCGCATATTTTTGAAGCCTTTTACCGGGCGCCCAACGTGGCCAACGTCAAGGGCACCGGCATCGGCCTCTATGTCGTGAAAAGATGTGTGGACCTGTGCGGCGGCCAGATCCGCATTGAAAGTGTCGTGGGCCGCGGCACCTCGGTTTTTCTTTTCCTGCCCGAAGCCACGAAAACCTGCTCCCAACCCCAACCCCAATGACAAAGAACACCATCCTGATAGTCGATGACGAAGATAACCTCCGCCTCTCCATGGAGCAGCGCCTGGAGCTGGAGGGCTTCCGGGTGCTGGCGGCGGCGGATGGCGGTGCCGCCCTGGCCCTGGCTCGCAAACACAAGCCAGACCTGATTCTGAGCGACATCATGATGCCCGTGCTGGATGGCTACGGCCTGTTGGCCCAACTGCGCGAGAACCCGGACACAGCCTCGATTCCCGTGATCTTTCTCACGGCCAAAACCGACCGCCAAGACCAGCGCCTGGGAATGGGGATGGGGGCCGATGACTATATTACCAAACCCGTCTCCAAGGAGGAACTGCTGGCCGCCGTGCGCACCCGCCTGGCGCGCAAGCAGGTCCAGGCTGACCTGCTCAACCAGCGCCTGTGCCAAAACCACCAGGAGATTACCCGCGTCCTCCCCCATGAGCTGCTCACCCCCCTCACCGGCATCCTCAGCGTCGCCGAACTCATCGAAACCACCAACCGGACCCGTCCGCTGGAGGAAATCCAGGAGCTGGGCAAACTCCTGCGGCTCAGCGCAGAACGCATGCACCGCACCCTGAACCAGATCCTCCTCTACACCGAATTGCTGAAAGTGAATGCCTTTCCAGAGCAGCCGACGGCCCTGCGGGAGAGCTTCATCTTCAGCCTCTACGTGCGGCAGGCCGCAGAAGCGGCGGCAGCGTCTTGGAATCGGCCCACGGATCTGGAACTGGACATCCAGCCCGTGACCTGTGACATTCCCGTGCCCCACCTCCAGGCACTCCTGGCCGAGCTGATCGATAACGCTTTCAAGTTCTCCAAGGCGGGCACGAAGGTGGTCGTTCGCCTGGGCCTGGGCCACGGCCGTCCGCTGCTCACCGTCGTGGACCAAGGCCGGGGCATGACCGCGCAGCAGGTGCGGGAGCTGGCCGGCTTTCACCAGATTGACCGGCAGTATTACGAGCAGCAGGGGCTGGGCCTGGGGCTGCAGATAGTCCATCTGGTGGCACACGTGTACCAGGCGCACCTGGAACTGGTGCCCCGTCCCGAGGGCGGACTCACCGCCTCCGTGGCTTTTGCCCCAAACCCCGCCCAAGGTTGAGCTTATGGCCACGATCCTTTTGATTGATGATGATGAGTTCCTGCGCGAGGCGCTGTCGGAACTGCTTCGCCACGAGTCCTACACCGTGGTGGTGGCGGAAGGGGGCGCGCAAGGCCTGGTAGCCGCCCGCCAGCATCTCCCCGACCTGATCCTGTGCGATCTCATGATGCCCGGACTGGATGGCCACGGCGTACTCCGCGCCCTCAGGCAGGAGGAGGCGCTGGCCGAGCTGCCCGTGATTTTCTTGACGGCCCTCTCCCGCCATGAGGACCGCCGCCAGGGCATGGACCTGGGGGCGGATGACTACCTGGTCAAGCCGGTGTCCAAGCAGGACCTGAAGCGCGCCATCGAGGCGCGGCTCGCCAAGCGCGATCAAGCGAGGCTTGCCCAGGAGCGCAAGGTCAATGTCTTCATCCAGTCACTCAGCAGCCTGCTGCACGATCTGCGCGGCCCCCTGGCCGCCCTGATGAGCTGCGCTCTGCCCGAGGCCGCCCACCAGGACAGCCCATCCCCCTGGCCGCGCGGCATGGAGGGCCATTTTCGTCACCTGCTCGCCACCATGGGGCGCTTCCGGAGCTGGACTGATGAGCTGATGCTCTACACGCGCGCCCGATTCCAGCTAACTCCCTTTCACCCCGTCCAACTGCTTGCGCAGTCCCTCTTTGTCCAGGCCACCGCCGAGCTGCCGGAGGCGCACCGCGTGCAGCTCAATTGTGATCCGCCCGCCCTCCAGCTCATCGCTGATCCGCACCTGCTGCGCCACGCCCTGGCCAATCTGGTGGGCAATGCCCTCAAGTATTCCCCACCCGAAACACCCGTCCACGTCGCCATGCGCCAGGATGAGGAGAGCTGGGTCATCACCGTCCGGGATGCGGGTGCGGGCCTTTCCCCAAGCGATTTGCCCCGGCTCTTTGAGCCTTTCTACCGGGGGGAGGGCGCAACCCTGGCCGAGGGGCACGGCCTCGGCCTGGCCATAGCCCGGCACGCCGTGGAACACCATGGCGGAACCCTCGTGGCCGCCAACGTCCCGACGGGCGGCGCTCTTTTCACCATCACGCTGCCGGTGCTGGCAATCCTGCCCGTCTCCTTGTCGCCCGTCCCTGCCCCCGTTTCGGTTCCGGTCAGCGACCCCGCACCTCTCCCGCGCGCGTCGGTTTCCCAGCTCGCCCCTTCTTCCCTCTGCCGCGTGCTTCTGGTGGAGGATGAGCCCCTTTCCCGAAACCATCTGGCCGGCCTGCTGGAGGCCTACCCCAATGTCATCATGGCCGGCCAGGCTGCCTCCCTGGCGGAGGCCCGCGCACTTGCCAAGACCCAGCGGTTCGACCTCGCCCTGATCGACATCCACTTGCCGGACGGGCTGGGAACGGAGCTGGTGCGGGATTTGGGCGTCTATACCCGCGTGGCCTTCGTCTCCGCCTATGAGGAATACGCGGTCAAGGTGTTCCAGCACTCCCCCCTGGGTTACCTCATCAAACCGGTGGAAGCGGAACCGCTCAACCAGGTGCTGGTTCGCTTTGCGGAAAACCGGCGTCTGCCTGCGGGCAACGGAGGCAGCCAACTGGAAACCCTTTACCGCAAGCTGAATCTCTCCAGTGCCGGCCAGCGCCATGTGATCCAACTGTTTCAAATCGTCATGGTCCGGGCCTACGGTGAGTGCTCCACCGTCTTCCTCACCAGCGGCAAATTCATTGTCATCCGCAAATCCCTTCGCAATTGGGCCAAAGAGCTGCCCCACCCGTTCTTTGCGCGTGCCCACCGCAGTGTCATCATCAATCTGGGCCTCATTGAGCAGATCACCAGCCTCAGCAACCGCCGTCTCTGCCTGAGCCTGCGGCATCAGGAACCCTTGATCGCCAGTGCCCGGCTGGCGCCGGCCCTGAAAAAAGCCCTTTCCGAATTCATCAACCTCAAACTCCCTATCGCGCCCTGCCCAACCCACTGGGACTGATCTAATCTAATGCAAACACCACTGCCGCCAACCTCCTCCCCCACCTCCAACCCCCCCGTACTCATCGTCGAGGATAACGAGGGGTGCGCCCAAACCCTGGCCGACACCCTGGAGTCCCTTGGCCACCCCTGCCACCTGGCCCCCTCCGGCGAGGCGGCGCTCGCGATTCTGGAGCAGCACCATGCCTCCCTGCATTGCGTCATTCTCGACCTCGGGCTGCCCGGCATGCAGGGCGACGCCTTCCATGCGGTCGCCACCCGCCGCTGGCCCGGCCTGCGCATCATTCTCTGCACGGGTGAACACGAGGCCAACGTCCGCGCCCGCCACCCGCGCCTCCACTGGCTGGGTTTCCTGCGCAAGCCCTACGCCATGGATGAGCTGCGCGCCACCCTGACCACGCTGGTGCCGCGCAGCCCCAGGTCCCCCCGCAGCTGGCGGCAGACCAACTGACCGGGCCCGTTCCTGACCCTGCCACCAAGATATGCGAACCATTCTGATCATCGACGATGATGACAGCTTTCGTCTCTCCTTGGGACAGCGGCTGGAACTGGAGGGATTTCAGGTGCTGGAAGCAGCGGATGGCGCTGCCGGCCTGGCCTTGGCCCAGGCGCAGCAGCCGGATCTGATCCTCAGCGACATCCTCATGCCGGTGCTCAGCGGCTACGCCCTGCTCGCCCAGTTGCGCCAGGATGCCGCCACCGCCGATATTCCGATGATCCTCCTGACCGCCAAGGCGGAGCATGAGGCGCAGCGCTTGGGGATGGTGCTGGGCGCGGATGATTACCTGTGCAAGCCGTTCTCAATGAACGAGCTGCTAACAAGCGTGCACTCCCATATTCACCGGCACGATTCCCAGCGGCACCGCCAGAACCAGCGCCTGCACCAATGCCATCTGGATCTCGCCCGCACCCTGCCCCATGAGCTGGTCACCCCCCTGACCGGGATCCTGGGCGCGGCCGAGCTGATCGCCCTTGAAACCGCCCGGCCCGATAAGGTCCGCAGCCTGAACTCCATTGTGCGCGAGGGCGGCGAGCGCCTGCACCAGACCATTGATCGGATCCTCCTCTACGCGCGCCTATTGCAGCAGGATGACAAACCGCCGCCGCCGCCCCTGTTCCCGGTGGCCAGCGCGCTGGGGAGGCAGGTGACCCGGGTGGCCGAACTGGAGGCCGCCGCCTGGCAGCGGTCGGCAGACCTGCAGCTTGCGGTGGAACCCCTCGCCTGCCCGGTGCCCGTGGCGCTCTTGCAACCGCTCCTGCAGGAGCTGATCAACAACGCGTTCAAGTTTTCCAAACCCGGCAGCCCGGTGGCCATTAGCCTGCGCTCCACGGATGGCCAATCCTTGCTCACGGTCGATGACCGGGGCCTGGGCATGACCCTGCAACAGGTGCGTGAGCTGTCTGCTTTCCGACAGTTTGATCGCAACACCCGTGAGCAGAAGGGCCTGGGGTTGGGGCTGCAGATCGTCCAACTGATCGCCCGGCAGCACCAGGCGCAGTTCGAATTGGCCCCCCGCCCGGACGGGGGCTTGTGCGCCACGGTGGTCTTCGGCCCCATCCAACCCCCAGCCAGCCTCCAATGAATGCATCCCCACAGGGACAGCAATCGCCGGAGCCGCTTCACCCCGCTTTGCATCACTTCCCCGGGATCGGCCCAGTTGCCCGCCCGGCCATCCAAAGCACTTCGATTCTGATCGTGGAGGACAACGAGGCCTGCGCCGCCACCCTGGCCTGCACGCTGGAGTTCCTCGGTCATCCCTACCGCCTGGCCACCACCGGGGAGGCAGCACTGCAGATCCTTGACCAATATCACCACCGGCTGCACTGTGTCCTCCTGGACTTGGAGCTGCCGGACATGTCAGGGGCGGAATTATGCCGCCTCTCCACCCTCCGTTGGCCGGGCCTGCGCTTCATCCTCTGCACCGGCCAGGATGAGGTGACCATCCGCGAGCTGCACCCCCACCTCTGTTGGATGGCATTTCTGCACAAACCATACGCCTTCGCTGACCTGCGCGCCGCTCTAGCCACCCTGCCCGCACGGCCTCAGCGCGGCCCCAGGGCCTCCAGCAATTTGTCGCTCACAGACGGGGCTCCCGAGGCGCCCTGACGCTCGCCCACCAGCTCCCGCACCGTTTCCCGCAGTTGGTCATCCTCGGCGGCGGTCAGCACAAAATCCGTGGGAATATTGCGGGCGGGCCAGAAGGGGTTCAACCCGCCCAGCCGGGCGGCGAGTCGGTCTGCCTCACGGTTGAACCTGCGCTTTTGCAGCCGGTGATCCAGCAGCCGCACCGAGACAAATTTCACCTGCCCCTGCGCCTCCATCCCGTTCAGGTGCCGCCGCAGCACCGCCCAGGCCAGCGCCTGCTGCTTGTCGTAAATTTTGGACATGGTGGAGACCGCCGAGGCCAGGCCCCGCAATGGCAGGTCGATCTGGATCGGGCTGTTCGGCGGCATGAGGGAGGGCTCGAACTCGTCGGGCGTGTTGTTGGCATCGATGGAAAGCAGCACCAGCCGGGGGGGCGGCACTCCCCGGTTTGTGGCCTGTTGTTGCAGGTATTGGTGCAATTGCAAGGCGGTCGCCACGCCCGTGTTCTCATACACCCCGCCATCCACCACGCTGATGCGGTTGGTCACGCTCCCGCTGCCGGATGGGCCGCCGGGATGGCGGGCCTGGGCGGCCCGGCCACCGCCGAGAATCGGTGGGGACACCCGGGCCGGAGCCACCGGGCACGCGTCATCGCTCCAGGTGTTGCGGTACTTGGGCAGCCGCAGCGGCTGGAAGACGCCGGGGAAGGCCGCGCTGGCCATCACGGCGTAAGAGAGGGGGAAATCCGCCGGGGGGCTGCCCAGATCCTCCAAGGTGGAGGCGAGCATGAACGGCTCCCGCAGTTGGGTGGCGGGCACCGGGGCGTCCAGCGCCCAGAGCACCAGGGGATCCTCCACCAGCTTTGTCAGAGGATCCTCGGGCTTGGGCCCGTGCAGCACCTGGCGGGTGAAAATGAAGGGCCGGGAGGTTTCCAGGCAGGTGGCGTTGAAGAGGTAGCAGGGCCGCGCGGGCAGATCCCCCAGCTTGCGCAGCGGCACGCCGGGAAAGAGCGGGAAGCGCCCCTCGAACAGCATGGCGTGTGTGCGCGCAAACAGGTCGAGCGTGTCCCATTCCGTCAGGAACTGACGCAATGGCACATGAATCAACCCCACCGGGGCAAAATAGTACACCGCCGCCATGCCGCCGAGACTCCGGGTGGCCCACCGGTAGCTCCGCTCGGTGGCGATGCGCCCGAACCGGTTGGTGGCCGCCCCGGCCATGATCTGGTCGCGGGCCACAAAACTGGCGAACACCGAGCCCCCGCTCACCGTGGACCAGACATCCACCCGCTCCGCCAGCGACCCCATCCCAGGCTGCCCGCCGAAGCGCTCGTTGTATTTCTCCTCCAGCAGCGAGAGGGTGTGCGCCGCCATCCGCGAAGCCCGCGCCCCCCCGCCGGACACACACACCATGAAGACCGTCCGGTTGGTGACGAGCTCCGGGAAGGCATGGGGCCGCAGCGGGTCGGACACCTCATTGGTGGCCCGGTAGCGGACCGTTTCCGCGCTGGTGAAAGGCCGGGACACCGGAAAATCAACCAGGGTGACCGGGGACTTGACGCGCGAGATCCCCAGCATGGCGCGCTCCGAGGTGCGGCAGCCGCTCAGCCCCAAGAGGAACCCCAGCAACAGGAATAATCCCGGCCCCCGGCCGGGACCGCCACGGGGCGGACGGGTGGACGAAAAATGATGGCGCTGGCTCATGTGCGGCGCATTGTTACCCGGGCGCCGCTGGCATGGGAAGCGCTTTTCCAAGCCGGACGCGCGGCCCTGGGGAAAGGTCTTTCCGCTTTGACTCCGGCGTTTTCCGCGTACAATGCCCGCATGACGCTGATGGAACAGATGACGGAACTGGCGTGCCAGGCGCGGCAGGCTTCACGGGAGCTGGCCCGGCTCACCACCGCCCAAAAGAACGCCTGCCTGCTCGCCATGGCAGCCGCCCTGGAGCAGGAAGCCGAAAAGATCAAGGCAGCCAATGCTCTGGACATGGAGGCGGGCGCCCAAATCGGGCTCTCCAACGCCATGCTCGACCGGTTGAAGCTGGATGACCGGCGCGTGGCCGCCATGGCCGGCGGCTTGCGCGAGGTGGCGGCCCTGCCGGATCCGGTGGGCCGGGTGCTTGATGACCGCACCCGCCCCAACGGCCTGCGCCTGCGCAAAGTCAGCACCCCCATCGGAGTGGTGGTGATCATTTACGAGTCCCGGCCCAACGTCACGGCGGACGCCGCCAGCCTCTGTTTCAAATCCGGCAATGCCACCATCCTGCGGGGCGGCAAGGAGGCCATGCATTCCAACCGCATCATCGCGGAGGTGATGATCGCCGCCGCCAGCCAGTGTCTGCCGGGGTTTCCCCGGGCAGCCATCCAGGTGGTGTCCACCACGGATCGCGAGGCCATCCGCGCCCTGCTCTCCCTCACCCAGTACGTGGATCTCTGCATGCCCCGGGGCGGGGAGGGGTTGATCCGCGCCGTGACCGATTGCTCCAAGGTGCCGGTGATCAAGCATTACAAGGGCGTCTGCCACGTCTATGTGGACCGCGAGGCCGACCTGGCCATGGCGGAGGCGATTGTGATGAACGCCAAATGCCAGCGGCCGGCGGTCTGCAACGCCATGGAAACCCTCCTGGTGGACGGGGCGGTGGCCGACCGTTTTCTGCCCCGGATGGCCGGGCCGCTGGCCGGCAAACGGGTGGAGCTGCGTGCCGATGAAGCCACGCGCGGCATTCTCGGGCCGGTCCAGTCGGGCAAGCTGGTTTTGAAACCCGCCACCGACCAGGATTATTACACCGAGTACAACGATTACATCCTGAATGTGCGCGTGGTGGACGGGGTGGACGCCGCCATCCGGCACATCAACCAGTACGGGTCCAGCCACTCGGACAGCATCATCACCGGCAACGAGGCCACCGCCCACCGGTTTTTGGCGGAGGTGGACTCGGCGGCGGTGTACTGGAATGCCAGCACACGCTTCACCGACGGGGGCGAGTACGGCATGGGGGCGGAGATCGGCATCAGCACCGACAAGGTGGGTGCCCGCGGCCCCATGGGCCTGGAGGAGCTCACCACCTACAAGTGGCTCGGCACCGGCACCGGCCAGGTCCGCGGTTGAGGAATCCCGGAAAAACTTGTTTGAACCGCTACCTTCACGAATGGACGCTAATTTTTCAGGAATTACCGCTACCATGCTGGCTTCCACCCCATGGGACAATGTGCTTTCTCCCTTGGCCTTTATTCGCGTTCATTGGCGTCCATTCGCGGTTGATAAATTCCGCTGAAACTTGGCTTAACCGCGAATGGACGCGAATGAACGCTAATGGGAAATCAAACATGGCGCATTTGATGAAGACCCCTGGGCGACAATGGTTTTTCTCCTTTGGCCTTTATTCGCGTTCATTGGCGTCCATTCGCGGTTGATGAATTCCGCAGAAACCTGGTTCAACCGCAGTCGATGGTCAGTTCTGACTTTTCCAAAAATTGGCATTGGCTTGTTTCCATTCGCGGTTAACAATTTGCCCATGAGCACCACACTTCTTCATAAACAGGAAGTCTATGGCATCGTCGGGGCGGCCCTGCAGGTTCTGAATGGGTTGGGGCATGGCTGGCACGAGAAACCTTATGAAAATGCCCTGGTTGTCGAGCTTGGCCTGGCCAACATACCCGTCGTTCAGCAGCCACGGTTCGACATCACCTACAAGACAGTCAAGGTGGGCGAATATGTGCCGGACCTGATCGCCTTCAACACAGTGGTGGTGGATGCCAAGGTGATTGAGGCCATCACCGATCATGAGCGGGGCCAGATGTTGAACTATCTCCGGATCACCGGGCTGAAAGTCGGGGTGCTTCTGAACTTCAAACGGGCAAAGCTCGAATGGGAACGAATCGTGTTTGATAATAGCCGTCAGGGGTCCGGCGAATCGGGGAATGCTCTGCCAAATCGTGAACAAATAATATTTTAACCGCGAATCTTACTGAAACTTGGTTTAACCGCGAATGGACGAATGAACGCTAATGGGAAGTCAAACATGGCCCATTTGAATGAAGTCCCCTGGGCGACAATGGTTTTTCTCCCTTGGCCTTTATTCGCGTTCATTGGCGTCCATTCGCGGTTGATGAATTCCGCAGAAACATCACACAGCCATGATCACCACTTCATACTTGATCGCTGGGGGCGTCGCTCTCCTCACCCTCTCGCTCGCTCCCGGAACCTTGCCCGCCGCCGAGCGCATTCACCGCGATGCAGATGGCCTGATCCGGGTGGAACCGTTGCCGGTGGAGCCCGCGCTCAACAACCCCTGGCCGGCGGAGTGGGAGGCCGGTTTCCGCCGGCGCACACACCACGCCATCACTAACCTGGGCGCCGGCCGCCTGGGAGGCACCACCTACGGGGAGAGCGAAAAGGATCTCTACCCGCGGGCCATGTTCCATTTCCTGAACGGCGACCGCGCTGTGGCGTTGAAGGCTCTTCAGCAGCCGGACTCGCAGGCCAAGGATGACCACGCCCACACGCTCGGCATCGATTATTACTGGTGCTTCACGCTGAAGGGGCAGATTCGCAAGCTGTTTTACTTCGGCGAGTTCCTGTCGCCAGATTGCCGCCAGACCATGCTGGACGCCGCCCGCATCTGGACCGCCGAGGACCCTTTGCGCCGCCCGCACCCCCGCTATGGCAAGGGCGATCCGGCCAAAGGCGTTTGGGGCCCCGAGAACAAGGGAAGCTGGGTGGATGTGCGGGACACCGACAACCTGCGCGGCATGCGCGACACCTCGGTCTATCTCCTGGCGGAAGCCACCGGCAACGAGGCCACCCGCCAGTTGTACAAACAGAAAATCATCAGCTACACACGCATGCTGTACCACACCGGCATGCGGGAGTGGGATTCCTCGAACTACCACTCCCATGGGCTCTCCACCTACCATAACCTTTATGACTTCGCCCGGGATCCGGAGGTGAGGCTGCTGGCCAAGGCCACCCTCGACTGGCTTTATGCCACTGCCGCGCTGAAATATTACCGGGGCGGCTTTGGCGGTCCGCAGCTCCGCGATTACGGCGGCTCCACCGTCGTCTTCGGCGGCAACACCATCCACCCGCTGGAACTCTATTTTGGCGGCGCTCCCCGGCTGGACCCCGGCCCCGACCGTGATGACCTTTACCAGATCACCAGCGCCTACCGCCCGCCCCAGGCCGTCGTCCACCTCGCGCTCAAACGGTTCCCGCGTCCGGTCGAAATCCTTTCCGCCAAACCCCCTTACGTGCTGTGGGAGCCGGGCCGCGAATTCGCCCCGCGCTACTTTGAGACCCTCTATCTGGGCGAGACCTTCCAGCTCGGCACCGCCGTCTCCGCCGATCCGGAAGCGGCGTGGAACCCCTCCGTGTTCAATTTCATGGCGGCCAGCGAACGGCGCGGCGTGGATTATTTCGGGGCAAACACATCGCCCCTCTGGGGGCATTCGGAAAAGTTGAAAGGCGACCAGGTGGGACAATATCGCAACCTGGCCCTCTGGCTGCGGCCTGCCGAGCCCAGGCAGGCGTTTTATTTCCAAGTCCCCAAAACGGCCCGCACCCTGCTGACCAACAAGGTCTGGTTCATGGGTTTTGACCAGACCTGGCTGGCGGTATGCCTGATCAAGTTGTCCCCTCCCCAGCCGGTGGACGCCACGGGCATGAAAGGCGAGGCACTGCCCCGCTACGAGGGGGAGAACTTTTTCCGGGCGGAAACCCAAGGCACCACTTTCGCCGGATTTGCCCTGGAGGCTGGGGAGGGCGGCACCTTTGAAGAGTTTCAAAAAGGGGTGCTGGCCCGCTGGCGGCTGGACCTGGCCGGGCTGCCGCGCGGGGAGGTGAGCTTCACCGGCAGCGCGGGCCACAGCCTGCGCCTGGCGCATAACAGCGCCAACGATCTGCCGGTGATCACCCGCAACCGCCTGGCACACGATTGGGCCCGGCACCGGGATTTGTACCGCCCCTCAGAGGGCGACCGCCCCATCACCCTTGGCTGGCAGAAGGGCACACTGCGGGTGCAGGCCGGAGGGCGGTCCTTTGAATCGACGGTGACCGCCGAGGGCAAAACATCCTTCCAGGAAACCGGCCCCTGACCGTGAATGACGGGTCAGAGTGGTTTCATCAGATGAAAAAGGCCTTGGTTCATCCCTTTTTATTCGTCCATTCCCGTCCATTCGCGGTTAAGGAGGCGGTAAGAAATTACGGTGGCAAGATGGTGCCGGGATTTTGCCGTTGGGCGAGGCGCGACGAAGGAGCATATCCGCAGCGATCTGTGACTGAGGAGCAACGATGCCCAACGCCAAAAGAACCAGCCAGGTTGCCACCTTAATTTCTTACCGCCTCCTAACATCTTCCGCTGCTCAGAATTTGTGCTGTTGGCGGTAGGTTTTGGGGGGCAATCCCATGATCCGGCGGAAGGTGCGGGAGAAATGGCTGTGGTCGTAAAAGCCGGTCTCCAGCGCGATGTCGGTGGTCTTGCGCTCCGGATCCGCCAGCAGCCGGCAGGCGGCGTTGACCCGCACGCGCAACAGGTATTCGCGGGGCTACTGGCCGAAGACCCGCAGGAAATTGCGGTCGAACTGGCTGCGGGAAATGCCCGCC
Organism: uncultured Verrucomicrobiota bacterium; assembly: GCA_903930345.1. GTDB lineage: Bacteria > Verrucomicrobiota > Verrucomicrobiia > Limisphaerales > CAIYYI01 > CAIYYI01. The sequence goes on from CAIYYI010000093.1 coordinate 18,814, forward strand.
ACCCGGGCCAGCTCCACCGTGGTGAGCGGCTCGGCATACCGCTGGTGCATGACCTTCAGCGCCTGCGAGAGCCGCCCGAACCGCTTGGGCGGGAGCCGCAGCCCATCCACCTCCCGGTGGATCCCCGCCACCCCGATCACCCGCCCCTGCCGGTCCCGCACCGCCACCTTGCTATAGACGATCAGGCGGTCGGCCCCCGCCTCCTCCGGGGCTGGGGCCACGGCATTGATGATCGGCTTGCCGGTGCTCATCACCTGCTCATCCCCGGCCACATACAGGGCCGCCCGGTCGGCCGGGTAAAAATCGTGGTCGGTCTTGCCCACCGTTTCCTCCTCGGTGGCCACCCGGCAGAAATCCAGCGAGCGCCGGTTTTGCAGGATGAACCGGCCCCGGCGATCCTTCAGGAAGAACGCGACATCGGGCAGCAGCTCCACAAGCTCGCGAAACGGGCGGAAATCCGCGATGCGGCGCAGAAACCGGGCCTGGAGCGGGGTGGTCTTCATGCGGAAATAATACACAGAAATGCCCCATCCTTGCAAGTGATCCCTTCCGGCGGGTGCTAACATCCCCCCATGAACGCACCCTCTCTGACCTCGCGCCGTCGTTTTCTGCGGCAGACCGCTGCCGCCAGCCTCGCCCTGGGCCTGCCCACCCTGATCCCGGCCTCCGTCCTGGGGGCGGCGGCGCCCAGCAAACGCATCAACGTCGGCTTCATCGGCACCGGCCAGCACGGCACGAGCTGGAATCTCTCCCGCTACCTCAAGTTTGCGGATGCCCGGGTGCTCGTGGTGTGCGACGTGGACCGCGACCACATGGAGTTCGCCCGGGACAAGGTGAACGAGGCCTATGGCAACAAGGATTGCGCCATGGCCCCGGACTTCCGCACGGTGCTGGCGCGGCCGGACATTGACGCCGTGATGATCTCCACCCCGGACCACTGGCATACGCTGATCAGCGTGATGGCCGTGCGCGCGGGCAAGGATGTGCAGTGCGAGAAACCGACGCTCACTATCGGCGAGGGCAAGGTGCTGATCGACACGGTGCGCACCCACAAGAAGGTGTTCCAGACCAGCACGGAGGACCGCTCCGTGCCCGTGTACCACCGCATGGCGGAGCTGGTCCGCAACGGGCGGATCGGCAAATTGCAGAAGATCGAGGTGATCCTGCCCAAGCAGCCCGCCACGGCGGGCAACCCCGCCCCGCAGCCGGTGCCTCCGGAGCTGGATTACGAGATGTGGCTCGGCCCCGCGCCCTTCGCCCCGTACAACCGGGCCCGGGTGCATTTCAACTTCCGGTGGATCCAGGATTATTCCGGCGGGATCATCTGCGACTGGGGCACGCACCTCTTCGACACCGCGCAATGGGCCAATGACACCGAGCAGAGCGGTCCGGTGGAGGTGGACGGCAAGGGCACCTACTGGGAGGGGGGGCTGTACAACACGGTGAAGGATTACGATGTGACTTACCGTTACGCCAACGGTGTGATCATGACCTGCCAGCCCGGCAACCCGAGCATCAAATTCATCGGCACCACTGGCTGGGTGGGTAATCGCGGCTGGCGCGCGGAATTGGAGGCCAGCTCCCCGGAGATCCTCAAATCCGTCATCGGCCCCGGCGATCTGCACCTGTACACCAACCCCGAAGGGGAGCACCGTGATTTCCTGGACTGCGTGAAAAGCCGCAAGGATCCCTATTTCCCGGTGGAGATCGGCCACCGCGTGGCCACCGTCTGCCATCTGGCCAATCTCTCCATCCAGCTTGGCCGCAAGCTGCGCTGGGATCCCGTGGCGGAGCGCTTCCCCGATGACGCCCAGGCCAATGCGCTCCTCACCCGACCGATGCGGAAGCCGTGGAAGTTGGAGGCATGAATCAACCGCCAAAAGACCATGACCACACGAATCCTCCCATTCCTCGCCCTGTTCTTTGGCCTTCACGCTTTGGCCCTGGGCCAGATTCATCTGGCCCTGACCGGGGCTGACACCAACCCCGGCACCGCCGCCCGGCCGGTCGCCACGCTGGAGCGCGCTCAGCAACTGACCCGCGCTGCCGCCGGGAAGCGGCCGGTGACGGTGGTGATCCACCAGGGCACTTATTACCTGGCCCGCACCCTGGTGCTCACCGCAGCGGATTCCGGCACCGAGTACCAGGCTGCCCCCGGGGCCACCGTGGTATTGAGCGGCGGCCTGCGGCTGGACTTGAAATGGGAGCCGTTCCGCGATGGCATCGTGCAGGCCAGAACCCCGTCCGGATTGGCGCTGGACCAGCTTTTTGTGAACGGCCAGCGGCAGTTGATGGCGCGCTATCCGAACTTTGATGCGCAGATCCGCCCCTACAACGGGTTCTCTGCGGATGCCTTCAGCCGGGAACGCGCGGCGCGGTGGGCCGATCCCAAGGGCGGGTTCATCCACGCGATGCACACCGCCCACTGGGGCGGGTATCATTACCGCATCACCGGCAAGAACGCGCAGGGCGAGGTCACCTATGAGGGCGGCTGGCAGAACAACCGCCAGATGGGCATGCACAAGAGCCACCGCTACGTGGAGAACATCTTCGAGGAGCTGGACGCCCCCGGCGAATGGTTTCACCAGCCGGACACCGGCACCCTCTATTACCTGCCCCCGGCCGGCGTGGATCCGGCCCGGGCCACCTTCGAGGCCGTTCGCCTCCGGCACCTGGTGGAGTTCCAGGGCACCCCGGCCGTCCCGGTCAGGCACGTGGCGCTGCGCGGCTTCACCTTCCGCCATTCGGCCCGCACCTTCATGGACGTGCGGGAACCGCTGTTGCGCAGCGATTGGACCATCTACCGCGGCGGGGCGGTCCTGTTCAACGGCGCGGAGGATTGCACGGTCGCGGACTGCGAGTTTGACCAACTGGGCGGCAACGCGGTGTTCGTCAACAATTACAACCGGCGGGTCACCATCCGCGGCTGCGACCTGCATGACACCGGCGCCAGCGCGCTGGCCTTCGTCGGCGATCCCAAGGCGGTGCGCAACCCCCTGTTCGAATACAACCAGCGCCAGGAATACGCCGCCATCGAGCAGACCCGGGGGCCGCAGACGGACAATTACCCGGCCGATTGCGTGGTGGAGGATTGCCTGATCCGCCGCATGGGGGTGGTGGAAAAACAGGCCACCGGGGTGCAGATCAGCATGGCGATGGGAATCACGGTGCGGCACTGCTCCATCTACGAGGCGTCCCGGGCGGGCATCAACATCAGCGAGGGCACCTTTGGCGGCCACGTGATCGAGTTCTGCGACGTGTTCGACAC
>CAIYYI010000094.1 GCA_903930345.1 uncultured Verrucomicrobiota bacterium
TGCCCGGCGTCCGGAGCAAAACGGCATAGGAGGCCTCCGGCCCATCCACCGGCTCGACATCGACCGGCCTGGCCCAGGTGCGCCCCCGATCGGTGCTGCGCATGGAAACCACATGCTGCCCCTTCGCCCCCTCGACGCCGGTGCCAGTCGTGATGGCGCACAGCCAGGCACCGTCGTGGGTTTTCACGATGTAAGGCTGATCGGCATAGCCCTCACTGGGAATCTCCCAGCCATTGCTGAGGTGGCGGGGATCGGGCACGGGCGTGGCCGGGCCAGTGGCAGCGGCTACCTGGCTGGCGGACAGCACCGCAACAGCCAATAGTCCGGCGACGGACGCGAAACAAAACCGGCGAAAGCCGGTTGAAACAGCCCTAACACAGGTGTGGTTCAGTACTATTGCCTTGCGGTGCATCGTGAGCATTTAACGCCGATGGCGGCGCGGGTGCAACCCTGGAAGCAGAACCAATTTGAAAACCAATCAAAACCCGCTGGCCAGGGACCAACGGCCAGAGAAATCGAAACGCCGCGTGGGAATACGCCGCCTCAATCAATGGGGAGAACTGCACAGTTTCCTTGACGAGCGCTGCCATGCTGTGCTTGCATCCTGTGCATGCATGACCCCGCTGTTTTCGGCTCAGAGGAAGTGCACACCGCAGTGATCACCCACAGCGGCTGTATCGTCGCGGTCAGTGCCTCATGGGAACACTTCACCTCGGAAAGTCCTGCCGCTGGAGACACCCCACCTCGTCCTTGCGGCGTCGGGTCAGACTATCTTGCCCTCTGCCGGCAAAATGCCGAGGCTTCTGTACCGCTGGCTGTGGCCATCCATGCTGGCGTTGTGGCTGTGCTCAACGGCAAGTCTCCCCACTTCAGCCTCGAGTATCCACGCCATTCACCGGCTGGAAAACAATGGTTTTTGATGACGGTGACCGCCTTGAACCAGGAATGTCCATGGGCCGTAATCACACACCTGGACATCACCAGTCGCAAGCGGATGCAGGAGCAGCTTCAAGAGAGCGAAGCACAGTTTCAGGCGCTCTTTGATCACTGCCCGGACGGTGCGCTGGTGGTGGATGCAGAGAAAAAGAATATTCTGTTCAGCAATGAGAGCATGTGCCAGATGCTCGGCTACCGCCCCGAGGAGCTATGCCAATTAAACGTGGCCGCCCTTCATCCGGAGGCCGAACTGCCGCGAATCATGGCTGAGTTCCGCAGCCTGGCACAGAACAACCGGCATTCCGCGAAGTCCGTGGCCGTGCGGCGCAAAGATGGAACCGTGTTTGAGGTGGATATCAGCGCCAGCCGGTTTCCCATGGGGAACCGGCCGTGTATCGTCAGGCTGTTTCGGGACACTACTGAGCGGCACGAGTCGGAGCGACGGAGCCGCATCCAGCATGATCTGATGCAGGCGCTGGCTTCCGCCAACCGGCTCGAAGACGGGTTGCGTCTGTGTTTGGCTACCGCCATAAAGGCCGACGGGCTGGATAGCGGCGGGTTCTATCTTTTCGACCGCGAACGCAAGACGCTCATCCTCTGTGTCCACCAGGGACTGGCACCGGAGTTTGTCAGCGCTGTTTCGCGCTTGGACAGAGGATCCCCTCAGTTTTCTTTATTTGCTGGGGGTAAGCCGGTGTATTTCACATTTGAGGAAATGCAGGCGATACCAGCGAAAGCCGAGCTGCGCGAGGGCTTGCGTTCAATCGCCGTCATTCCCATCTTGAATCAGGGGCAGCTCGTGGGGTGCATGAACATAGCTTCGCACACGCATCAGGTGATCCCCCAATCCGCCCGCATCGCCCTGGAAACCATCGCCGCCGGCGCCGGTCAGGCCATTGCCCGTCTGCATGCGCAAGAAGCACTGCGGGAGGGCGAGGCCAACTTCCGCACCTTCTTCCAGACCATGAACGACCTGATCGTCGTGGCCACGACCGAGGGCAAGATCCAGTTCAGCAACGCCGCGATCGAAACCAAGCTGGGATTCACGGCCGAGGAGCTGGTCGGCATGTCGGTATTGGACCTGCATCCAGAGGCGATGCGCACGGAAGCCAGCGAGATCCTTGCCGCCATGCTGCGAGGCGAGCGGCAAACCTGCCCGCTCCCGCTGGCGCGCAAGGATGGCCGCACGCTGCCGGTCGAGACCCGTGCCTGGTTCGGACAATGGAACGGGCAGCCGTGCCTGTTTGGCGTGTGTCAGGACCTGAGCGGGGAGCAGGAAGCCCGTCGGCTCATCAATGAAAAGGAGGCGAGGTACCAGTCCCTGTTTGATCAAGCAGCGGATGGAATCATGCTGCTGTCATCGGACGGAAGAATAATTGACGTGAACAACGCCTTTGCCCGGATGCATGGTTATGACAGCCCCAAGGCGCTGGAGGGTCTGCGACTGGAGGATCTGGATACTCCGGCCTCCACACCATTGGCGGCAGAACGGGTGCGACGAGTGGCCGCCGGTGAGGCACAGACCTTCGAGGTGGAGCATTTCCGCAAAGATGGCTCCACTTTCCCGGTGAGTGTGGCCGCCAACCGCGTGAGTTTGGGAGGGGAATGGTACTTGCAGTCGTTCCACCGCGACATAACCCAGCAAAAGCAATGGGAAGAGAAGCTTGCGGCCGAAGCCACGCGCCGGCGCATCCTGATTGAAGGCTCTCGGGATGGCATCGTGATCCTGGACCATCAGGGGAAAGTGTTCGAAGCCAACCGGCGATTCGGTGAGATGCTCGGCTACACCGCCGAAGAGTTCGAGCATCTGCACGTTTGGGATTGGGATCGAGATTGGCCCCGCGAACGGGTCCTGGAGGCAATTCGTACCATCGGGCCAGCGGGGGCATTCTTTGAAAGCCGCCATTGGCGCAAGAATGGCTCGTTTTTTGACGTCGAACTTTCCAACAGCAGTGCCGAGCTGGAGGGACAAAAACTGGTCTTCTGCGTGTGCCGCGACATCACCGAGCGGAAGCAGGCAGAATCGCTGCTGCGTGAAAGCCTGATTTTCAGGCGTGAGGCAGAAAAGATCGGCCGGATTGGCGCTTGGAAAGCCAGTCCGGAATCCGACTACCTGTATTGGAGCGAGGGGGTCTATGAAATTGTCGGGGCTCCGCTGGATTATAAGCCCGGGCTGCAGGAGGGCCTGAAGTTCTATGATCCGGCCTCCATTCCTGCCCTGCAGGCAGCACTCCAGGCAACCCTGAGAGATGGCACCCCATTTGCCATTGAAGCCGGCCTCACCTCCCTGACCGGCCGGCATACGTGGGTCGAAGTCCGCGGTCTTGGGCGGTTGGAGGATGGGGGGCAAGCCTTTATCACGGGAACTTTGCAAGACATCTCGGAGCGGAAGGAAGCTGAAGCTCAAGCTGCCCGGGATGCCTGCCGAACCGAGTTTCTGCTCGACTTGCATCAGCGCGCTCCGCTGCTGACCGACCAGGAGCTATACGACCAGGTGCTGGAACAAGCCGTGCGTCTGACCGGTAGCTCCATTGGTTTCTTCCACCGGGTTTCTGCGGATCAACTTTCCGTCATCCTCACCACGTGGAACCACGAGGCACGCAAAACCTGCACCGCCGCCTTCGACGCACACTATCCGCTCCAAGAGGCAGGCAATTGGGCGGACTGCGTGCGCGAGCAGCAGCCGCTTGTTTACAATAACTACGCCCAGTCCCCCAACCAGCATGGCCTCCCGGAGGGCCATGCGCCCGTGCATCGCTTGATGAGCATCCCGGTCATCCGAGACGGCAAAGTCAGCATCGTTTTTGGGGTGGGCAACAAGGCCACCGATTACGACGATCATGACGTGGCGCAACTGCAGATGGTGGCGAATGAAGTGCATAAAATCATGGGCCAGCGCGCGGCGCAAAAACAACTGCATGAGAGCGAGCGACGTTTGGGTAACCTGATGGCCAACCTGCCGGGCATGGCCTACCGCTGTCAAAACCTGCCTGACTGGCCGATGGAATTCACGAGCGAGGGGGCAGCCGCTTTGACAGGGTATTCCCTCACCCAGTTGATGAATAATCAGCCTGCCTATGGCGAACTGATAGTGCCCTCGGACCGCCAATCCGTCTGGGATACAGTCCAGGAGGGCGTGGCCAGGCACCGTCCCTTTGAATTGAACTACCAAATCCGAACCGCGGAAGGGCGGGTCAAATGGGTGTGGGAAAGGGGCAGCGGCGTGTTTAGCCAGGAGGGCGAACTGCTGTTTCTTGAAGGGTTCATCACGGATATTTCGGAGCGGATCAACCTGGAAACGCAAGTTCGGCAAACCCAGAAGATGGATGCGATCGGCCAGTTGGCCGGCGGCGTGGCTCATGATTTCAATAATATTCTTGCGGCCATGATGATGCAGCTCGGATTGTTCCAATTGGAATCTAACCTCGACCCGGAAACCAGCCAGGTCGTCAAAGAATTGACTGCGGAAGCCCGGCGCGCGGCTTCCCTCACACGCCAGTTGCTCATGTTCAGCCGGCGTTCCGTGCTGGAAATCAAGCCGCTCGACCTGAATGAGGCAGTGAAGAACCTGCTGAAGATGCTGAGCCGGTTGATCGGCGAAAATATCAAGTTGATCTTCGATGGCTACACCGGTTTCTTGCCGCCAGTGGCTGCCGATACCGGCCTGCTGGAACAGGTGGTGATGAACCTCGTGGTGAATGCCCGCGATGCCATGCCCAAGGGTGGGCGCATCACCCTCGGCACCAGCGTGGAACTGCTGGGGGAACCAGAGATCACTTTCAATCCGGCCCGGCAGCCAGGCTGTTTCGTCTGTCTCACGGTATCCGACACTGGAATGGGCATGGACGAAAAGACCCTGTCACGCATCTTTGAACCGTTCTTCACCACCAAGGAACCCGGCAAAGGAACCGGCCTGGGCCTGGCCACCGTTGATGGCATTATCGCCCAGCACAAAGGGTGGGTCGAGGTGCGGAGCAAAGTTGGGCAAGGCACCACGTTTCGCGTGTTTCTGCCCGCTGTGGCGGAGCCGGTCCCGCTGCCCACAGAGGAGACGCAGATCAAGCACTTGCACCGCGGGAGTGAAACCATCCTGCTCGTGGAAGACGAGCCAAGAGTGAGGCAGGGTGTGAGCCGCAATTTGCGGCGTCTGGGTTATCGCCTGCATGAGGCGGAGCATGGCCAGCAGGCCATGCTTCTGTGGCAGGAGCATGGCAGCAACGTGGATTTACTGCTTACCGATATGGTCCTGCCCGAAGGCATGACGGGATTGGAGCTTGGGGAGCGGTTGCTTTCATTGAAGCCAACCCTGAAAGTCATTATTTCGAGCGGTTACAGCTCCGATATTGTCCAATCTGGCAGAATCTGCCAACCCGGAATATCGTTTCTACCCAAGCCATATTCAACCCAGACCCTGGCTGAAACAATCCGAGCCTGCCTGGATAGCGGAAAGAAATGACCGCCCGGATTAATTCCACTGAACATACTTCAAAACCCATCTTTCATCCTTTCCCCAACCCGCCTCCCGCGCCACCGCTGCGAACCTCGTCGCCAAACTCACCACCCACTGATTCCCATGCATGCCACCACCGAATTCGCTCCGCCGCTCAACCATGTCTTTGTGGACTTCGAGAACGTTCACCAAGTCGATGCTTCCGTCATCGGCGCCAAAACAGTTAGCTTCACACTCCTGTTGGGAGCGAAGCAGACCAAGCTGGATGCCAGACTGGTTGAAAAGTTGATGGAGCATGCGGCCACCGTGCAGCTCATCCGCCTGACATCTTCCGGCAAGAACGCCCTCGATTTTGCGCTCGCCTACTACGTCGGCCGGGCGGTGAGCGCCAACCCTGCTGTCTTTATTCACATCATCTCCAGGGACACGGGGTTTGATCCGCTGATCGAGCACCTGCGGAGCCGGCACATTCATGCCCGCCGCCACGACAGTTTTGCCACGCTGACCTTCTCTGGCACAGCCAAGGCGGCGACCGTGGCTCCGAAGGTGGAGACTGCGGTGCAGAAGGACCCGTTGATTCGGGTGCTGGAGCGCCTCCGGAAGAACATCACCAACCGCCCGAAAAAGAAGAAGACCCTGCTGAGCCACCTCAAATCCACTTTAGGCAAGGACGCCACCGAAGCGGGGGCCGCCAATCTGCTTGAGATGCTCCGTGACGCCGGGCACCTAAGCATCGGCGACAAGGATGCCGTTACTTACCATGTCTAGTCCACTCAGTCCATCACGTCCATGCCGAGCCGTTGTCGGATCCGGCCGCCGCGCGGCCGGGGCCGGGTTCAAGGCTTGACCTGCGCCCGGGAAGCCTGAATTCTCCCTCACAGAAGCGAAAACCGGTTCAAAATAACGACGACGCATGAATAACAGGATCACCCACCTCTGGGCGGCGGCCGCCCTGCTGCTGGCGACCATCGCCGGCGCGGCACCCGCCGCCGGGAACAAGCCGCCCCATGTGGTCATCTTCCTGGCTGATGACCTGAGCCGCAACGATTGCACGATCTACAACCCCGGATGCGGCATCCGCACGCCGAACATGGAGCGGGTGGCGCGGGAGGGGCTGGTCTTCACCCACGCGTTCGTCGCGTCGCCCTCGTGCGCGCCCAGCCGGGGTGCCCTGCTGACCGGCTTGAGCCCGGCGCGCAACGGGGCCATGTTCAACCACACCGTGCCGGAAAGGCAGCACCGGCGCTGGCCGGCGTATTTCCAGGCGCTCGGGTATGAGGTGGCGGCTATCGGCAAGGTGGCCCACTACGCCACCGTGCAGCAGTACGGCTTTGATCACTGCAGCCATTTCAACTACCACCAGGACGACTGCATCGATGCCGCCATCACCTGGCTGGAAAAGCGCTCCCTGGCCAAGCCGCTCTGCCTGTTCGTGGGCAGCAACTGGCCCCACGTGCCGTGGCCCGAGAAAACCGACTACCAGGCGGAGGCCATCGCACTGCCGCCAACGCAGGTGGACACGCCGGAAACCCGGCAGTGGCGCGCCCGCTACGCGGCCGCGGTGGGGAACGCCGACCGCGACCTGGGGCGCGTTTACGACGCCGCGCACAGGCATCTGGGGGAGAACCTGCTGTTCCTTTTCTCCAGCGACAACGGCGCGCAGTTTCCGTTCGGCAAGTGGAACTGCTACGAGGACGGCACCCACGTGCCGCTGGTGGCCGTATGGCCGGGCAAGGTCCGGCCCGGCACGCGCACGGGCGCCATGGTCACCTGGGAGGATTTGCTGCCCACCTGCCTGGAGGCCGTCGGTGCCGCCGCGCCACCGGCCGGCACCGGGCCCGGGCAAATCACCGGCCGCTCCTTTCTGGGCGTGCTCAAGGGGGAGCAGCAGGGGCATCGCGACCGGATCTTCACCACGCACAGCGGGGATGGCAAAATGAACAACTACCCGATGCGCTCCGCCCGCACCCGGGAATGGAAGTACGTGCGGAATCTCACCCCGGAAGCGGAGCACCACACCCATGTGGACCTGGCGGCGGCCGCAGACGGGGAGGCTTACTGGGCATCCTGGACCCGCAAAGCCGCGACGAATGCGGCGGCAGCGGCGGTGGTGCAGCGTTACCACCAGCGGCCGGCGGAGGAGCTTTACGAGGTTGAGAAGGACCCCTATGAGCTGAACAACCTGGCCGGAAAGCCGGAGCAGGCCGACCGCCTGGCCCGATTCCGGACGGAGCTGAACGACTGGATGCGGAGCAACGGCGACGAGGGGCTGACGACAGAACACGCGCGGCGGCCCGTCCCAAAACCCGGCGCAAAGAAGAACGCGGCGCCCAAGGCAGACTGAGTCGGGGCTTTCGATGAGACCTGTATGCCAAAAGCTTCCATAAGGGTCACGTCAGATTTCCATTTTGATTCGCTGCAGCGATACCGGAGGTCGCAGCGCGGCAGTAAACGCACCACAAACGACGTGCCCGCCGATGTGGTGGCCCGTATGATTACGCGACTCGTTCTTATGGTGTTTATCCTCTGTGGCTGCGCTTCAGCGCCACCACAGCGAAGCGCCGACCAGCATCGGGCGGAGCAAGTTGCACGATTGTATGCTGTCCAGGCATTGGGACTTTCCAAATCGCAGGTTGCGAGGATCAAGGCGGATCACAACGGCTTCAGTGTGGTTGACGGGCAAGAGACAATTCAGTTCTATGACCCGAATGTTTTCCATCCCAACAGCGATGGGTTATTTGAGGCGTTGACCGGGGGGTTCCCCAGTTATTTTAGGATTACCGTGGATATTCGGAAGTGGCAGGTCATTAACCATTATGGATCACGAGAGTAAGCCGTTTAACCAGCGGGAGCTGATGATGAGTGGCGCAATCAAGTTGTTGTTTCAATCGCACGTCTGCGGTGCACACATCGTCATGGCTCATCCCCGGCGTTTTGCCTCGACCTCCTGACGCATGAGCAACCACGAAAATCTGGTGATATATCCGATGCCGAGCTTGGTAGCTACGCTGCTGGGTCGAGAGCGCGCCAAGGGCAGCCCCTTGACAGAGGCAGAGGTGCTGCAGATTAGAGATCAATGTCCATCCGTGGCAGTCCCGATAGATGTTGCCCGGAAGATTGATGCAGAGCGTGGCTACAGGGATATTGATCCGGAGCGAATCTGGGAGCAGTGGCAATCGGCACGGAAGCACCTTGCAGCAGATGAAAACTCGAAAGCATAAAAACCAGATCCAATGAACCCGTCGATGGCGCTCTGGCTGACAATCGAGCACCATTGGCCCGGCGTCGGTGAGCCAGGTCTGGTCCAATAAGGCAATGCGACTCGTCACCGCTGCACTGACTTTTTGTTTGGGCTTGGCCTCGTGTGGGAGGGATGATCGTTTCGTGCCTCAAGGCGTGGAAGCCCCGGTGTTTATCCCGGCATTTGTTGGTCAGAACATTTATCTGGAAGGCGTGGTGAGCAACACCCCAGCGCCGCAACTTTGGGACGTAGATCTCTGCGGCATGGAAAAGCTGGCCGGACAACGCGTGCGTGTTACAGGCACACTTCACTGTACAGTAGTTGCCCAAACGGGTCCCGACACAAGGCGATTGGTTGACTCCGCACATGATGATTCTCTCCCCCTCGTCATACGGAACCCGGGTATTTATTACCGTTTGCAGGGATTGCGTTATGAGGTGCTCAAATAGGCCAACCGAGCGAAATGGGTTTAGTGCGGTTAATTCGCCATGATGGTTTCATGCCATAGTCCGGTTCATTATTTCGAAGCGGATTCAATGCAGCCAAGTCAAAGCGTGCCCAACTTGCCCATCCTGCACCCCACCCCGCGTCCCTGGCGGGGAAGGCTCCGGTCTTTTCAGCCTTCGGTTTGCCATTGCCAACGCGGGATTGCCGCTCCAGTATCGCTATCGTGAATACCAAGGTCAGGGTCTATTTGGTGGCTGGATACGTCTTGGCCCAAGGGATCGTGCCGCCCCTTTTTTTAGTGAATTGGGGGCAAAAGCCTGTCGGAGTTATTGTGACTATTGCAGTAGGCATTGTGATTCTTGTGGCCGCTGCGCTGGGCAAGCGCATTAGCATTTGGGCCTTATTCCTCATACTGTTATCTCAATTGTATTGCATTGAATCAAAATGGTTTACATCATTCGTTAACGCTGGGTACGGTATCAGGATGGGTTTGATTACGGGTCCGAGTTACCGCGATGCAGGTTTGGGCTGCAGTTTATACAATGGGTACATTGTGAGTATGGCTGTGGGCCGCCCTCCAAACGTTCCTTGCGTCACAAATGGGGTCAATATTCTGAGTGCGTTCATGATCAATTTGTCGGTTGTGCCCCCACTGTTGATTATTTTGCCAGCGTTATATCGGAAGAACGAAAACCGAGGCGGATCAGATGTTCCACCGATTTGCGGCCCTGCGGTACCAGTTGCCAATTCGGGCATCACAGTGGGGCCGCCATCGGTGAGCTGAATCGCAGGCCACTTCCATCGTTATTGCCTTAACCATGTCATGACTAGACGGCGCGTCATCAAGGTTGCCTGCGGAATTGTTGCCGCGATTGTCGCAGGTGGTGCGCTCATGGCTGTCACTGTTGCCACGCGTTCGCCCAAAAGCTGCCCGCTCTGTCGTGCGGAGCGGATTGACCGCACGCTTTTTGGCTACGCATGGCAGACCTACCGCGACACAGAATTCACCGAGTGGTATCGCGCGCATCGTCCGGATCATCAGCACAAGTGGGAACGCCTCACCTGCACGCGTGGCTTTTCCATCTTTGGCACCACGACGTTTTTCGCCTGCGGCTCACGCCACCCCATTTTCGACCTTTCACCCGCCAGGCTCCGTCAGTTTGCCGAGCATGCGGACACCAACACACTGGCGGTCTTTTTCAACGGCATCACTTCAACCTCTCCCGATGCGCAGCGTCAGTCTGCCCAGATGGTTTGGGACCGGTTGTTGGAGAGCAAATGACGACGTCCATCAAGGCATAGCGGGGTCACCCAAAGTTTGGACTGCTGCAGTTGGCCGCGTATGCCCCACCGCCATCATCCCCCAACCCAAATCCCCTGCAGCCCCGGGTCCTCCAGTGCCCGCAGTTTCATTTTCTTGCCCTCGCCCCCCCCTCTCCGCGCCTCCGCGTCTCCGCGCGAGCCATCTCCCATCTTCCCTCGCCCATGAACTGTCCCGGGTGGAAACGAAAATTCGTTGAAAAACCGTTGCGGTCGGCCTACTGTTTGCCTTGTGAACCTCCCTTGGAATACCAGGGAAAATCGCGTGGGCCGGGGACGGGTTCAGAAAAACCCTGAACCGGTAAAGAAATAGTAAAGTTTTAGTAAACTTTTCTCCAAACCACCCGACTGTTCTTTGACATTGTTCCTGGTGGTACTGCGCCGGTGATCCGGGAGATTGTTTGCCCCAGCAGGTTGGATTACCAAAACCGAAATCCGCATTCCGCAA
>CAIYYI010000095.1 GCA_903930345.1 uncultured Verrucomicrobiota bacterium
CGGAAACCCAGCTCCTTGAGGCGGTCAAGCGTGATGACCGTCTTCTCGTGGCCGCAGTGCTTGTAGCAGTTCCAAATCAGATCGCCGAGCTGGGTCTTGCCCGCCACGCGGTTCGGGAAGCCAAGCTCCTCGGGCCAGATTTCGCTGAAAATAACGCGGCCAACCGTGGTCTCAATGAGCTTGCGGGTGCTGTCGCCATACACGGTCTTGCGACCGTAGTCGGGGTTTGACAGCATCACGCGGTCATGCGTTTTGAGGGAACCATCCGAGAAGGCGAAAATCACCTCGCTCTTGGTGCCGAACAGCATGTAACGCTGGCCTTCCTTGCGGGGGGCGCGCGGTTCTGCGGTGATGTAATAGCAGCCCAGGGTGATGTCCTGGGTGGGGGTCATGATCGGCTTGCCGCTGGACGGGCTGAAGATGTTCAAGGACGCCATCATGAGCAGGCGCGCCTCCATCTGGGCCTCCACGGAGAGCGGCACATGCACGGCCATCTGGTCGCCGTCGAAGTCGGCGTTGTACGCCGTACAGACCAACGGGTGAATCCGGATGGCCTCGCCCTCAATGAGCACCGGCTCAAACGCCTGGATGGAGAGACGGTGCAGGGTCGGAGCGCGGTTGAGCATGACGGGGTGACCCTTGGTCACTTCCTCGAGAATGTCCCACACCTCGGGTGACTGGCGCTCAATCATCTTCTTGGCGGAGCGGACCGTATGCACGTAGCCCAGTTCCTTGAGGCGGCGGATGATGAACGGCTCAAACAGCACCAGCGCCATCTTCTTGGGCAGACCGCACTGGTTGAGCTTGAGTTCGGGACCGATGACGATCACCGAACGGCCGGAGTAATCGACACGCTTGCCCAGCAAGTTCTGACGGAAACGACCGCTCTTGCCCTTGAGCATATCGCTCAGGGACTTGAGGGCACGATTGCCGGCCCCGGTGACCGCGCGGCCATGGCGGCCGTTGTCAAAGAGCGCGTCCACGGCTTCCTGGAGCATGCGCTTCTCGTTGCGGATGATGACTTCCGGTGTCTTCAACTGAAGCAGGTTCTTCAACCGGTTGTTGCGGTTGATGACGCGACGGTAGAGATCGTTCAGGTCGGAGGTCGCAAAACGACCGCCTTCCAAGGGCACCAGCGGACGGAGGTCCGGCGGAATGACCGGCAGGACCGTGAGAATCATCCACTCCGGACGGACCTTGGACTGGAGGAAAGCCGAGAGCAGCTTGATGCGCTTGGCCAGCTTCTTGCGGACCTGCTTGCTCTTGGTCTCCGTCATGGAGATCTGGAGCTGGTCAATCTGCTTCTGCAAGTCAACGCGGCTGAGGGCGTCACGGATGCTTTCGGCACCCATCTTGGCGATGAAGGCCTCGACCCCGTACGTCTCGCGGGCCTCCCGGTATTCATGCTCGCTCAGCAACTGGTGCAGCTTGAGCGGCGTGCTGCCGGGATCAATCACCATGTAATCCTCGTAGTAAATCACGCGCTCAAGATTGCGGGCGGTGACATCCAGCACCAAGCCGATGCGGGAAGGCATGCACTTGAAGAACCAGATGTGCGAAACCGGGACAGCCAGCTCAATGTGGCCGACGCGCTCACGGCGGACACGGGCGAGGGTGACTTCCACACCGCAACGGTCGCAGACCACCCCGCGGTGCTTGATGCGCTTATACTTGCCGCAGGAGCATTCCCAATCCTTGACCGGACCGAAAATACGCTCGCAGAAAAGGCCGCCCTTTTCAGGCTTGAACGTGCGGTAGTTGATGGTCTCAGGATTCTTCACCTCGCCCTTGGACCAGGAGCGGATGACCTCGGGAGACGCCACGTTGATCGCGACATACTCAACCTGGTTCACCTTGTCCAGGCCGAGCAACTCGCGGGCGGCTTCCTTGTTGTTCATCGTGGAGTTCGACTGTTCGCGAAAGTTCATGGAATTCATGGTCGGTTGGCGATTACAGGGTCATCAGCGACGCCGGGGTGGGCGGCTGCTCGACGGGGTTGGAGTAGCCAACCTTGACATCGAGACCGAGGGATTGCATTTCCTTGACGAGGACGTTGAAGGATTCCGGCACGCCGGCCTCGAGGCTGTTGTCACCCTTGACAATGCTCTCATAGATCCGCGTGCGGCCCTGAACGTCGTCCGATTTGACCGTGAGGAGTTCCTGCAGCGTGTAGGCCGCGCCGTAGGCTTCCATGGCCCAAACTTCCATTTCGCCGAAGCGCTGGCCACCGTATTGCGCCTTGCCGCCCAGCGGTTGCTGGGTGACGAGGGAGTACGGGCCCACCGCGCGGGCATGAATCTTGTCCGCCACCAAATGGCCCAGCTTCATCATGTAAATGTAGCCGACCACGATTTCCTGATCGAAGGTCTCGCCCGTGCGCCCATCGAACAACAGGGTCTTGGCGTGTTCCGGCAGGTCAGCCTGCTTCAGATAGCCGCGGATGTCCTTTTCCTTGATGCCATCGAACACCGGGGTGGCGAATTTCATGCCCAGGATTCTGGCGGCCCAGCCCAAGTGGGTCTCCAACACCTGCCCCACGTTCATGCGCGACGGCACGCCCAGGGGGTTCAGCACGATGTCCACCGGAGTGCCGTTCGCCAGGAAGGGCATATCCTCTTCCGGAACGATCTTGGCCACCACACCCTTGTTGCCGTGGCGACCGGCCATCTTGTCACCCACCGAGAGCTTGCGCTTGGAGGCGATATAAACCTTCACCGATTTGATGATGCCCTGATCCACATCATCGCCGGATTCGACGCGCTCAATCTCGTCGTCGTACTGCATCTGCAGGTCGTCAAACTTGCGTTTGAAGCCCAGGATGATCTCCGTGATCTTGTTGCGGATCGGGGAGGGATCAA
>CAIYYI010000096.1 GCA_903930345.1 uncultured Verrucomicrobiota bacterium
GTCGTTGCCGGGCGGTAGTTCTTGGACTCGGTGATTTCCTGGTCAAATTGTGATTCATCCCCCCATGTAATCACACTCCGCCCAGCTTGCCTATTGCCTGTTCCCCGAACGGATACGTTCCATTGACCATGCAGACCGAACGCCGTGTAAATCATCCGCCACGGACGCGACTTCTCCTCGGGCAGATAGAACACCTTAGCCGCATCCACGCCGCTTCCGCCGACAGCGGGATGTTCGTTGATGCCCGGTGGCTCCGGTCCGAGCACGGCGCCTTTGCGACCATCCACATTGCCCTGGCGCGTCCAATGAATGCCGTTCTCGGACGTAGCAAGAGCGATGTATTTCATTTTCGGCGGCGGCAGCTTGCCGGTGGCGCGATCCGGGAAAACGTGGCCCGGCGCCCAGTAGTAGAGGTAGAACTTGCCGTTTACCCGCAAGACGCTCGAAGGTGACAAATAGCCTTCTTCCCACGGCTCGGTCGGTTCCAAAACCGGATTGCCCAGATGCTTCGTCCACAGCACGCCGTCCTTCGAGGTCGCGAGACCGATGCTTTGCCGCTGGCCCGTGCAGGCATACCACATACGCCAATCCTCGCGCCCGACGCGAATGACTGCCACGCGCTCGATGCCGGCGGCATCCCACTCGCCTTTCTCGCCCGCGGTGAGGATGGGATTCGCGGGGTGCTTGTAGTTGTTGAGGTTCACCGTCAACAACGGGATGGTCTCGGCGAGCGCGATTGCGGCGCTGGCGTCGATTCTCGCCACAGAGACGCTGGCGTTGTCTTCGGCATGGAGCGACGCGGTGAGTATCAGTGAAAAAAAGAAGATTGAGCGTTTCATGATTGTCATCGTTCTCCATCAATAGACCGGCAGCCAGATGCGGAAAAAGTCGCTCTTTCGGTTCAGTCGCGCGTAGTAGGGAATCATGCTCACTACAATGGGGCGGTCGTTTTGCATTAATTTTCCATCGCTGGTTGCAAAACGGGCTTCGCCGTATGGCGCGGTTGCCGTCGTATCACTGGTCAGCTTGTTTGCGGATACCGTTGCCGTAGTGCTGTAAACCAGCGATCCCTTGAGCTTCATCAATCCGCCGAGTTCTTCCGTGTGGATAGGTGTCAGAACTGCGGCCGCAGGAACACGGACATTCTCGATGGCCTCCCCTTCGGATAGATCACCCCCTTCAAGGCAATAGACCACCGGTCCACGCATGACAGCCACTTTTCCGTGATTCTCCACAATTCTCGCGTTGGCAGACATAAACCGCACAGCCATAGGAAACTCGAACTCCAATCTGTCACCCTTCGTCCACGTTCGATGGAGTTGAAAGTAGGTGCCGCTTTTTGCGGCTTCATCCATCACCTTGCCATTCAACCTGATGCTGACTGCGGCGTTCACCCAGCCGGGAACGCGCAGGAAAACACTGAATGGCTTTTGGCTCTGCACGTTTTTGAAGAGCAGTTCCACTTTGCCATCCCACGGATAATCGGATTTCTGCTGCATTTCCAGACTGCCTCCCCAGGGAAGTTTAACAGTTGAGGTGTTGTTTCCGTACAAATTCACCCAGTACCCTTCCTCGTTCAGGCTACAGGCCATTTCGGCTGATCGGGCCAAGGCACGCAAAACTTTTGGCGGACAGCAGGCTACACGCATCGGCGACGTTCTTTTCCAGGTGAATTGCTTCTGGATCCAATGCCCTGTCACATTATCGTACATGGTCCTGACACGTTTCGAGGAGGGCGTCTGCTCCTGAGGATTGGCGTAAAAATATTTGCCATGCTCCAGATCCACACAGCCAGGCACGCTGTTGTAGAGGGCGCGCTCAACTTCATCCATGTAAATGGCTTCGCCTGTTGCCTGAAACATGAAATACATCCACTCCATGAATAGGCAGATGGTGCACGTTTCATTATAGCAATGATCGTTGGGCAGATCATAGCCGACGCCAATTGCCTCCGTGAGCTTGGCTGCTGGATAGGTGATTCCATTGATGCTTTGCTGGGGACGTGTTCCTGTTGCTACTGAACCTACGGCACCAGTAATGTACATTTTCGTCTGCATCGTGTTCTTGGCCAGGCGCCGTAATGCCTCAAGCAACTCTTGGTCTCCCGTATAGCCGTACAGATGTGTTGCTCCCGTCACGTACTGCAGTGAAAACGTGCCGTGCCCAAAAATCTCCTGTGCATCGCGCAAGGGTGGACCAAAGGGCGATTTCTTTTTGTAGTTTGCCACTGCGGCATCAAGGAAGCGTTTATCTCCGCTGTGTGCGTATTCTGCACAATAGGCCTGTGGAATATTATCCCCCATATAGCCATGATTGAGTTTATTTGTCAGATAGGCGCCAATGGTCTTATGGGCCAGATCAAAAAACTGTGTGGATCCCGTTGCCCGGTAATGCGATAGGGCGGCGGCATGGAGAAAACCGTGATTGTAATGAAGGCATCCGTAGGAATATTGTTTGCCCCCTTCCTCCATGCCCCCTCCGCCTGTTTGGGCCAGCTTTTCCCAGGTGTCGATCAACTCTATTTCATTCTTGCATTTGGCAATCAGGGGAATCCAGTGATTCAGCTTGGCTTTGCAATATTCATCCTGACGGTAGGCGACCATGCGGGCCGCTGCATCCAGTATGCAATAGCAGTCCCCGTCACCCCAGATCCGACCAATCACGCCGCCCGCTTCCAATTTTAGCGACCGGGGAAAATTCCGAAACGAGGCACCGTTCGCAGGGTCTTGATACATGGTGTCGATTGTTTCCGGCAGATAGATTTCTCCCAGCCTTCGGATGCGGTCCTGCCAAAAGCCGCCGGTCCATTTTACCGCGTCCAATGGCGTATGGGTACCCATTCTGGCGTGCGATGCAATGGCTTTTCCCGGGGCGGATACGCTGACCTTGGTCCCTGCCGCCAGCACGAGGCATGCTACCCCCAAACAGTAGAGTCGTTTCATAATGTTACTGAATTTGGCTTCCGCCCAACTTGCGGTAGCTTTCCAAAGGATAAACCGCATAGATGCAGCAGCGCAATTTGGTTTTTGGATCTTCCACAAAGCGCAGAATGGAGGATGGCGACAGTGTGCCCGTCGTGCCATGGAAATAAAAGTGGGTCTTCCAGGAGTTGGGCAGGCGATAATCATCCACCCGAATGACTGTGCCGTCTTTGAACGTCATGGTGATGTCATAGACGGTATCCAGATCCACCTCGAAGTCCGCCGTGAAAAGCGGGGCATCGCTTTTGCCACCGGAACGGGCGAAGGCCGTCGTCGTTTTTGTTCTCTCCGCGCCATTCCGGGCGACCACGCGAACGGTCGCGGCTTCGGCAGTAGTCGTATCTTTTTGGTAGTTTTCCGGATCCTCGTTCAACCGCATTCCGGTTACCAGGATGATGGCCCGGTTTTCCTGATAGGCGGCCGAATTGTTCTTTTGAGCGGCCGTGGCGGTCAGGATGGGCCACAGGAGGAGGGCGGCGCAAGCGCAGGTGATAAGGCGTTTCACAGTCATATTTTGGTCGTTTCTCTGAGTGTTCAGGGGAGTCAGGTTCAGAGCTTATTCAAAAATGATTTCTTTCCCCAGCGATACCTCTTTTGCGAGATCAAAGTAGTCGCCGCAATTCTGAGCGGTGACCTTGGTGCCGTTGATGATGAGGTTGCGAAAGACCACCCGTCCAGGTTTTGCACCCGGTGCCCCCGGGGTGCCAAAAGGTGATTTTTTGGCGATGTGCGGCACATTTACCCGGATATTCTCGAAGAGAACATTCTCATAGACTGGCCCGCCGTTCTCACTTCCGGTCGGCATCAGGAAGAGCAGTGGGACAAACGGGGCCTCAATGGTGAAGTTCTTGAACACGCTGTTTTTCACGGTGCCCCGGGAGATGTTCACCGTCTGGCGGTTGGGCCAGGCATTGAAGGCAATGACCTGCAATCCGTCCACCATGCAGCCGTCCGGATTGCGAATCCAAAGGGGCTCGGCGTTGGCCAATTGCCAGATGGTGTAGTTGCGCACTCGGGCGGGCCCGCCCACTTTTAGGTTGGTGTCAGCGGCCATGACAAAGCAGTCCTCGACATGCCAACCTTGGTAGGGTTCCGACTTGGGCACCTCGCGGGTGAAACCGTCCGTGTTGCCGTGCCAGGCTCCTACCACGGCGATGTCCCGGACAGGGGCGAAGGAGTGGCTGATGTGGTTGTGGGGATCAGCGATCTGGATGCCGTCCAGCCGGACGCCTTTTTCCAATGTGGTGTAGTAGGGAACGTCGGACCATCGCTGTTTTATTCCCGACAGAGTGCCGCGCCCACGCAGGAGGGGCAAGGCGCTGATGGGAAGCCCTTTCTCCGAGCGGACCACGCCAAAGACGTAGGCCCCGCCTGCCAGATACAGGGTCTGCCCGGTCCGCAGGGTCATATAGTGGTCGGGATCGGCGGCATTAAACTGCGCATAGTCGTGAACTCCAGGTTCAAAGTAGATCACCTTGGCCTGCGCGAAGTCCGCCACGCTGCAAGCCTGGCCGGGTTTGACTACTACGGTGCCCGGGGCGCTTTTGTCCGGTACGTTGGTTTCAGGCGCGCGGGCGAAAAGAAACAGGGGATTGCGATAGCCTTCAAACGCCTGCTTCGCCTCTGCCGTTTTCAACCTTTCCATTGCCTGGAGGTGGTTCGGCACGATGGCGATCTTGGCTGGTTTCTCCAGCGTGAAGCAGATGGTGTCTCCTTTGATCACTCGGGTGGTGATGCCCAGCGTGCTGGGGAAAATGCCGCAGCTTTTCAGCGGTAGCGTTAGGCCATCGAAGCCCTTCCTGATTTTCACTTCCACTTCAACCGGGCCGCCGGAAAAATCGAAGTGTGTCCAGGAATGGGCAAAGGTGTCCTTGTTGTCTTTGGGCTGCTTGTACTCATTCGAGTGCAGGGCCAGAAACGACAGTTTGATGTATTTGCCCTCCGGATCCAAAAGTTTGTCATACGGGCGGTTGTAGGAATAATATGTGAACGGTTGCCAGGTTCTGCCGCCACTCTTGACCGTCACTTCGTAATCCGGAGAGACCGGAACTTCAAGCCCTGGACGCCCCCACACCACTATTCGTGCGTCGGAGGCGAAGGTGGCTGTGGCAAGGGCAAAGCCCGCGGCGGCGGTCAGGAAAAGGATGTGGAGCGCGTTTCGTTTGGCGCTAAAGGGCAATGTTCTTCCGTGGATCATAAAGGTTCGTGGTTGGTTGCTGGCGCAGTTATCGTTTGGCCTCTCTCTCGATTGTCCACCAGCGCTTCTCGTTGAAGTCGGGATTCTTCTCCGGTAGCCTGGCTCGCGTGCGCTTCAGCCAGGCGTTGAGCGCGTTAGTGAGGTGCGTGGTCTTCTTGGGACGCTCGGCGGCAAGGTCGCGTGTCTCGCTGAGGTCCTCGCGGATGTTGTAGAGTTCCGTGCGCGGGCCGGTGACGAGTTTCCCATAGGGTTTGTCATCGGGTGTGAAGCCGGTGGTGTCCAGGTAGTCGCCAAACCAATGGATGAGCTTCCAGTCGCCTTCCCGAATAACGGCGCAGGGGGTGCGCCCGAAATTCAAGGTGTAGGTGGGCATGTGCCAGTACAGTGTCGTCCGCTGGAGCGGTCCGCTCTGCTGCAGCAGCGGCAGCAGGCTTTCGCCATCGAGCGGATGCCTTGCCGGCGGTGTGCCTGCGGCGAGCGCCGCATAGGTGGGATAAAAATCTACGGCATGCACGGGTGTGTCACACGCGCTCCCGGCCTGCACCTTGCCCGGCCAGCGCACGATCAGCGGTACGCGGATCCCGCCCTCGTAGGGTGCCCCTTTGCCCTCGCGCAGCGGCTTGTTCTGCGTCACCCGCGAAAGCCCGCCGTTATCGCTGGTGAAGACGACGACGGTTCGGTCACTGAGGTTGAGTTCATCGAGCCTGGCAAGCAGGCGGCCTACCTCGTTATCAAGATGCTCCAGCATGGCGAGGTAGTTCGCTATCGGGCGCTCGCTGGCTCGGCCTTCGTTCGTCTCCGCGCGTTTATAGCCGCGGGCAACATGCTTCTGGATCAGCGCTTCCGGCGCCTCTAACGGCGTGTGCGGGCTGAAGTGGGCAACGAAGGCGAACCACGGCTTGTCCTTGTTCGCTTCAATGAAGCTGATGATATCATCCGTGATGGCCGTGACCGTTTTGTCCTCGTGCTGCTCCGCCCCATTGGCGGGGCCTGCAAAGTCGAAGCCATAGGAGTCGAAGTATTTGCCGGCAAGGTGTTTTCGCAGCGGTGCCACGAATGCGTTGTTTGCAATGTGCCACTTCCCGCTGAGGCCGGTGGTGTAGCCTGCTTTCCGCAGGGTGGTCGCCAGCGTGGCAACCTCCGGTCCGAGCGCTGACTTCGCCTCCGGCGAGCGTAGCGGCGCTCGCGCTGGCTCCCTCTCGTTGAGCACTTTGAATACGCCGGTGCGCGCGCCGTATTGCCCGGAAAGAAAGGCTGCTCGGGTCGGCGAACATTGCGCATCCGCGTAGGCGGATGTGAACCTCATCCCCTGGGCTGAGAGTCGATCCAGATGCGGAGTGGGAACATCCTTGTTGCCGTAACAGCTCAAGGCATTCCACCCCATGTCATCAGCGAGTATGTGAAGGATGTTGGGCTTGGCATCAGCGGCTGCATGCAGCGCGGAGGCTGCTGCTAGCAGCAGGGAGGCGAGAAGTGCCGGAAAGTGATTCATGTTGCTTCCATTCTTCATCATCTGATCGTCAGTTCCAGCCATTGGATTATTTTACTGCGGGCATCGCCGGGCAGAATTGATTGGTCATGTCGGTCATCGCCAGCCAAACCGTCCCGATCAAGACGAGGAGCCTTCGTACCTTCATTCCGTGTTATGGGTTCAAGGTTTGGTGGTTTTCTCAGTCGGCGGATAAACGAGCGCCTGCGTCTTGCCTTCGAGCACGGCAATGGCGTGATTTAGCACGTGCTGCGGGGGATAGGTGCCGCCCGCCGCAGGTTTTGCCGATTCAACTGCCCGTTTCATGGCGGGCAGCACGGGGCGCGCGCGTTCGCCAAGCCGGTCGAGTACGTTTGCGGCCTGCTGGGCAAAGGCGGGAGCATCCGTGTTTTGCAGCCACCGTTCGAGAGTTGGCAGGGCATCGTCGAGTTTGCCCAGGCTGGCGAGCGCTTCGGCGGTGGCGACTTGGACCGCGCCCGAGGGGTCGTCGAGATGTTTGCGCAATGCGGGCTCAGCCGGCGAGGCCTGGGAGCCGAGGATGGTGCAGCCTTGCGCGGCCCACCAGCGCATCGGTTCGCTGGCATCATCGAGCGCCTCGATCAGCTTCGGAAGGTGTTTCGGATCGCGTTCTGAAGCCATCGTGGCCAGGGCAAAGACGCGCTCAATCGGATACGCGCCCGGTTTGCGCGAAGCCTCGTAGCCCTCAAGCGGCGAGCCTTCAGGCAGGAAGCCGTTGTCGTTGATCTCCAACGTGTGCTGTTTCAGCGCCGCGCGCATGCGCTCCAGGGTTTGGCGGTGCGCGGGATCGCGTGCGAGGTTCTTCACGCTGTCGGGGTCGGTATCCATGTCGTAAAGCTCCTCCGTCGGCTTTGTCCCCCAAAACTGTGCGGTAGCCTGTGTCAGTTTCCCTTCGGCTGCCACGCGTGCCCATGACTGGTAACCGCGTGCCTGAAACTGATAATCAAGGGGTTGCACATACGGCACATCGGGCCGGTAGTTGTGGATGTAGAGCCAGCGGCGCTCAACCACTGAGCGCATCATGTCATAGCGCTCATCCATGCGGTCCCGCGTGCAGAATACGAACGTGTTGGGTGCCGCCTTGGCCGGGCCGGCGAACGCACGGCCTTGCATGTAGTCGGGAATCTTCACCCCGGCGAGCGAGAGCACCGTTGCGGCAAAATCGACGAAGCCCACCGGGTCCTTGATACGGGAGCCAGGTGCCGCGGGCGCGAGGTGCCGCCACTTTGGCGGAAAATACACGATCAGAGGCACATGCGTGCCGCTCTGCTGGAGGAAGCGCTTGCTGCGTGGCAGCACGCCGCCGTTGTCGCCGTAGTAGAAGACGATCGTGTTTTCCGCCAGGCCGTCCTTTTTCAGGTCCTGGAGTTTCGCCTCAATCTGCGCGTCCAGCAGCGCCATGTAGTCATAGTAACGCCCCCAGTCATCGCGGATTTCCGGCGTGTCGGGCTGATAGGGGGGGATGCGAACCTTGGCCCGATCCATCGGCGGCAGTGTGAGCGGCAGCTCTTTCAGGGGAAAAAGGCAGCTTTCGTGCGTTAGCTCATGATTGAACACGCTGAAGAATGGCTGCCCGGGATTCGAACGTTTCCGCCAATGGGCATTCCGTCCGCTCTCGTCCCATGCTTCTTTGATGCTGAGCGGCGAGTTGTAGTCGGTCTTCGCGTTGTTCGACGTGTAGTAGCCCGCTTCCCGCAGGAGCGCTGGAAAACCCTTGAGCCACGATGGAATTTTGCCCTGCGCGCGCATATGTTCAGCCGGCCCGGCCGTCGCGGCATACATCCCGCTGATCAACGCAAACCGCGACGGTGCACAGACGGGCTGGGCAAAGCAGCGTTCATAAAGCACGCCATCCTTCGCGAGACGATCAAGTGTCGGTGTGTGGGCTAGCGGATCGCCGTAACAGCCGAGGAGGGGATTGTTATCCTCGCTGACCAGCCACAGAATGTTGGGTGTTTTGATTGGCGAATCCTCGGCTTGGATCATGGTTAGCGGTGCGAGCAACGACGCGGCAAGGTAGATGAGGATATATTTCATGCGGTTTGAGATGGATGAGTTGCGGGGAGTTCCTCGCCGTCGTGATGGAAACTGTGATGCCAGAAGGCAAGCCGGCATAGACGACGGTGTTGGCTGAGACGGCATGGGTAACGGAAGTCAAAGTTCTGACAATCCTGACGAGATATGGATGGCGAAAGCTCCCGGCTGATTCGGAAATCCACCGTTGTTCAGGATGGTCACATACTCCATCGCCTGCCGCCAGGCAGCGTCCAGACGATGGCAATCCAGGGGCTTCATGAGCTTTAAACTACGTCCAACCAGCCGCAAAAAGCGACTCAAAAATTGAACCTGCTCCCGTATTCAAATTGCCGGCTGGTCAACAATCCGGCCCCTCCATGCCCTCAGTGAGAGAGGGCAGGGGGGCGTGAGCCGGTTCGTTGAGTTGGGCGCACCCTGCAATTAGCGCGGCTGCGCGCGTCGCAATTCATGGGCCTCTATTGCCGGGGACATTCCGCCGTCTCTCAGTTGGAACGATTGGCGTTTGATTTTGCGACCTTCTGCGCGAGCTTCTCCTCGTAGAAATCCGTTTCCTCAACCGGGCACACCAACGGCCTGCCCTCGGTCATCAATGCCACGATGCTTGCCGCTGCCGCAAGGACAGGGATCGTATTTTCCAATGCAGCTCATGGGCTTCATCATTCCTCGGATTGAGTGGATGCGGCAAGCCGTTGTTGGCGAGCTCCGGGCGGGTTCCGAATATATCGGTTGTGAAGGGCCAAGTGGTAATGTGAGGGGGAAAGTTGCTGGGGCGGTTTAAGCTGAGGGGTGGTGGGGACGTCCAGACCGGGAGGTCTGGCAGCGCTGGAAGTTCACGGGATCAGGCTGCGGGATTGCTGGCCAAAATTGTCCAAGCAGAGCTTGATCCCCGCGCGTTCATCCATAAACTAGCCGCCCATGAATTGGATGCATCATTGTTTTTCCGACTCCGGCCTGCAGCCGGCCTGCGGCGCTGAAACTCTCCCGGCCTGGATTCAGTAAGGAACTTTATGGTGGAATCAAGTATG
Organism: uncultured Verrucomicrobiota bacterium; assembly: GCA_903930345.1. Classification (GTDB taxonomy): domain Bacteria; phylum Verrucomicrobiota; class Verrucomicrobiia; order Limisphaerales; family CAIYYI01; genus CAIYYI01. Next base: position 9,748 of record CAIYYI010000096.1, read on the forward strand.
GCCCGGCGGGGCTGGATCGTGACGGTGGCGGGCTTGATCCTGAATCTCGCGCTGGGTATTCTTTACGCGTGGAGTATTTTCAACAAGCAGCTCTCCGAAGCCGTGGATCATGGCGGATACGGCTGGTCCCGAACCACGGCCACTTTGCCCTACACGCTGGCGATTGCTTGTTTTGCTTTGACCATGGTGCCGGCGGGTCGGCTTCAGGACAAATATGGTCCGCGCCTCGTGGCCACCATCGGAGCTTTTCTCTGCGGCGTGGGGCTGCTGGTCGCCAGCTTCGGATCTCCCGAGCTGGTGTTCCCGATCTTGATCGGCTTTGGCATTCTCACGGGCACGGGCTTGGGGCTGGGTTATGCCGCCGCGACGCCGGCGGCCGTGAAGTGGTTTCCCTCGCAGAAGAAAGGGCTGATTACCGGCATCGTGGTCGCTGGCTTCGGCATCGCGCCGGTCTATATCGCACCGCTGTCGAAGTATCTGCTGGCGAACTACGGCATCAGCCTTTCGTTCCGGATTCTGGGGGGATTGTTCCTCGTGGTGGCAGGCGGCGCGGCCCAGTTCATCGTGAATCCTCCTTCGCCGGCCCCGGCCAAGTCTTCACCGGCCACGCCCAGCGGTGGCAGCGCGTCCACGAAGGACAAGACGTGGCGGGAAGTGCTGAAAACGGGGGTCTTTTACTCATTATTCCTGCAGTATGCCTGCGCTGCCACGGCCGGGCTGATGATCATCGGTCACATCGCCAAGATTGTTGCCACGCAATCGGGCAACACGATCAAGTCGGGGTTTCTGTTTGTGGCGGTGCTGGCCATTTTCAACGCGGGGGGAAGAATCCTGGCGGGGTTGCTCTCGGACAAGATCGGGCGCGTCTCGGCCATGGCTTTTGTTTTCACGATGCAGTGCGTGGTGATGTTCTCGTTTGATCGTTTGACGACGATGCCCGCGCTGCTGGTGGGCACTGCTTTGGTGGGCTTCAACTACGGCGCTTGTCTTTCGCTCTTTCCCGCGACCGCCGCCGATTATTGGGGCACGAAAAACCTCGGACTGAACTACGGCATTCTCTTCGTTGCCTGGGGCGTGGGTGGGGTGCTGGGTCCGCTGCTCGCCGGCGCGGTGGCCGATGCGTCCGGCTCGTACACGGCGGCCTATCGCATCGCCGCGGGCTTGCTGGCCGTGGCCGCCTTCCTCGCGTTGGCCAACTACGTCAATGTGGATTTTCGGCCCTCGGAGCGGCAGGTGGTGCTCACTTTGCGCAAGAAGCATTGAGGAGTGCTCAGCCAGGTGGCGGTGCGCAAGGTGATTACGGCGATCACGGTTTTCTCAGCCTTTGGCTGCGACAGCGCGGCACGACCGGCACAGGTGACCAACAGGACGAGCGTTCTGACCTGTAAATACCTTTGAGGGGTCATGAAGTCTGGTTGAGGGGCTGGCGGTCGTTTCCCCGCGAGCAAGCTCGGCCCTTACATTGTGGCCCAGGTGCTCGGAGCCATTGCCGCAGGCAGCGTCCTCTACCTCATTGCCAGCGGTAAGGCCGGCTTTGCGGTGTCGGCCGGCTTCGCCTCCAATGGGTATGGTGCCCACTCTCCAGGCGGCTACTCGCTGTTGGCCGCTTTGGTGACCGAAGTGGTGATGACGATGATGTTTCTGGTCATCATACTCGGGGCGACCGACAAACGTGCCCCGCAAGGCTTCGCTCCGCTGGCTATCGGGCTGGGCCTGACCCTGATTCACCTCATCAGCATCCCGGTGACCAACACCTCGGTGAATCCCGCCCGCAGCACCGGCGTCGCGATCTTCGTGGGCGATTGGGTGCCAAACGCCTCCGCGCGAATTAAGGATTACCGCCCGCGCCGAGTCCGGCTAGGATGCGCCGCATGACGTTGCGCTGCCTTTACGACCTCGCGCTTGCAGCCGGTTTGTTTGGCCAGGCGGCCTCCGCCCAGGATGCGGCCGTCCGTGCCGCCATTGCCGCGCAGTTGGACCCCCGCTATCCGGCTATCCTTGCGCTCTACCAGCATCTTCACGCCCATCCGGAGCTGTCGTGGTGCGAAACAAACACCTCCGCCCGCCTCGCGGAGGAACTTAAGCAGGTCGGCTGCGAAGTCACGCTGAACGTCGGCGGGCACGGCGTGGTGGCGGTGCTCAGGCACGGCCGCAGCCCGACCGTGCTCGTGCGCGCGGAAATAGACGCGTTGTCGGTGAAGGAGCAGACCGGACTGCCCTACGCGAGCACCGTGATCGCGAAAGACCTTTCCGGCAACGCAGTCTCCGTGATGCACGCCTGCGGCCATGACGTCCACGTGGCCTGCCTTGTCGGCACGGCGCAAGTGCTGGCGCGGCACGCTGGTGTTGATCGGCCAGCCCGCCGAGGAGGTTGGCGGCGGCGCGAAGCGGATGCTGGCGGACGGTTTGTTCGCGCGGTTTTCGCGGCCTGACTTCTGCCTTGCGCTGCATGACACGACTGCTGTGCCGGCCGGCGCGATCAGTTTCACGCCGGGCTTTTCGGCCGCTGACGTGGACCGGGTAAACATCACTGTGCGCGGGGTCGGCGGCCATGGCGCGCACCCTTATCCGGTCGGTGGCGAGTAGAATCTTGAGCGCGACGAACCGGTTGAGCTGCGGCTGCCGCGCCTTAAACACACAACCCATGCCGCCCTGGCCGATGAGTTCGAGCACTTCCAACTGCGGAAATGCCGCTTTCACCGCTGTCAGCGTTGGCGGCGGCGGGCGATCCGCGCCCTCGGTATGCCGGGTCGGCTGCAAGGCGGCAAGCATGAGACAACGCGGGCAGCCCGCCATGCCGTCTGCGTCGAAGGCCGCGCCACACGTCGGACATTTTTTCAGACTCGAATCGTTCATCACCGTTGCCTGACGCGTTTTTGGTGAAACGCGGCAGACTTTCTTGAAGTAGTCGCCTTCGGGTGCAAGACAAGCTGAGATCTGCGCCTTAGCCGATTCCGTATAGCTGCATGGATTTGTCTTGGGGGGAGGAACTTGATTATTGTAGATAAAAATACCACTACAATAAAAAGACTTGCAAGTCGTTAAGCTCGGTGGAATCGTAGATGTATGCATACTACATCATGCTTAAACACGCCAATAGAGCCTGCAATCAACGCGGCGAACCGGGCGGAATCTCAGATTGACCGATTCCAACGGGCTTGCCACCTGCCCGCCGTTATCGGCTTTTGTCCCAAACTTCAAATTCCGGTCATCGGGAGTCATCGGGAGTCATCGGGAGTCATCGGGAGTCATCTTTGACCCTGCGGAGTCGCTTCCATTTCCTGCCGGCACCTCGGATTTCAGCATCTCAGCTTGTCAGCGTTTCAGCTTTTTGGTCCTCCCCACTCCCCTCTACATTTTCCCAGTGGCTCCAGCCGCGGCGACAATCATTAGCCGACCGCCCAATAACCCGAAAGTACGGCTAAAAAAGTACAAAAAAGTCTAATTCGTCACCCCTGACCACCAGCCATCCAAAGCCATACCACTCCAGGCCCTGAAAAGCGTGGGCGGCGGGGGCGGATTCTCTTTTACTTCCGGTTGCCAATCAGGTAGTAATCATAAACGTCCATGATGTTGAAACGTCTCCTTTTGGCGGTTGCAGCCGGCTTTGTCATTGCTGCCATGCCGGTTTTCGGGCAGACCAACGGTTTTCTGCGCGAAGTCTATACCGGCATCGGGGGCGGCAGTGTGGCCGAGCTGACTTCCGCAGCGGTTTATCCGGCCAGCCCGGCGCTTGAGGATCTGCTCACCAACCTGTTCGAGGCGCCCAGTGATTGGAACGATTCCTACGGCACCCGGGTGCGGGGGCTGGTGACCGCGCCCGCCACGGGCAGCTATGTGTTCTGGATTGCCAGCGATGACGGCAGTCAGTTGTTCCTGAGCACGAATGCCGATCCGGCCAACAAGCGGCTCATCGCCAGCGTCAACGCCTGGACCGCCTCACGGGCGTGGACCACGGAGGCGAACCAGCAATCGGCAGCGATCACCCTGCAGGCGGGGCAGAAATACTACATTGAGGCGCTCCAGAAAGAAGGCGGCGGCGGCGATAACCTGGCGGTGGGCTGGCAGTTGCCGGACGGCACCCTGGAGCGGCCGATGGCGGCCTCGCGGGCGGTGCCCTACGGGTTGGGACCGCCGGTGATCACCGGTGGTCCCCAAAACATATCCGTGGTGGAGGGCAATGCGGCCAGCTTCACCCTGCAATTGGCGCGATACATCGGCTGCACCTACCAGTGGCAGCGCAACGGCACCAATGTTCCGGGGGCCCGGGCGGTCACTTACGGGCTGTCTGCCACCCGCCTGGTGGATAGCGGCAGCACCTTCCGCTGCCTGGTGGCCAATCCCTTGGGCTCAGCCACCAGCGTGGTGGCCACGCTGACGGTGACCCCGGATGTGACGCGCCCCACCCTCAACTCGGTGGGCAGCGTCGGGGACCAGCAAACCGTGGCGGTCTTTTTCTCGGAGCCGGTGGCGGCGGCGGGGGCCACCAATGCGGCCAACTACACGATCAGCGGTGGGGTGACCGTGCTGGGCGCGCGGTTCGGAACGGATGCGCGGAGCATCGTTCTGACCACCTCTCCCATGGCGCTGCGCACCACGTACACGCTCACGGTGAACAACGTCCGCGATCTCGCCACGGTGCCGAACCTCATTCTCTCCAATTCCCAGCGCACCTTCAGCCTGGACTTCACCCCCGCCGATTCCACCTGGCTGCGTCCGGGGCCGGAGCCCATCGGCGCGTCGAGTCGCCGCACGCCCATGGTCATCTCTGAGGTGATGTATCATCCGACTAACCGTCTGGATGGCCGGGAACTGGAATTTGTGGAGCTGTATAATTCGCAGCCTTGGCTGGTCGAACTCGGTGGCTGGCGTTTGTCTGGGGCGGTGGATTATGTGTTTCCCACCAACACCGTCATCGGGGCGCGCAGCTATCTGGTCGTGGCGGCCAGTGTGGCGGATCTGAAGGCGGTCTATGGCATCACCAACGTCCTCGGCCCGTTTGCCAACACCAATCGCCTCCAGAATGGCGCGGGCACCCTCCGCCTGCGGGATTCCCGGGATGCCATCCTGCTGGAAATGAGCTATACGGGCGATCCGCCTTACCCGGTGGCGGCCGATGGCGCGGGGCATTCGCTCGTGCTGGCCCGCCCCAGCTTTGGCGGGGGGGATCCGCGCGCCTGGGCCGCCAGCGATGTCCCCGGCGGTTCGCCCGGCCGGGCGGAGACGGCGGGCAGCAATCCTTACCGAACGGTGGTGCTCAACGAGTTGTTGGCCAACTCCGAGTGGCCTGCAGTGGATTATTTGGAGCTGTACAACTATGGCAACTCACCGGTGAATCTGGCCGGTTGCGTGCTCACTGATGATCCGGCGACCAACAAGTTTGTTTTCCCCACTGGCACCACTCTGGCGGCTCAGGGCTTCCTGGCCCTTGCCGAAACGCAGCTTGGGTTCGCCCTGAGTTCCGAAGGTGAAACCGTGCTGTTGCGCGCCCCGGGCGGCGGGCGGGTCGTTGACGCGCTGCGCTTTGGCGACCAGGCCAGCGGGGTGGCCCTGGGCCGGTTTCCCGATGGGGCCGTCAATTTTTCGCCGTTGCAGGCTGCCACGCCGGGGACCAACAACGTGCGGCGGCGTCTGCCGGAAGTGGTGATCAACGAGATCATGTATGAGCCGATCAGCGGGGATGGCGAGGAGGAATATGTGGAGCTGTTCAACCGGGGCACCAACCAGGTGGACCTGGGCCGGTGGCGCCTCCGGGGGGGCATTTCCCACACCCTTCCGGCCGGGACGATCCTGGCCCCGGGCGGCTACCTGGTGATCGCCCGCAATGTCGATCTTCTGCGGTCGGTTCACGCCTTGCTTAACCCCGCCAATTCGCTCGGCAATTTCAGCGGTTCCCTCGGCAACGGGGGCGACCGGGTGGCGCTGGAGCAACCGGAGTTCGTCCCGGCCACCAACGCCTTGGGTGATCGGGTGACCAACACCCTTCATTGCGTGGTGGATGAAGTGACCTACTGCCCGGGCGGGCGCTGGCCCAAGTGGGCGGCGGGCGGCGGCAGCAGCCTGGAGCGTCGGGATCCCCGCGCCGATGGGCGGGACGCGGGATCGTGGGCCGATAGCGATGAGGCGGCCAAGACCGACTGGGTGACGGTGGAGGTGACCGGGGTGCTGGACAACGGTCAGAGTGATGCCGGCTCACTGCAAATCCTGCTGCTGGGTGCGGGGGAGTGCCTGGTGGATAACCTGGAGGTGATTCCCTCCGGAGAGGTCAACCGGGTGCCCAATCCCACCCTGGACAGTGATGGCACTGGCTATTTTTTCCAGGGTAACCATATTTTCAGCCATCGGGATTCGACGGGTGGGCAGGGGGGCGGCGGCTGTCTGCACCTGGTGACCTCGGGGCGCGGGGATACGGGCGCCAACCGGGTGCGCGTGCCGCTGACCAGCGCGCTCAGTTCCGGCCAGACGGCCACGCTGCGCGCCCGGGTGCGCTGGCTCAAGGGCGCGCCCCAGATTCTGTTGCGCTTGCACGGCGGCTGGCTGGAGGCCCCCGGTGATCTGGTCAATGTCCGCAATCTGGGCACCCCGGGCCGCATCAACAGCCGCGCCACCGCCAATGCCGGGCCGGCGATCACCGGGGTGTCGCACTTCCCGGTCCTGCCCGCAGCGAGCGAAGTGGTCACCGTGATGGCCCGGGTGCAGGATCCGGACGGCTTGGCGTCGCTGGTGTTGAAATACCGGATCGAGCCTTCCACCAACTTCACCCTGCTAAGCATGACCTACCGTGGGGCCGGGCTGTTCACCGCCGGTTTGCCGGGCCAGGTGGCGGGGACGATGGTTGATTTTCACATTGAAGCCATGGACAACGGGGGGGCGGCGGCGGCCATCACGCTGTTTCCGGAGGATGCGCCGCAGCGCGAGTGTCAGGTGCGCTGGGGAGAGCCGGCCCAAAACGGTGCGCTGGGCGTTTACCGCGTCTGGGTGAGCGACCGGATTCTGAAGCAGTGGGTGGAACGCGAGAAAATGAGCAACGACGGGCTGGATACCACGTTCGTCTATGGGGGCTCACGGGTGATCTACAACATGAACTCGCAGTACAGCGGCAGCCCCTACCACAGTCCGGGCTACAATTCCCCGGTGGGGAACAACTGCGACTACGTGCTGAACTTCCCGGCGGATGACCGGCTCCTGGGGGAGGGGGATTTCAACCTGCTCCAGCCCGGCAACGGGGGGGGCGACGGCACCCTCCAGACCGAGCAGCAGGCCTACTGGCTGGCCGGTCAGATGGGGTTGCCCGTCTGTTATCACCGCAGCATCCATTTGTTCATCAATGGAAATCGCCGGGGCGCCCTCTACGAGGACTCCCAGCAGCCCAATAACGAGTTCGTGCAGCAATATTATCCTGATGACCCCGACGGCGATCTGCATAAAATCCAGCTCTGGTTCGAATTTGACGATGCGGCTTCCGGCTTTAGCGCCGCCGGTGCCAGCCTGAGCCGGTACCTGACGACGGGAGGGGCGCGGAAGCTGACTCCTTACCGCTGGAATTGGGCCAAGCGCGCCTATGGTCGGCAGGCGAATGATTATTCCAGCCTCTTCCAGTTGGTGGAGACCGTCAACACCTCCGCCACCGGCGATGCCTACACCCGTGCGCTCCAGGCGGAGGTGGATGTGGACCAGTGGTACCGCACCCATGTGGTGGAGCACATCGTTGGCAACAATGACAGCTACTCCTACGGCGGCGGCCAGAACATGTTCATTTACAAACCGCGCCAGGGGCCTTGGAATCTGCTCATCTGGGACATTGATTTTGCCTTCGGCTCCGGCGACCCCACCAGCGACCTCTTTGGCATCGGGGGCGCCAACGTGGGGCCCGTGAATTACCACCCCCCCTTCGCCCGCATCTATTGGCAGGCGCTGCTGGATGCCGCCAATGGTCCTCTGGTGGCAGCGCGCGCCAACGCCGTGCTGGATGCGCGCTACAATGCCATGGTGGCGGATGGCATCAGCCCGGGCAGCCCGCAGGGCATCAAGGATTTCATCGCCCAGCGGCGCACGTACATCCTCGGCCTGGTGGCGGCCAATACCTTCCCGTTCGCCCTGACCGCCAATGGTGGCGGCAATTTCGCCACCAATCGCAACCTGATCACCCTCACCGGTACCGCTCCGCTGCCGGTGCGCAGCCTGGTGGTCAACGGCCTGCCGGTGGAGGTCACCTGGACCACGCTCAGCAACTGGACCGCCCGGGTCCTGCTGGCGGCCGGCAGCAATCTTCTCCAGGTGCAGGGCCTGGATTCCCGTGGCGTGCCGGTGGCCGGGGCAGCGGATACCCAGACCATCCAATATACCGGGGCGGCTGAGTCACCCGTGGGCCGGGTGGTGATCAATGAGATCATGTATCATCCTGTCCAGCCCGGGGCGGAATTCGTCGAGCTTTACAACACCTCGGCCCAAAACGCCTTTGACTTGGGTGGCTGGGTTCTGGACGGGGCCGGTTTCACATTTCCCAGTGGCACAGTGCTGGAGGCAGGCGCCTATCTGGTGGTGGCCCAAGATGCCGTCGTGTTTTCGGCCGCCTATGGCTCCGGCCTCCCGCTGGCCGGGGTATTTGACGGCGTGCTGGATAACCAGGGCGAGACCCTGCGCCTCATCAAGCCCGGGACCAGCCCGGCCCTGGATTTGGTCGTGGATCAGGTGACTTTTGATCGCCACGCCCCGTGGCCGGTGGAGGCCGATGGCGATGGGGCCTCCCTCCAGTTGGTCGATGCGTTGCGGGACAACGCCCGGGTGGCCAATTGGGCGGCGGTTTCCACCAATGCGGCCCCCCCCGCCTCACAGTGGCGCTATGCCACCTTCACGGGCACCGCCTCCAGTTCCGCCCTTTACATCTACCTCCAGTCGGCGGGGGATGTTTACCTTGACGACGTGAAGCTGGTGGCCGGCAGCGTGGCGGAAGCCGGGGTCAACGTGCTGGCCAACGGTGATTTCGAAAGCACTTTTCCGGGACCGTATGTGGTGGCCGCCAATCACGCCGGGTCGGTGTTGACCACGGTCTTCAAACACGGGGGGGGCGCCAGCCTCCACGTTGTGGCCAGTGTGGGGGGCTCGACCCGGGGTTCGAGCATTTGCCAGGACATCACCCCGGCCCTGGCCTCGGGGCAGACCTACACCCTCAGCTTCTGGTATCTCCCGGGCGCGAATGGCGGTTCGCTCACTTTCCGGTTGTCCGGCTCGGGTATCAACGCCTCGGTCAGTCTGTCACCCGGTGCCGTTCCGGTGCTGGCCCGTTACACCCCGGGCCAGCCGAATTCCGTGCGGGCCAGCCGGGCGGAATTGCCCTCCCTCTGGCTCAACGAGGCGGCTCCGCGCAACGTCACCGGGGCTGCTGATCGGTTCGGCGAGGTGGACCCGTGGGTGGAGCTGTATAACGGGGGTTCCAACACGCTCAGCCTGGCCGGCTGTTATCTCACGGATGATTTCACGAACCTGCTGGCCTGGCCGTTTCCCGCCAGTGCGTCTGTCGGGGCGGGCCAATGCCTGCTGGTCTGGGCCGATGGCGAGCCGTCCGAGACCGGCGCGGGGGAATGGCATGCCAGCTTCCGTCTGGCGGCGGCCGGCGGTTCGGTGGCCGTGGTCAGCACCAACGGCGGACGGACCAATGTGCTCGATTACCTCCATTATTCGGTGGGGGGGCCGGACCGTTCTTTTGGGGCTTATCCGGATGGGGATCCCGGTGGTCGGCGCGAGCTGTTCATCCCCACGCCGGGCGCCACCAACAATCCGGGCGCGCTGCCCCTGACCGTCCTCATCAATGAATGGATGGCCGATAATTCGACCACCATCGCCGATCCGTCCGACCAGGATTTTGAGGATTGGTTTGAGCTGTATAATCCGAACGTGGAGGCGGTGGATCTCTCCGGCTGTTACCTGACCGACACGCTGAGCCAGCCCCTCAAGTGGCAGATTCCTCCGGGCGTAATCCTGCCGGGGAACTCCTTCCTGCTGGTGTGGGCCGACAATGAGCCGGAGCAGAACTACCTGCCCGGGAACACCGATCTCCACGCCGGTTTCCAACTGAGCGCCGGGGGGGAGGCGATCGGCCTGTTTTCACCTAACGGCATGGTGCAATCAGCCGTCACTTTCGGCCGCCAAACCCCGGACGTCAGCGAGGGCCGCGTGCCGGATGGTTCGCCCGCCATCTCCGTTCTGACCGCCAGTTCCCCGGGCTCCTCGAATCTTCTGCCCCCGCCAGAATCGAAAACCTTCAACGGTCTGGAGGCGGGTCTCCTCACCCTGACGCTGGGTCCGGCCACCAACAGCCTGGGCCAGCCGTTGCAGTATGTGATCCTCCAAGCACCCCGGCACGGCACGCTGACCACGAACGGAGAGGGTGGCTTCATCTACACGCCAGCCCCATTTTTCAATGGCGTGGATGCCTTTCAGATTGCCGTCACGGATGGGCGCCACACCTCCGCTCCCGGCCAGGTCACGGTCAATATCACGCCGGTGAACAGTGTTTCCCCGTACCTGTTTTATCCGGCAAGCTTCACCGGGCTCTGGTTCCCGCCCGCCGCCATGGTTGCTGGCGATCTTAACGCGGACACCAACCTGGACCTCGCCATCGCCTCATCCACCGGCCTGGTCAGACTCTTGGCTGGCAATGGCCAGGGCGGCTGGACCAGCCTGGGCGATCTGCCCACTGGAGGCAGCCCGGTGGCCCTCTGGCTGGCGGATGTGGATCGGGATGCCAAAACCGATGTGATCGTGCTCGATGCGACCAACGGAACCGTCAACCTCTGGCGTCATTCCAGCGGCACCAATTTTTCCTCCCCGTTGACCATCACGCTGGGAGGCCAGTTGACGGCCTTGGCGGTGGCCGATCTCAACCAGGACAGTCGGCCGGATATCGTGGTGACGGATGCGGCCAGGAGTTGTCTCTGGGTGATGCTGGGCAATGTCACCAACCTGTTTGATTCGCCCGTGGTCTTCCCTGTGGGGGGGCACCCGTCGGCCCTGGTGACTGCTGACTTCACCCGGGATGGCCGTCTGGATGTGGTGGCCGCCTGCGACGAGGGCCTGTACCTGCTCCCTAATAGCGCCAACACCCTCTTCTCCCCCGCTGTGGTCATTCCCGGAAACCATGCCGCCGCCTTGGCAGCCGGTGACTTTGACCATGATGGTGCGGTGGATTTGGCCCTGGCTGACAATGCCAGCGGCGAACTCCAGCTCCTCCTCAACAATCTGGCGGGATCCCTGACCAATTCCCAAAGCCTCTGGGTGGGCGGCCTGATCACCGCCCTGGATGCCCATGACTTCACCGGGGATGGATTGGTGGATGTCGCCCTGACTGACTCCCTGGATTCCAGCCTGCGCATCCTGCCCGGCAGCACCAATGGCGGGCTGGTCACCTATTATCAGGATGACGGTGTTTATTATCAGGCCGGGCTTGACCCGGTGAGCCTGGCGGCTGGCGATTTCAACCGGGACGGCCTGCCGGATCTGGTGGTGGCAAATCGGGGCTCGCAGGATTTTGCGCTCTACCTGAGCAACCGGGTGCCCCTGGCCCGCTCCTTCAGCCTGCTCACTCTGGAGGACAAACCGGTCCGCGCCAATCTGGGCGACAATGTCTGGCCGTTGGTCTATACCCTCACCCAGCCTCCGGCCAGCGGCACCCTGCTGGGCCTGGCTCCCGATCTGACCTACGTGCCCAACACCAACTTCTTTGGCCGGGATGTCTTCCAGTACACCGTCACGGACGGCCGTCTGACCTCCGGCGTCGCCAGCGTGACCATCATGGTGCAAGCGGTGAACGATGCCCCGGTCTTCAGCCTGGCGGCCACCGAGCTTTACGTGGCGGAGGATTGCCCGTCGCAGACCCTTTCCAATCTGATCACGGGTGTCCGCCCGGGGCCGGATAACGAAGCCTCCCAGAGTCTGCGCTTCTCGGCCAGCGCCGGGGATCCAACCCTGTTCACCGCGCAGCCGCTTTTCAATTCGGCGGGAACCCTCTCTTTCACCCCGGCCCGCAACCGTTACGGCACCACACCCATCACCGTCCGGGCGATCGATACTGGCGGCGCCGTGAACGGCGGGGTCAACACCTCGCCACCGCGTACCCTGACGCTGCATCTGACCAACGTCAATGACACCCCCTCGATCTCCCTGCTGGACGGCCTCACCGTTTTGGAGGATCAGCCCGCCACCTTCGCCCTGACCGTGGCGGATCAGGAAACCATCCCCGCCCAACTGGCCTTCACCGTCACGGCGGACAACCCGGCGTTGGTGCCGCCGCAAGGCATCCAGGTGTCAGCCAATGGCAGCAATCGGCTGGTCACGGTTTCCTCCCGGACCAATGTCTGGGGGAAAACCAGGCTGACCTTCACCGTCAGTGATGGCACCAACACCTCCTCCCGCACCACCACGCTCACGGTGAACCCGGTGAATGATGCGCCCGCCTTTGTGCTGATCACCAACCAGATCGTGGTGCGCGCCGGCCAGCCGGTCTATGCCAAGTCGATCATCGCCAGCGCCACCATGGGCCCCGCCGATGAGTCCGCCCAGACCCCCATCTACACGATGACGGTAACCGCCAATTCACTATTCACCACCCCGCCCACGCTGAGCGCCGCCGGCATCCTCACCCTAAAACCGCGCACCGGAACCTCCGGCAGTGTTTCGGCAAGGGTCACCCTCAGGGATTCCGGTGGCACGGCCTTCGGCGGCAAGGACACCTACGGCCCGATACCCCTGACGATCACGGTCCAGCCCTGAGGTCGGCCCCGCAGCTTCCTTCTCCGGTCAAAACGCCGGTTCTCATGATTTTGCGGCCATGAGTTTTTCTGAACCATTTTTTTATTCCATTCGCTAATGTGACTGTGATAGAACCATAAAGTCACTTGGCGAACAAAAATGCTGTTTATGGGATTATTGCAGGCTGAAGTCCGGCCTTCACCTCGACAGCGCCTGGTGAAGTAGTTTCCCGCAAGGGGTTTCATTGCATATGATGCTGAAAAAAAGCGCTGTGGCGGTCGCAATCGCACTTGCCTGCACCCTGGCCTTTACCGGCTGTGGCAAGAAAACCGAAACCACCGATGCGGGCAAACCAGCGCCCGTCACCCTGACTTACAGCATCTTTTTCCCGCCCGCGCACATCCAGTGCCAGACGGCGGTGGCCTGGGCCGCCGAGGTGGAGAAGCGCACCCAGGGCCAGGTGAAGATTGCCATCACTCCCGGCGGTGCCCTGACGCCTGCCAACCAATGTTTTGACGGCGTGGAAAAGGGAATCTCGGATATTGGAATGAGCTGCTTTGCCTATTCGCGCGGTCGTTTTCCCCTGGTGGAGGCGCTTGATTTGCCCCTGGGCTATCCCAACGGTGTCACCGCCACGAAGGTGGCCAATGAGCTGATTGCCAAGTATAAGCCGGCTGAGCTTTCCAAAGTCCATGTCCTTTATGTCCACGCCCATGGCCCCGGGATATTGGCCTCGAAGAAGGCGGTCAAATCGCTGGAAGACCTCAAGGGTTTGAAAGTGCGCGCCACCGGGTTGTCCTCCAAAATTGTCGAGAGCCTGGGTGGGACACCGGTGGCGATCGTCCAGCCGGAAACCTATGAATCCCTCCAAAAGGGCGTGGTGGATGCCACCTTGTGCCCGGTGGAGACCCTCAAAGGGTGGAAGCAGGGCGAGGTCATCCAGTACGTCATTGATTCCTCGGCCATCGGCTATACCACGGCCATGTTCGTGGTGATGAATCAGGAGAAATGGGCCAAGCTCACTCCGGAGCAGCAGAAGATCTTCACGGAGGTCAGCCAGGAGTACATTGTCAAACACGGCCTGGCCTGGGACCAGGCGGACAAGGACGGGCGCGATTTTGTGGCCCAGCTTAAGAAGGAATCCCTCAGTCTCACGGCGGATGAGCAGCAGCGCTGGAAAAACGCCGTCAAGCCGATCCTGGAGACCTACCTGAAACAAACCAAGGAAAAGGGTCTGCCCGGCGAGGCATTTCTCTCCGATTTGCAGCAGGGCATCGCGGCGGCCGCCCGGTAGGAAGCAGTGTTTATGACCAAGTCTGACGGGTTTCTGGTCCAAAGCCTGCGCAAGGTGGTGATGGCTTTGGCGGCCTTTTCCGGGGCCGCCCTGCTGGCCATGATCCTGGTGACTTGCGCCGATATCGCCATCCGGCCGTTCAAGATGTCCATCAAGGGGACGGTTGACCTGGTGGGCATGCTGGGGGCGGTCACCATGGCCTGTGCCCTGCCTTACACCACCGCCATCAAGGGCCACGTGGCGGTCGAGTTCTTCTTCCTGAAGCTGGGCCCCCGGGGCCGGATGGTCGTCGATACGCTGGCCCGTCTGGTTGTCATCGCCTTCTTCGCGGTGTTGAGTTGGCGCAGCGTTGCCTATGGGAATTCCCTGCGGGCCGCCCATGAGGTCAGCCCCACCCTGGAGATGCCCATCTTCTGGGTGCCCTGGTTTATTGGCGGCTCCTGTGCGCTCGTCATTTGTGTCAAAATCTATCACCTGCTCAATCCGGGCAAATCACTGATCAAGCCATGAGTAACACGGAAATCAGCCTGATCGGGCTCGCGATGTTGCTGTTGCTGCTGGCGAGCAGCATGCCTGTGGCCTTCTCGATGGCGATTGTCGGCGTCGTCGGTTTCGGGATGATGGCCTCCCCCTCGGCGGCCCTGAGCATGATGGCCAATGAGGTTTACGGGACCTTCTCCAAGTACGACCTCTCCACGATTCCCCTGTTTGTGTTGATGGGGCAGGTGGCGTTTCACACGGGCATCAGCCGGGGGCTGTTTCAGATGGCCCACCGCTGGCTTGGTCATCTGCCGGGCGGGCTGGGGATGGCGACCATCGGCGCCTGTACGGCCTTTGGCGCCATCTGCGGATCCGGTCCCGCCACGGCTGCCACCATGGCGGCGGTGGCCATCCCGGAGATGCGCCGCTACAACTACAGCATGCAGTTGGCCACAGGCTGTGTGGCCTCCGGGGGGAGTCTGGGGATGATGATCCCCCCCAGCATCGTTTTCATCGTCTATGCCGTGTTGACGGAGCAATCAATCGGGAAGTTGTTCATTGCGGGGATCATCCCCGGTATTCTGATGGCGCTGCTGTTCTGCGGCGCGATTTATATCGAGTGTGTCCGGGATCCCAAGCTCGGTCCCGCCAGTGAGAAGTCAGGCTGGGGCGAACGGTTCAAATCCCTGCTGGGCCTGGTGGACACGCTCCTGATCTTCATTGCAGTGATGGGCAGCATGTTCCTGGGTTTCTGCACCGCCACCGAGGCGGCCGCTGTCGGTGCTGGTGCCACCCTGATCCTCGGGGCCATCAAACGGCAGCTCACCTGGCAGGTGCTCGTGCAGTGCATCTGGGAGACGGTGCGCACCTCGTGCATGGTGGTCGTCATCGTCACCGGAGCGATCATTTTCGGTCGGTTTCTTGCCGTCACGCAGACGCCGACGGCCTTGGCTGGCTGGATTGGCGGACTGCCGCTGCCCGGTTGGGGGATCATCGCGGTTATCATCCTGTTTTACCTCGTGGCCGGCTGTTTCGTGGATGCGCTCGCCTTGAACCTGCTGACCATCCCCATTTTCTACCCCATCATCACCTCCCTGCACTACGATCTCATCTGGTTTGGCGTCATGATCGTGGTGGTGACCCAGATGGGGGTGATCACCCCACCGGTGGGTGTGAACGCCTACGTCGTGGGAGGGATGGTGCGGGATGTGCCGCTTCAGACCATTTTCAAGGGCTGCATGCCATTTCTTGCCGCCATGATTCTCACTGCGGTTTTGCTGGTCATGTTCCCGCAGATCGCCCTGTTTTTGCCCAGCCTCATCAAATAACCCAAGGCCACCATGAACCAGATCCCTTCCTTTGGATTGCCGTTGCGAATGCTGTTCTGCACGGACTTTTCACCGGGGGCCAGCCAGGCGTTTGATTTTGCCATTGCCACCGTGCGGAACACTCCCGGGGCGCAGCTCCATCTGCTCCATGTCATCCCCGAGACCGATGCCCAGTTCTGGAAATCATACATTTACGAGGTGGATCGTGTGGATGCCCAGGCCAAGCATGACATTCATTGCATGATCCGGGACGCTTATCTTTCCCGGGTTCCGTCGGGGATCGAGGTCAAAGTCGAGCTGAGGATCGGCAAGGCCGCCGAGAAGATTCTGGAAGTCGCGGCGCAGAAGCAGGTGACCATGATTCTGTTGGGGCGTGAGAGTGCCGGAGGGCTCTCCGCCGCCTTATTCGGGAACGTCGTTGAAAAAGTTGTCCGCAAGGCACACTGCCCCGTTTTGGTCATTCCGGCCGTGGCTGGATGAGGCGGGTTTCATTCCCATTCCCCCAACCGCTTTCGCCAGCGGTCCACCCAGGCATCGAGCTTTGCCTGGTTGGTCTTATAATAGATCGCGCCAAAGATCAGGATTGCTCCGATCAGGAGTACGAGGCTTCCGACCACAGTCATCCGGGCACTCCGTTCCATGTGCACCAGCACCTTGTACAGGATGGAGGCCAGGTCCACTGTCAAACCTGCCAGGCCGAGGGTGAGATACAGCCGGACGCGGAGAAAGCTGCCCAGCCCCATGGCCAGCAGGCAGAGGATCACCAGGGTCAGGTTGAAGGCGATCGGGCGACTGGAGTCCGCCAGGGCATAGTAGCCCGTGCTGCCCAGCATGGCCAGCAGTGTCACCAGCCGGATGCCGTTACGGAGGCCGATTTGGATGCGCTGCTGGAAGAGCTGCAGCAGAACCAGAATTCCCAGGCCCACGGGGATGACATAGGCGTGCACGGCGCGCAGCTCCAGCTTGGTCCAGAACGTCAACAGGACAAACCCCACAAAGCCGGTCAGAGCCACGATGTGGAACGGGGATTCCCGGTCGTCCTTGCCCAGGTAGGCAAACATCAGGCTATTGAGGCCCACCACCAGGAGGGCCATGTTGGGGCCCAGCCCGTGCAGCATCACCCAGCCGAGCGCCACCACGGGGAGCACGCAGAGGGTGGTGAGGCACGGCACCCGCACCTTGCGGGGTTGCAAGTCGAACACCTGCTGGGCGCCGGACAGCGCCATGGAAAACACCAGGCTGATCCAGACGTCATACTCGTAATTCCACGCGCCGGTGGTCAGCATCAGCTGCCGACGGAGGGCGGCGAAGCAGGCCAGCGCGGACAGCTGCATCAGGTAGTAGGGGGCCATGGACTCGCCCGTCCTGCCCTGATGATACCAGGCGAACGCCAGACCAGCCTCCAGCAGCGCTAACGTGCCGATCTCGCGGGCCGCAAACGGCGTTTGGTAATGGCTGACCAGCAACAGACCGGCCAGCACAAAAGTCGCCCAGATCACCGACCGGTGGATCCGGTGGCCAGCGGTTTCCAGCCAGGACAAAGTGAGGTCAAACAGGCGGAAGTGCGAGCGCGGCCAGGTTTTGTAGGCCGCCGCCAGGGACCCGGGATACAGCCGGGAAAAACCGCCGATCACGAAGAAGGTCATCAACGCCGCCAGGATCGGCCAGGCGGCCAGGGCACCGGCCAGCCCGCGCTCCTCCAGGGGGGCCTGGCTGAAGTAAACCAGCCAGACGGGAACCCAGATCAAGGCCGCCGCTGCCGCCTTTTCTCCGGGGGTGGTGGCCACCCGGCTGCTTTGCGGGTTCCAGGCGGCCAGCAGGGCAGCCAGCCCCATTCCCCACAGGCCGGCATAAGAGCCGGGGTGGTGGTAAAACACGTGGGCGAGCGTGAGCCCGGCCAGGCTGAGCGCCAGGGGGCCGAGGAGTTCCAGTGGGATCCAGCGCGGCTTAAGCTGGTGGAGGGTCAGGCACCCCAGCCAGATGGCCAGAAGCACACTCATGACTTCCTCCTTGGGCAGGTAACTTGGGATCAGGAAATCCAGGTGCAGGGCGACGGCGAGCTCCAGACCAGCCAGGATAAGATAGGCAGTGGATTGGCGGATCACCCCCAGGTGGATCAGAATGCTGGCTGCCCCCACCAGCAGCGGGGCCACCTGAACGGCCTGCGAGGAGGAGCTCGCGACGCCCCACAGGGTCAGGCCCTGGGTTGCGCCCAGCAGGCAGTATCCCCACCAGCGCCGCAGGTGGTGCCAGGCGGGATCATCCAGGCTGGCCAGGCGCTGGATGAACGTGCGCAGGGGCGAACGGGCGTAGCTCACGAGAATCCAGAAATGCCCCAGCCCGATGGCGCACCAGGCGCTCGGCAGGGGGAAGTCAAAGGGGCTGAAACCGGGCAGAGCGGTGAGCAGAAAATAGCTGCCGCCCATCAGGGCCACTCCGCCGTAAAAGGCCAGCCAGCGGGTGCCGCCCAGCCCGTGGAGCCGCAGCAGGATGACCGCCAGCCCCAGGATGAGCGGGGCATTGTAATGGTAATGCCGCACCCCGATGGGAACCCCCGGGAAGAGCAGCAGATGGAAGATGCCCCGGAAAACATACAGCGCCAGCACCCCCAGCCCGAGGGCGGCGGCGGAGTTGCGGTAGCGGCGGGCTTCCATCCGGCCTGCCCGGGCGCCCGTTTCCGCGCGCAGATAGAAGTAAACCACCGGCAGCCCCAGAGCGAGCAGGGCCAAAACCGGCTGACGAAACCAGGGGATCAGCAGCGCCGCGCACCACAGGGCCACGACCACGCCGAAATGATAAAGCGCCTCGCACAGGTCCACGTGCGCTTCCTCCCCCGGGCCCGGGTGGCGGGCCGCCCGCCGGAAATACCTGCCGGCCAGCCAGGCCATCAGGCCGGAGAGGACAAATCGCCAGGCGGTGATATTGCCCAGGTTGGGATCGGTGAAATAGTTGGCAGAGAGCAGCGCCAGTATGAGGCCGGCCAGGCCCAGGCTCGCCTGGTTGGTGGGGGTGATGATCGCCTCCGTCCGGACCCGCCAGCGCAGGAGCGAGGCTTGCAGCAGGCTGAGTCCCAGGCCCAGGCAAACCAGGTGCAGCTCGGAAAGCCCGTGCCCGCGCAAAAACTCCCCGCCTCCAACCCGGACGAGGTGGATGTTGCCCAGGAGCACCAGCCCGCCCGCCAGGGCATGGAAGGGCTTCCGCTGCCAGAACCAGGCGATGAGGGCGGCGGTGACCGCACCGAGGTAGGGCGTCCACAATTGCCGGGCGCTCTCCCTTAGCACGGGATCAAACGTGTGGTAAGCCGCCGCCAGCCCCGCGAAGATGGCCGCTGGCCACCAGACCCAGGCGCAGGTGGGGGCGGTGAAAAAGGGTTCGGCGAATGGCCCGGTCAGCAGACCGGGCTGCCACTGCCGCACCCGTCGGCCGACCTGCGTCACCAACACCATCGCCAGCGCCCGGAAGGCCAGCCGCCAGGGGGTTGCCAGAAGGAGCAGCTGGGTGGACGGGTCGCTGTCCGCCGCCAGGAGCCCCCGCAGGGCCAGCACGTAGCCCAGCAGCATCCCCATTAACAGGAGAAGGCCGGAGGCGTGAGCCCGGGCGGTCAGAAGCAGCACGGCCAGCATCAGCCCCTGCTGGCCGACGGAAAAGCTCAACCAGTGCCCGCCGTCCGCCAGCCCGGCCAGCCCCAGCAACACGGTGAGCCCGCTGGCGATGACCAGGGGAGGGGTCATCAGGGGTTCCAGCAACCCGTAGAGGGAGCGGGGCTTTTCCAACAGGATGAGGATCAGCTGTACTGCCAGCAGCAGTTCCAGGAGGGGGCTCAGGCTGTGGCTCAGGGAAAGCCGTTCCACGAGCGGGCTGGTGCCGGGTGCTGTCCCGGCCAGCAAAGCCGTCGTGAGGAGGAGGAACAGGGCAGTGCCGAAGACCTTGTGCCGGGTGCTCAGCCCATGCCAGACCAACTGCGCTGCCAGGAACCAGCCCAGCCATTGCAGATGTGCCAGCTCAGTGCCCCAGCCAAGGCTGACTACGATCGCCACGGAGCCCGCCACGCCGCCGGTCAGCAGGACCCGGCGCAGCGGTTCGGCGAGCAAGTCCCGCACCCAGGGGCGTCTCGTTTCGAGCCCGTGCCGGTAGAGCCAGTAAAGCCCTTGCAGCAGCAGCCCGGTGGTCAAAACCGGCCCGGTCCAATGCGGATCATCAGCCAGGCGATAATAGCCGAAGGAAATGCCCGCCAGACCGCAGATCCAACCCAGGTGAACCAGGGTGACTGCCTGGCGATGCTGGCGGTGATAAACGCCCAGCAGGGTCCAGGTGATCCCGGTCAGGACCAGGGCGGCGGCTGTCTTAAGGTGAACCCCTTGCCCGAGCCAATTGCTCAGGAGGTTCCAGGTGTCCACCTTGACGATCAGGAACAGGGCGGCTGCCGTGACCGGCCAGGTAAACAGCGTGTGGTCCTCGCGCCGGAGGGGGAACCGGTCTCTGCCCATGAACCGGTCGCCCTCCCTGGGCACTTTTAGGAACTCCCATTCGCGGAGAAAAAAACAGCCTCCGGCCAGCAGCAGGCCGCTGATGGCGCTGCCCAGGCCGGAGCCCCATGCCAAACCGGAAAAAGTGAGCTGGAGATTCGCGCGCAGTTCGGGAAAGAGAATGACCATGATCATCACGGCCATGCCGGCCGGGATGAGCGACCGGGAATGGTGGGTGGTCACGATCAGGACCCCCGTCATCAACAGGGGGCCGGTGTAATCCAGGTAGCCGAGGTACCAGCGCGGGTCCGGGGCGACATCCCCCAAGAAGACGCGCAGCAGCATGGCGGCGACTGCCTGGATTCCGTAGAACCACAGGATGGTGGACCGGGCCTGTAGCAGGAGCGGCAGCCGGCTGAGTCCGGTTATCCCCAGCCACAGTAACGAGGTCACCGCCAGGCCAAACACCAGGGTTTGGTGATGGGCGGTCTGACCGGCCATGTCCATGAAGCCCACGTACGGCAGGATCAGGGCAACGACGACCATGGCGGTATGCAGCCAGGCCAGTTTCTGGCCTTGAAGGGCCCGCCAGATGAATAGCACCGCCACGGCCGCCAGCCAGCCGGCGGTGGCCAGCGGTTCAGACCGGTAATGCCATTGCGTGAGGGGGGCCACCATGGTGGTGAGCACCAGGCAGACCACCTGCATGCCCAAGCACGCCTGGGCCAGCTCCGTCAGGTTTCGCCGTTGGCTGACCCATGCGCCAGCGCCAAAGCCCAGGGCCAGGAGGAGCCCCAAGGCTGGAAACCACGGGCCCGGATAGCCCGGCAGCAATCCCACTGCGGCCCCGCCCAGCGCCAGCCAGGTCAACGCGATCCAATAGTGGAGCGGGTGTCGCCGGGAAAAGGCCTGGAAGAGCCAGAACCCGCCTGCCGCCAGGAACGTCAGCACGCGCGTCTCCGGATCGTGGAAGCCCATGAGTAGGCCGAGCAGGATCAGGGCAAAGCCCAAAAAGGATTCCGCCCCGTGCATTTGGGGGCTACCCAGCAGTTCCAGCGCGCGCCGTTCCGCAAACAGGACCAGCCAGCCGATCAGAATCACCAGCAAGGCGTAGGTGTGGGCCTGCGGCAAGTAGCGCATGAAGCCATGCACCCAGGCGAACACCTGGAGGAAGGTGATCGCCAGCGTGGCGCCCACGAACCATGGTACCCGCCTTTCCGCCGCCATTTCTTGGGTGAGAACCCGTTGGGTGAACCAGACAATCGCCCCCGCCAAGGCCAGGAACCCCAGGTAAAATCCGGCGCTCAGCCCCACCAGCAATTCCTGCCCGCCCAACTGGCTGAGAGTCTTTGCCAGCGGCCCCACCGCCACCAGGCTGTTGAGTAGCAGCAGTGTGCCGCCCAGCAGGTTGCCTAGGGTGGGTTCCACGCCCGCGCACCATTTTCTCAGGCTCCAACCGAAAAACGTCAGGTAGAACAGGACCATCGCCACCATGGGCAGTGCCTTCTGGCGGACCTGCTGGTCGCTGGAAAGCAAGGCAACCGCCATGAAGTTGATCGGCAGCAGTCCGATAGCCGCTCCCCGCAGGATGGCCGCCGTGCCCCTGAACTGGCGGTCTTTCTTTTCAATCCAGCTGCCTGCTGCTGCCAGCGTCCAGGTGAATAGCGCCAGCAGCGCGGGCATGATGGTGTAGCGCAGCAGCCAGTGCTTGTCCCAGGTGTAATAGGCCAGGAGCGAACTGCCGACGATGACCATCCCGATCCCGGCCGCGATATACCAGTTCTCAACAAAGAAGGGCTGGATATGGTGCTCCCAGACGGAGGGCCGCTGGGGGAGGGGTGTTTCGGCGGGCGGTTCCGCCGGTGGCGCGACCGGTTCGATGGCCGTCGCGGCCACGCTCTCCCCGGACAGGACCGGCGGGGTGGCGAGGCCGAGCAGCGGGTTCCTTTCCTCCGGTGAAATCCATTGGGTCCAGCGCTGAGCCACCTCGTCAGCGGTTCGCGGGCCGGCCTGCTGGACCAGCAGTTTGACCACGGAATCCACCACCGCTGGCTTGGGATCCGCCAATTGCTGATACCAGGCCAGCAGCAGGCCCAGCGGTTGCTCGGCCGCCAGGTGACGGATGATTTCCCGCTCAGTTTGCCATTGGTGGTCCTGGTCCGCGAGCCAGTCTGCCCAATCTTTCCAGGTAATCCGGTCAGGCTGCCCGAAACGCAGGGTGAGGATCAGGGCCGCGCGCTCCTGCGACCAGGTCTCCTGCCCGAGCGCCAAAAGGGTGGGGATCGCTTCCGGGTTGGGCCACGCTCCCACTCCATCCAGAATCCGGCACTGCTCCTCGCGCGACGTCGACTGGAGGAATCGCGTTTTCAGGGTTTCCAGCAGCGCACCGGCACCGTCCTCCGGCGTGAGGCTTGGGGTTTCGCCGGGAGTGAGCGTCTGCCGGGCCATCGACTGCCGGTGTGCCAACTCCTGGAGGATCAGATCGCGGGCGGGTTCACCTTTGCCCCAGTCGTTGCCCAGGCGATCCAGTAGTGCGCCGGGTATGAAATCACCGTGCAGGGCTGTGGCGCGGCCTGCCTGTTTCAGGGATTCGGTGCCGGTCTGCTCGACCAGGCGGTAGAGGTGCGGCGTTTTTTCCCGCCCGGCCGTCAAAAACTCCCGGTCGAGGACCTGTTCCAAACCCGTCTGCAGTGCGTTTGGCCACTGGTGATCCAAATGCCACCTGGGGGTTACCGGAGGCAGGTTGCCCAGCAGGGCCCGATCCCAGAGGGGAGGCGGCTGGCCTTTGGCTCCGGCTTCGTGTTGTAGCAGGGCCTCCTTGTGGAGAATTTTCCGCAGGTGCCCGGCCAATTGGGCCAGTTCGGTTTCAGATTCGTCGGCCAGGGTTTCGAGCAGGCCTGGAATGGTCTCCGGTGTGAGGTCCGCCGTGAGCGGTGGCAGGGCTGGTAGCACCCATTGCGATTGCAGCTTTCCAGCCGCCAGCCAATGGGCTAGCGAGCCGACTAAAGCAGCTCTGTTTTTCATGGCGGAGTTTTTGTTGTCTGTGCCTGGCAGTGTCTCCCGTTTGATCGGCCGGTCAAGCCGGAAGATGCTGGCGGTGGGCCTCACACAAAGCCACAAAGAACCTTCGTGTGAGTAATCGGTGTGGCTGGTCCTCCGTCTTTGGTCACGCTGCTCTGGGACGGGGAATGAGCCCACGATTGCTTCGCTCCGCAGTCTGGTGGAAGCGAATCCGATCAATCCCCGACTCGGGATGCTTCCAATCTGGGGTGGAAAAGCCATGGGGTTCGAGCCAGGGCCTGAGAGTTTTTTTCATTTTTGGCAAGACTTTCTGCCGATTTGTGGTTGAATCCCGCGCTCATGTTAAAAGCTGGTATCGTCGGGCTGCCCAATGTCGGCAAGTCCACTCTGTTCAACGCCGTCACCCGCACTCGCAAGGCGGAGGCGGCCAATTATCCCTTTTGCACCATCGATCCCAATGTGGGGGTCGTCATCGTGCCGGACACCCGTTTGGCGGTGCTCGCCAAGATCGCCAAGACCAACGTCATCATCCCTGCGGCGGTTGAGTTTGTGGATATTGCCGGGCTGGTTGCGGGCGCTTCGCAAGGCGAAGGCCTCGGCAATAAGTTCCTGAGCCACATCCGGGAAGTGGATGCCATCGTGCAGGTGGTGCGCTGCTTTGAGGATGCCAACATCCATCACGTGGCTGGGCATGTGGACCCGGTGCGTGACATTGAAATCGTCAACACGGAACTGGTGCTCGCCGATCTTGAAGCGGTGCAGAAACGGATCGACAGGTCAGCCAAGGATGCCAAGCGCGGCGATAAGGTGGCTCTGGCCGAGCAGGCGGTGTTGCTGAAACTGGAGCCGGTGCTCAACGCGGGCAAGCCGGCGCTGATGGTGCAACTTACTCCGGAGGAACAGGTTATTTCCCGCCAGTTCTTCCTGCTGACGGACAAGCCGACCATTTTCGCCTGCAATGTCCGCGAGGAGGAACTCGCCCAGGCGGATAGCAATCCCTTTGTGGCCAAGGTGCGGGAGTACACCGGCACCCACCTCAACTGCGAGGCGGTGGTGGTGAGCGCCCAGATCGAGAGTGACTTGGTGGACCTGACCGCCGAGGAGGCCCAGGCGTTTCTGGCCGAATTGGGCGTGCAGGAATCCGGCATTGGCAAGCTCATCCAGGCCACGTATCACCTCCTGGGTCTGCGCACCTATTTCACTGCCGGTGAGAAGGAGACGCGGGCGTGGACCATTCACATTGGCGATACCGCACCCCAGGCCGCCGGGGTCATTCATTCGGATTTCGAACGCGGTTTCATCAAGGCGGAAACCGTTGCCTATCAGGACTTGGTGGACTGCGGCTCCATTGCCGTCGCCCGCGAAAAGGGACTCTACCGGATGGAGGGCAAGGAGTATGTAGTCAAGGATGGCGATGTGATGCTGTTCAAGTTCAACGTCTGACCGGGCGTCGCAACCAATCCCTGTTTGAGAATTATTTCAACCAAGGGGCAGAAAACAGTTTACTTACTTAATAACACTAAGTATAGTGCCCGTACCCTATGCCCATCAACACGCATTTGTGCTTGGCCTGCCGGACGAATATGAAACGCCCAAACCGGCTTACCTTGTGGGCGCTTGCCCTTTCCCTGGCGTGGATCGGTGTCACCCCGGTGTTCGCCGCCGCTGCCGACGTGCTCTTGTTCTCCTTCTTCCGCGGCAATGGTGAAAAGGGGGTCTATCTCGCCTGGAGCGAGGACGGCGTCAACTTTGAGGCGCTCAACGGTGATCAGCCGGTCATGCCCCCGGCGGACTGGCCCAAACAGAACCTCACCCGCGATCCCTCCATCATTCATCGCGATGGCAAATTCCGCCTGGTCTGGACCTCGAATTGGGATGGGCGCGTGTTTGGCTATGCGGAATCCACCGATCTGAAGACGTGGTCAGCCCCGGTGAAGGTGCAGCCGTTTCCCGCGTCGCTGCCAGAGCCGGATCAACCGGCCAATGTCTGGGCCCCGGAAATCCACTGGGATCCCATCCAAAAGAACTACCTGATCATCTGGTCAACCACCACCCCGCGCGAGGGGACCGATGGGGATGGGAGTTCGGACCGGGGTGGTGATGATGCCAAACATGACCATCGCACTTACGCCTGCCGCACGGTGGATGGCAAGACGTTCACCGAGGCGCGCCTGTTCTTCGACCAGGGCTTCAGCGTCATTGACGCCTTCCTGGCGCTGGATGACCGGGGCACAGTCACGGCTGCGGACGATCAGTGGGTCATGGTGGTGAAGCACGAGCAGGAGGTTGCGCGCGGCGGGAAAAACCTGCGTCTCACGACTGCCCCGGCGGATTTCTCCCGGCCCTGGGCACCCATCGGCCAGCCGGTGTTCGGTCCTGGCTCGCCCATCCGTCCCAAGGAGATGGTGGAGGGCGCCAGCCTGTTGCGCTGGCAGGGCCAGTGGTTTCTATACACAGATGCCTTTGCCAATGGCCACTATTCCATGGCTTCCTCCCCCGACTTGAAAAACTGGACGGATCGCACCACGGAACTGCGCGTGCCGGCCAAGGCCCGGCACGGAACCATCTTTACGGCTCCCCGCGCGGCAGTCGGTTGGCTGGCCCCGAAACCCCAATAAATTGGCGGGAATGCTTGTCACCGGCGGTCCGCATCGGTAGTAAGGTGCCCACTATGCAGAAAACGCTTGTGCTCTTGAAACCGGACACCCTGGCGCGCGGCCTTGCCGGTGCCATTCTGGCTCGCTTTGAAAATGCCCGCCTCCGGGTGGAGGATGGCCGTCTGGTGCGTCCGCCGCTGGCGCAGTTGGAGGCGCACTACGCCGAGCTGAAGGTCAAAAATGAGCGGGCCTTCCGGCGCACCACTCAGTCGTTGGTCGGCCAGCCTTTTCTGGCCCTGGTGCTTAGCGGCCCCAATGCCATTCAGAAGGTCCGCAATCTGACCGGCCCCACCGACCCGCTCAATGCCCCTGCCGGTACCATTCGCGGCGATTTTGGCAACGACACCATCACCCAGGCGGATGCCGAGGACCGCACCACGCACAACCTCGTGCATGCGGCGGATTCGGAGGCCTCCGCCGCCCGTGAGATTACCATTTGGTTCAACCCAATCTGAAACCCATGACCACACGACCTTTGCCTCAACCCAACCGCTCCGTGCAGGTTCCCCGTTGGCTCCTGATCGCCTTGCTGGGGTGGGGGGCGGTGGCGCGGGCGGACATCTCCCTGTTGACCCCGGAAAACCTGGCCGCGACTCTGCCGGTCCGGGTGCCCGCGCGGCCCTTTGCGCTGTCGGACGTGCGCCTGCTCGATGGTCCCATGCGGCAGGCCATGCTCCGCGACCGCCAGTACCTGCTCACCCTTGACGCTGACCGCTTGCTGCACGCCTTCCGGCTCAACGCCGGGCTGCCTTCCACCGCTGAGCCTCTGCGGGGCTGGGAGGATCCCAAGGGCGAACTGCGCGGGCATTTTGTCGGTCACTATCTCTCCGGCTGCGCCCTGATGTACGCCGCCACCGGGGATGAACAGTTGCGCGAGCGGGCGGCGCTGATGGTGCGCGAGCTGGCCAAATGCCAGCAGGCGCTGGGCCCCAGTGGGTATCTGAGCGCCTTTCCGGAATCGTTCATTGACCGTGTCGAGGCGGGCACCCGGGTCTGGGCGCCCTACTACACGCTGCACAAGATTCAGGCCGGTCTGCTGGATATCCATGTGCTCTGCGGCAACGCGCAGGCACTGGAATTGGCCCGCCGGTTTGGCGACTGGGTCTGCGCCCGCAATCAACGTCTGAGTGATGAGCAGGTGGAGCGGATGCTGGACGAGGAGCATGGCGGCATCAATGAGTCGATGGCCAACCTGTATGCGTTGACCGGAGAGAGGAAGTACTTGGAAACCGCCCGACGGCTCAGCCATCGCAAGGTGCTGGACCCGCTGGCAGTGCCGGAGGACCGGCTCAATGGCCTGCATGCCAACACCCAGTTCCCCAAGGTGATTGGCGCGGCCCGGCTCTATGAGCTGACCGGTGAGACCCGGTACCGGACCATGGCCCGCTTTTTTTGGGACCGCGTGGTGCACCATCATTCCTATGTGCAGGGGGGCAACAGTGATCATGAGCGTTTCGGTCCTCCGGACCGGCTATCCGATCACTTGAGCCCGTGGACGGCGGAGAGCTGCAACACCTACAACATGCTCAAGCTCACGCGGCATCTCTTCGCCTGGGAACCTTCGGCGGCCGCCGGTGATTACTATGAGCGCGCCCTGTACAACCACATTCTGGCCTCGCAGGATCCGCGCACGGGCATGATGGCTTACCACATCCCTCTCTACGGTGGATGGTTCATGCCGTACAACACCACCAACAGCTCCTTCTGGTGCTGCACCGGCACCGGGGTGGAAAACCACGCCAAGTACGGCGACAGCATTTACTGGCAGGACCAAGCTGGGCTCTACGTCAATCTTTTCGTCCCCTCCATCCTGACCTGGCGTGAGCGGAACCTGGTGGTGCGGCAGGAGACTGCTTATCCGGAGTCGGATACCACCCGGCTCACCTTCGAGCCCGTAAAGTCCCTTAGGTTGGCGCTTCGGCTCCGACATCCCGCCTGGGCCACGGCGGGCATCCAGATCCGGGTCAACGGCCGGGTATGGAAGCACAAGTCTGTCCCGGGCAGCTTTGTCTCCGTGGATCGCACCTGGAAAAAGGGTGACGTCGTGGAAGTGAAGCTGCCCATGGCGCTCCGGGTGGAGGCCCTGCCGGACAATCCGCAGCGGATTGCCCTTTGCTACGGTCCGCTGGTGCTGGCGGGGGAGTTGGGCACCAATGGCCTGCGGGCACCGATGCCGTACGCCAACAGCCAGGGCGATTTCTTTGGTGAGCGTCCGGCCCCGCAGCCGGTCCTGATCACCGCTGGCCGCCCCGTATCGGAATGGCTCCAACCAGTGCCCGGCCCCACCCTGGCCTTCGCCACCCGTGGCGTTGGCCGTCCGTCCGACCTCCGTTTTGTGCCTTTTTACCGCCTGGATCCCCAGCGGTATTCCCTTTACTGGGATGTCCTGACGCTCGCCCAGTGGGAGCAACAGCGCGTGGCCCGGGAGGCGGCTGAACGTCGGGTGCAGGAGCTGGCGGGCCGCACGGTGGATCAGGTTATGGTCGGTGTGGGTAACTCTGAGCGGGGTCACAAACAGCAGGGGGAAAAGTCCCAGTCGGGGGTGTTTCAGGGGCAGAATTGGCGTCATGCGGAGTCGGGAGGCTGGTTTTCCTATGAGCTGAAGGTTCCCGTCCAGGGTGCCGCCGCCCTGCTGGTGACTTATTGGGGGGATGATGCCGGCAACCGGGTGTTTGATCTCCTGGTGGATGGGGAAAAGGTCGCCACCCAGCGGTTGAATCGTGAAAAACCGGGGCAGTTCTTCGACGTTCAGTATCCGTTGCCGGCCACGCTCATCTCGGGCAAATCCAGGGTGACGGTCCGTTTCCAGCCGCATCCCCAGGCGACTGCCGGTGGTGTTTTTGATTGCCGCGTGGTCAAAAATTAGTCCAGAGTCGGGGCGTCAGCTCACCCATCCTGAAGGGGCCCGCCAGAGTGCTTGGGGGGGCTGTCATCCATTGATTTTATGCGACTCGTGAGCTTTTTTTCCGGTGTGGCCATTTTGGCGGCTTCCCTGGCCGTCTCGTTTGCCGCCGCTGACGCCCCGGCGGGTGTCGTCCGGTTGGAGTGGAATTTTGACCGCCCGGGGGATCTTCAGGGCTGGCAGCCCAACGGGGATTTGCGCCAGGTCGGCGTCACCAACGGCGTGCTCTCCGCCACGGCCGTGGGGGATGATCCCATCCTGGAGCTGCGCCCCCTGATCGATCTGCCCGCCTCCCCCTGGCAATGTCTGGAGCTGCGCCTCAAGGCCAGTCACGAGGGGAAGGGCGAGGTTTTTTGGACCGGCACCACCCAGACCAAATATGGCGGTTTTTCGGGGGAGAAAACCACGCGCTTTCAGGCGGCGGGCGGTGGTCAGTGGCAGACCCTGCGGCTCTTTCCGTTCTGGCATTCTGAAAAGAAAATCATCCGCCTGCGCCTGGATTTGTATGCCGCCACCAGTTACGAGATCGATTTCATCCGCATTGTCGAGTTGCCCCACGCAGCCGCCCCGGTGCCGGCCCGGTTTGACTTCGCGGCGGGTGCCGCCTCGTGGCGTCCGTTGGGCTCCGCCCTGCTCGCCCCGACACCCGCCGGGTTGCGCGTGGAAACGCCGGCATCGGGCGATTTTATCCTCGCCCCTCCGGTGCGGGTGGACGCCGAGGAGAACAGCTTTGTCTCCCTCCGCCTGACCGCCACCAACGGTCAGTGGGGTCGTCTTTTCTTCGCCACCGAGCAGAGTGCCGGGCTGCATTCCTTCCGGTTCCCGCTGGTTGCGGACGGTCAGGAGCATGTGTACAACATTGATATGCTCCCGGCTGAGCAATGGAAGGGGCGGATCATCGCCCTGGGCCTTCGGCCGGTGGACGCTCCGGGCGGTCAGGCCCTCCTGCGTTCCCTCTCGGTCGCGGGCGAGCCTCAGGGGCCTCCGCAGTTGGAGGTGCGCGCCTTCGCTGTCGCGGAGGCAGCCCAGCGCGTGGGGATTGTCACGCGCCTGAGTGCCATGGTGCTGAACACGGGGGGCGACCCGGCCTCCAATCTGGTCGCCACCGTGCGGGTTCCCGCCGGTGCGCGCATCCTCAGCTCACCCGCCCCGGAACTGTTGCGCCGCCCGGTGATTGGCGGGGGCGAGGTGGTGCTGGACTGGGAGGTTCGCGCAGACCAGCCCGTGCGGGATAAAATCCGGCTTGAGCTGTCCGCCCCCCATGTCCGGTCGGTGGCGGCTTCGGAGTCGGTGGATTTCCAGCCTTTGCCCGCCAATCGGCGCAGCGATTACGTGCCGGTCCCGCAGCCGGTCCGGGGCCCGTACGATGTGGGGGCCTATTATTTCCCCGGTTGGAAGACCGCCAGCCAATGGCAGCCGCTGCAGCGGTTTCCCGAGCGCCGGGCGGTTCTGGGGACATACTGCGATGGTGCGCCGGAGATCGCCGACTGGCACATCAAGTGGGCCGTGGAGCACGGCATCACCTATTTTGCCTATGATTGGTACTGGAGCAAGGGGGCCCGTCACCTTGAGCATGGGCTTCACGACGGCTTCTTCCAGGCCAGGTACCGGAATCTGCTGAAGTTCTGTCTGCTCTGGGCCAACCACAACCCTTCGGGCAGCCATTCCTTTGCGGACAGCCTGGAGGTGACCCGCTACTGGATCACCAATTATTTCAACCGGCCGGAATACTACCGCATCGACGGCAAACCGGTCGTGGTCATTTTCAGCCCGTACAATTTCCGGTCGGATATGGGTGTCGAGGAGGTGAACCGGGCCTTTGCGGCGATGCGCGCGGAATGTCTCCGGGCCGGTCTGCCCGGGCTCCACTTGTCCGCCTGCGTGGGCGGTGCCGGCCAGGTGAAAGGCCAGCATTACGATTCCGTCACTGCCTACAACTGGCCCGGACTCGGCGCAGGGGCAGGGGAGAAGCAGGCCCCCTACGCCACCATGGCCGAAGGCTACCGGCGGCAGTGGGACCAGATTCTGGAAAAGGACACCGCTCCGCTCCTGCTGCCGATTTCCGGCGGCTGGGACAGCCGTCCGTGGCACGGTGATTCCGCCCTGGTGCGGCACACCCGCACCCCGGAGGTGTTCAAAGCCCATCTGCGGGATGCCTGGCAGTTGCTGGAGTCGCGGCCCGCTGCCACCAACCTGCTCCGCAGCGTGCTCGTGGAGGCTTGGAATGAATGGGGCGAGGGCTCCTACATCGAGCCGCATAAGGAGTATGGCTTCGGCTACCTTGATGCCATCCGCGATGTCTTTGTGCCCGGGGTGCCTCCCGCCCACACCGATCTCACCCCTGTGGATGTCGGCCTAACCCCCTGTCAGGTGAAGCCGGAGGCCGGGTTCCGTTCCGCCTGGAGCTTCAAGGAGGGACTGCAAGGCTGGGACAACACCATGCAGACCACTCCGCCGGTGGTTCGGGAGGGGCGGCTTTCCGTCCGCACCACGGGCACTGACGCCGCCTTTTTCAGCCCCCCCATGCAGGCTGCGGCGGCCCAGTTTTCCCGGGTGGTGATCCGCCTCCGTCTCACGGGCCCGGCGGGCGGTCCCGCAGGCGATACCGCGCAGCTTTTCTGGCAAACCAGGCGCTGGCCGGAGAACGAGGCCAGCAGCCAGCGCTTTGCGGTCAAGGTTGATGGCCAGTGGCATGATTATTCGGTGCCGGTGCGTGAAAACCGCCGCTGGCAGGGCATCGTCACCCGGCTCCGCCTGGATCCCGGCAACCGCCCGGATATCGCGGTCGAAATGGAGAGCCTTCTTTTGGAATAACCGGCCTGACCGGAATTCTACAAAGATTGACCGGATTCCTCGTTGTCCGATTCCGGGAATGCGCTACCATGGGCGCGCATGTGCTCCATCTCGAATCTCGCCGGACGCCTCGTGCTGACGCTGGCGGTTGCTGTGGCCGGTCGTTCCCTGGCCGCCGCTCCTGCCGCCCCGGTCCCGAATCGCGCCCCTTTGCAGGCCACCCCCTTCATCCCTCTGCCGCTGGGCAGCCTGAAGGCCGAAGGCTGGTTGCTCCTCCAGTTGGAGCGTCAGCGGGATGGCTTGACCGGCCATGCGGAGGAGGCCATTCCCGAGTTGGACACCCAGAGCGCCTGGCTGGGCGGACGCGGCGAGAATTGGGAAAAAGGCCCCTACTACCTGAAGGGTCTCGTGCCGCTCGCTTACCAGCTCGGCGACGCCACCCTCCAGGACCGCGCCCGGAAGTGGCTGGAGTGGTCCCTGCAAAACCAGCGCGCCGATGGCTTTTACGGCCCCACCAACAACCCCGACTGGTGGCCTCGCATGGTCATGAACTACGTCCTGCGCGACTATCACGAGGCCACCGGCGATCAGCGGGTTATCGGCTTCCTCACGCGCTATTACCGGTATGCCCTGGCCCAACTGCCCGCCCATCCGCTCCGGGATTGGGGCAAGGCCCGGGCCGGGGATGAGATCGACACCATCCTCTGGCTTTATAATCGCACCGGGGATGCCTCCCTGTTGCCGTTGGTCGATCTTCTGGCCAAACAGGCCTACGATTGGCCGGGCATTTTCCGGGAAAACCGGTTCCAGCATTTTGGCAATGACTTCCATCCCAAGCACAATGTGAACATCCCGCAGGCCATGAAGTTTCCCCCGGTCTATTGGCAGCGCTCCGGCCAGGCGGACCTCCGCTCGGCCATCTACCAGGGGCAGCGGCACCTGCTGCGTGATCACGGCCTCTCCCTCGGGCTCCAGTCCGGCACGGAGTTCCTCTCCGGGATCAGCTCTGGCCAGGGCGTGGAATTCTGCTCCATCGTCGAGCAGATGCTCAGCGATGAGACCAACCTGCGCATCCTTGGCGACGCTCCCCTCGGCGACCAGTTGGAGTTCCAGGCCTTTAACGCCCTGCCGGCCGCCTGGTCCCGCGACCTGCGCGGTTTCCAGTACTACACCCTGCCCAACCAGGTCATCGGCCTGCGCGGACCCAACGGCTACCTGCAGGATTACGGTGATGCCCTGACCCCCGGGCCCCATTCCGGCTGCCATTGCTGCTGTTACAACGTCCACATGGGCTGGCCCAAATTCCTCCAGAACTGCTGGGCCGCCACCCCGGATCAGGGGCTCGCGGCCCTGGCCTACGCGCCGGTCACCCTGCGCGCCCGGGCCGGCGGCAGCCCCGTGGCGGTCACCGTGGAAACCGGCTATCCGTTCCAGGAAACCATCCGCATCCGGGTCCGGCCCGACCGCCCGGGCCGCTTCCCCCTCAAATTGCGCATCCCCGGCTGGTGTGAGCACCCGGAGGTGGCGGTCAATGGCCGCGCTGTCAAGGGCGCCGTGGCTGGCACCTTCTTCACCGTGGATCGCGCCTGGGCGGCGGGGGATGAGGTTCGCTTGCGCTTCCCCATGGCGGTCTCCGTTTTGGCTGGTGTCAACAACTCCCGCCATGTCCGTCTGGGGCCCCTCTTGTTCACCCTGCCGGTCAAGGCGGAGCTGAAGGTCTCCACCACCGAAAAAAGCGGCTTTCATGAGTATGAGATGACTCCCCAGAGCCCCTGGAATTACGCCCTCGCCCTCTCCGCCAAACAGCCCGCCAATGACATCAAGGTGCAACGCTCGGGCAACAGTGACGATCCCTTCCAGAAACCCTCGGTGGCGTTGAGCGTGCCCGCCCGGCGTTTGCCAGAATGGACACTGGCCTGGCACGGACGCCTGGCCTTCGATCCTCCCCTCAGCCCGGTGGTCACTGCGGAGAAGCTTGAGACCGTTACCCTGCTTCCCTTCGGCTCCCAGGGCTTGCGCGTGACCGACCTGCCGTGGGTCGGCCAGCCAGCTCCGGTCGCCACCCGGTTCGTGGATGACTTTTCCGACGGCGATTCCCTGGGCTGGGTCACCTACGGCGGGGGATGGCTGGTCAGGGATGGCCGGCTGCACAGTGCATCCAGTGCCAGCGGCGGTCCTTGGGCGGGCCTCAAGGCCGTCGCCACCGCCACCCATTTCAGCGACCTCACTTTCGAGGCGGAGGTGCGTCCAGCGGTGGCCGGGAATTCCGGTCTGATCTTCCGGGTGCAAAAACCAAGTCCCGGCGCGGATGCCTTCCAGGGTTACTACGTGGGTCTCGACCCGCGTAGCGGCCGCCTGCAATTGGGCAGCACCGATGGCAAATCCTTCCGCTCCTTGGGCGATGCGCTCGTTGGCTACACCGTCGGCGAGTCCGTGACCATCAGGGTCGTGGCAAAAGGCCCGCTCCTCCGGGTGTTTGCCGGTAACAGCCCGACCCCGCAGATCAGCGTTACCGATGCCACGTGGCAATCCGGCGCGGTGGGCGTGCGCGTCTATTGCACCGACCACGACAAAACCGCAGCGGATTTCGGCAACATCAAGGCTGAGGCCCTTCCCTGATCCTGAGCATGTTTCGCTGTGTGGCCTAGGTTGCCACCATGGATCACGTTGGCCCTTTGTTTGATGACGAAACCGGGCTCTGCGCGCATCCTGCACAAAACAACAACCATGACTTCCAGAGCCACCACCATCAGCGAATACTTGGAGGAACTTCCGCCTGACCGGCGGGCCGCCTTGAGCGAGTTGCGCACCCTTATCCACCGGGTTGCTCCGAATACGGTGGAGGCCATGAAATACGGGCTGCCGTCGTTCGGCGAGCTTTGCGCGTTGGCTTCGCAGAAGAATTACCTGTCACTTTATGTTTGCGAAACAGATCTCGTGAAGGCTCACCTCGCACAGTTGGGGAAAGTGAGCTGCGGCAAGGGTTGCATCCGTTTCAAACGCATCGCCGATCTGAATTTGGGTGTGGTCGAGATCCTCCTGCGAGAGATCCTGAAGCTGCGACAGCAGGGCATCGGGCCAAGCTGTCGATAATGCCATACTTCGTTCCCTTGGTTGCCTTCGGTCGAATTGAAAGCGCAGAGACGCCGCTTGCCTTTACCCCGCGACTCGTGCTAACGACGCACATGCTTAAGCTGGCGGGACCGGGACTGGACGAGCCCCTCACCACCCTGACCGGGGTGGGGGAGGCGCGCGCCGCGCTCCTGGAGCGGCTGGGGCTGCGCACGGTGGGGGATCTGCTGCTGCATGCCCCCCGGCGTTATGAGGATCGCACCCACAAAAAGGCGATCCACGATCTGGTGTTGCAGGAGACCACAGCTGTGCAGGGGGTGATCCAGGCGATGGGAGTCAAGTCCTGGCGGCAGGGGACGGGCAACCTCTTCGAGATCATCCTTTCGGATGGTCAGGATCGCCTGCATTGCCGCTGGTGGAACCAGCCTTACCTGGAAAAGCAGTTTGCCGTCAGCCAGTCCTTGCTGGTGTACGGACGGATCAGCAGCGTACGCCCCCGCACGATGGACAATCCGGAATTCGAGCCGCTGGAGGAGGCGGAAGCCCAGATTCACCTTGGCCGGGTGGTCCCCGTTTATCCGCTCACCGAGGGGATTCGGCAGCGCTGGCTGCGCAGCCTGATCTGGCATGCGCTGGCGGACCATGCGGGAAGCATCGAAAGCTCCTGGGGCGATTTGCGCCGTCAGGCCGAGGCGGTCACCGGTAAACCGATGCCCGTATCCGGGGCGCTGCTGGCCGTGCTACCGGACCGGCGGGAGGCAATCCGCCAACTCCATTTTCCCGCGACGCTGGCGGCCGCCACCACCGCCCGGCAGCGGCTGGCGCTGGAGGAGCTGCTGGACTTGCAGGTGGAACTGCGGCGGCGGCGCCAGCGGCTGGTGGCGGGCGCACCGGGCCGGGCCTGCCCCAGTGATAACCGGCTGATCAAACCTTTCCTGGCCCGTCTCGGCTTCAAACCCACGGCGGCCCAGGTGCGGGTGCTGCGGGAGATCCGCGCCGATCTTTCCCATGCGGTGCCCATGCGGCGGCTGTTGCAGGGGGACGTGGGGGCGGGCAAAACCCTGGTGGCCGCCTGCGCCGCGCTCATGACCATCGAAGCCGGGGTGTCGGTTGTCATCATGGCACCGACAGAAATCCTGGCCGAGCAGCATTTCCGCACCTTTGAACGCTGGTTTCAGCCCCTGGGAGTGCCGGTGGAATTGCGCACCGCCAGCCGCCGGGTGGAGGCCGACGTTCCGGCGCAGGAACCGCGGCTGAGGGTGGGCACCCATGCCCTGCTCAGTGCCGGGGCCGCGCCGGATAATCTCGGCCTGGTGGTGATTGATGAGCAGCATAAATTCGGCGTGGCCCAGCGGGAGGCGCTGGTGCGCCAGGGCGTTTATCCGCACCTGCTGGTCATGACCGCCACGCCCATCCCCCGCACCCTCGGGCTCACGGTCTATGGGGATCTGGATGTCTCGGTGCTGGATGAACTGCCGCCCGGGCGCGGGGTGATCCGGACGTTTGTGCGCGGGCCGGAGAAGCTGCCGCAGGTCTGGCAGTTCATCCGCGAAAAATTGCAGGCCGGCCGGCAGGCCTATGTGGTTTACCCGCGTTTGGAGGAGTCGGACACGGCGGCCAGCATCAAGGCGGCTGCCGAGGAACTGGGGGTGGTGAGCCAGGCCATGGCTCCTTTTCAGGTCCGGCTGTTGCATGGCCGCCTGCCGGCGGAGGAGAAGGAGCGGATCATGCGGGAGTTTGCCGCCAACCAGGTGCAGGTGCTGGTGGCCACCTCCGTGGTGGAGGTGGGTCTGGATGTTCCCAACGCCTGCGTGCTCCTGGTGGATGGGGCGGAGCGGTTCGGACTGGCCCAGTTGCACCAGTTGCGCGGGCGCATCGGCCGCGGCGGACACTCCTCCTGGTGCGTGCTGCTGGCCCGCCAAATGACCGTGGAAGCCCGCCACCGCCTGCGCGTGCTGGAGGAGACCGCCGATGGCTTCCGCATCGCGGAGGAAGACTTGCGCCTGCGCGGTCCCGGGGAATTGTTGGGGCAGGCCCAAAGCGGACTGCCGCCCTTCCGCTTTGCGGAATTGAAAACCGACCATGACCTGGTGGTGCTGGCGGCCTGGCTGGCCACGCACGCGCTCCAACCTTAATGCAGGATTTCCCCCTTGAGGGGGTTGCCCGGCACATCCAGCAGGAGGATGCTGGAGATGGTGCGGAAATGCTGGTGATCGGCAAAGGTCCAAACCACCTGTTTGTCCCGGGTGACCTCGATCACATGCGGGGCCTTGCCAAACTGCCCATGCCCCAGCCAGTTGCTCATGACCGTGTTGCCGTTGGGCAGCCGCTGAAAGCCGGTCATGAATTTGAAACTGATACCGGGAAGATCCTTATCTGCCACCTGCCACGCCACGGCCCCCTGGGGATCGGCTTCAAAGACCCGGGAACCACCGGGCCGGTCGCCGCAGGCGATGAGGGTGTTGCCGTTGGCCAGTCGAATGGCGCTATGAGGGCCGCCCTTGGCCTCAATTTCACGCACCGTTTTGCCCTGCGGATCGTATTCCCGCACCCATTGCTCGCCGTAATGGCACACCAGGTAATTGCCGTTGGCCAGTCGTCGGGCGTTGCGAATATAAGAGTGTCCGCCATCCTTGCCTTCCGGCAGCAGCCGGATTTCGGCGGCCAGGGTCAGATCGGGCCGCACCTCCAGCAGTCGTCCACTATTGCATTCCCCGATGAAGGTGTTGCCATTGGCCAGCCGCTGGCAGGCGTAGATTTCGCTCTTGGAATCGTACTGGAAAACCACCTTTTTCTCCCGCGTCACCTCCTTGACGCCGTGGCCGGTGTTGAAGAGCAGGTTGCTGCCTGCCAGAACCCACAGGTCATTGCAGGAGGCGGCGGGGTAATCCCATTCAATCTGCCCCTCCTTGTTCACGATGAACACCTTCCCCTGGGTGTAATCAGTGGCCACAAACGGGTGGCCAGTGCCGGTTTGCACGGGGGCAGGGGTGGGTTCCGCAGCGCGGAGCAGGGGAGCGGCGAGAGC
The DNA here is from genome assembly GCA_903930345.1 of uncultured Verrucomicrobiota bacterium. Lineage (GTDB taxonomy): Bacteria > Verrucomicrobiota > Verrucomicrobiia > Limisphaerales > CAIYYI01 > CAIYYI01. The sequence continues at coordinate 47,536 of CAIYYI010000096.1, forward strand.
GGCAGCCGAGAGGCGGCCGATAAAGGATCGACGTGATTGCATGGTTTTAAGAGGGGCGGACAAGCAGGAGCTTGTCCGCCCATGAAAGGCGGGTCGCAGGTGTTACTTGCCCAGCAGATGTTCGATGACCAATTGATCCAGTGCCTGGTAATTGCGGTCCTTGACCAGGGCTTGAGCCTGTTTGTCATCAAAGCTGCGCGCTTTTTCCAGCAGCCGCAGGAAGGTCTGGCGGCTGTTGACCAAGTGATCCATCCAGTGGTTGGGCTGGGTGGGGCGGAACGGATGCACATCAAAGCAGACGTACTCGCCATGCCGTCCGTAGCCGGTTCGCTCCAACGTGCGCACCTGGTTGAAGGCAATGCGCAGATTGTTGCTGCCAAAAGGTTTGTCCTGGTCGAACTTCATTCCGTTCTGGTCGTTCAGGTGCAGCGACCACAGCTTGTCAAAGGCCATCGCAAAATCAATCTCATCCGCCGGATCCAGACCGGCCAGGAGGGCGTGGGCGGACTCAATCAGGCAGCCGACCCGTTTGGGATCGCGCGTGAGCTGGGCCACGGCCAAGGCATGGCCGATGGTGGGCAGATAGGCGTGGTCCATCGGCTCGTTCGGCTTCGGTTCAATCGCCAGCCTGATCTTTTTATCGTACCCGAGCATTTTGTCCATGGCTTCCACCAGGTAATCAACGCAGCGTCGGGCGTCCTTGGATTCCCGGATGTAGGTGCCCTCGCGCGCCAGCCAGAGGACGATAAGATCGGTGTCCATGGCCCGGGCGATGTCAATGCAGCGCAGGGAACGCTCAATGGCGTATTTGCGGCACTTGGGGTCGTTGTTGGTGTAGGCACCATCTATGGTATGCGGACTGAACCAGAGCCGGGGAGCCACCATTTCGGCAGCCACGCCGGCGTCTTTCAACCGTTTGCTCAACGATTTGGCTTCCTTGACCAGTTGCGCGGAACTTTTGCTGTCAATGTCCGGCACGGCGTCATCATCGTGGAACATCATGGCCTCAAAGCCGTGTTCCCGCAGTTGATCCAGTTTCCAGTCAAAGGATTGCACCGGGCGGGTGGGCGGGCCGTAAGGGTCGGCGCCTTCGCTCAGGTTCCACGGACCAAAACAGAATTTATAAGAGTGTGGTTTTGCCATAGGTGACGCGACCACCGTGCCACAGATTGCCGGGACTGCAAAGGCAAAAAGAAAATGCAATTTCCGGCGCAAATTGCTTGGGGTGCATTGGCTTTCGTGGTAATTTCCCGGTCGAACGACTTATGGATCAATTGCTTCGACTTGTTCAGAGCGGCACATCACTCGGTCTCACGCAGGCGGAGGAGGCGGTTCGTAAACTGTTGGATGAGCGGGTGCCGGTGGCGATGCGGGCGGAGTTTCTAATTGCCCTGGCGCGCAAAGGGGAGACGGTGGAGGAGATCACCGCGTTTGCGACGCTGCTGCGCGATAAGGCCGTGGTACCGCCATTGGCAGAAACCACCCGGCAAGGGATCATTCTGGATGTATGCGGCACCGGGGGGGACCGCTTGCACACGTTCAACATTTCCACCACCGTGTCCATCGTGGCGGCGGCGGCGGGCATCACGGTGGCCAAGCATGGCAACCGCGCCATCACCTCCAAATCCGGCAGCGCGGATGTGCTCGTTGCCCTGGGCATCAAAACCGACCCCTCGCCCGAGTTGGCCGCCCGCTGGCTGGCGGAGCATGGTTTTGCATTCCTGTTTGCCCCGCTCTACCACCCGGCCTTCAAGGCGATCGCCCCGGTGCGCAAGCTGTGCGCGGAGCGCGGCCACCGCACCATTTTCAATTTTCTGGGCCCGTTGCTCAACCCGGCCCGGCCGACGTGCCAGTTGATCGGTTCGGCCAGTCCGGCCCTCTGCGAACCCCTGGCGCAGGTGCTGCGTGGGCTGGGCTTGCGGCGCGGCATGGTCGTTTGTGGCACCGTGCCCAATGCCCTGCACCCGGATGAACCGCAGTTTCTGGATGAGTTTTCCCCGTTGGGCAAAACCCGGGTGGCGGAGTTTTACCAGGACCGGGGCTTTGCCTTGAGCGACCTGGATCCGGCCCTGTTTCCCCTCTCGCCCATGACGCTGGCCGATTTGCAGGGGGGGGATGCCGCCTGCAACGCGGAGATGGTTTGGCAAATTCTGGCTGGAAACGACCGGGGTCCCCGGCGGGAGACCGTGCTGCTGAACGCGGCGGGCGCTTTGCTGGTTGCCGGCACGGTGCGTTCGCTCCTGGATGGCTGGGAACTGGCGGGCGAACTGATTGACAGCGGCAAAGCCACCGCCAAACTGGCCGCCTTGGTGGCCGCCTCGCAGGCGGCCGGGGCGGACTGAGTTTTTTTGTAACTGAATCATCCCGCCCGGTGTTTAGGACACAGTGGCGGGCGGCATCATTGGAGTCACTATGTACAAAATCATTGGCGCGGATCGCAAAGAATACGGGCCGTTTCCCGTGGAAACCCTGCGACAGTACATCGCGGAGAACCGGTTGAACGGCCAGACGTTGGTCCAGGCGGAAGGCGCGGTTGGCTGGCAGCCGCTGGCCGCCGTTCCGGAGTTGGCGGCCTTGTTGCCCCCGGCCGGTGCAGCAGCGTCGTCGTCCCCCATCCTCCCGCCTCCCCCGGCGATGGCCACGCCCTTGCCTGAGCCGTCCCCCGTGGCCCCAGCCTTTTCCACGCCGCCGGCCACCTATATGATGATCGGGGGGGACAAGGCGGAATATGGTCCATTTACCGTCGAACAGATACGGCAGTACATCCGGGAAGGGCGGCTGGCCCCCAGCTCCCTGGTTCGGCTGGCTGCGGGTGGCGAGTGGAAGCCTCTGGTGGCCTTCCCGGAATTGGCCGCCTTGCTGGGCGGCCCCGGGCCGCAATTGTTATCCGGTCTCGATCCGGAATCTGCCCGCAAAGCTGCCATGCAGGAAGTCTCCGCACCGGCCATCGGCCTGATTGTGACGGGCATACTGGGTGGCGTTGTGGCGCTGAGCAGCCCGTTTCTGAACCGTTTTTTCATCGAGATCATCCATCAGTCCGGCAACGCGGAGATGAATCGCATGTTTCAGAACATTTCCACGGGCAGCGGTATTCTTTCCGCCCTGATCGCGGGTGCCCTGTCCGTCCTCATCCTGGTGGGAGGATTGCGGATGAGACAGCTTCAGAGCCTGGGCCTGGTGCGGGTGGCGGCGGTTCTGGCGCTGATCCCCTGCATTTCACCCTGCTGCCTGGTGGGGCTTCCCATCGGTATTTGGGTGCTGGTGGTGCTGAACAAGCCGATGATTCAATCCCAGTTCAAATAATCCCATGCCTCCGCGCCTATCCACTGCCTGGTATCGCCGACCGCTCGCATGGGTGCTCGTGAGTGGGGTGCTGCTGGTGTTGGGGGCTTACTATTGGCTGGATCCGGCCCAGTACCGGATTTTTCCAATTTGTCTTTTGCATCACTACACCGGCTTGCAATGTCCGGGCTGCGGTGGCCAGCGGGCGGTTCACCAGTTGCTGCACGGCGATCTGCTGGCGGCCTGGCACCAGAACGCCTTGCTGGTGCTGGCCCTGCCGGTCGTCCTTTGGCTGGGTTTGCGACAGGCGGCCCTGCGCTGGGCGGGTTGGCAATGGCCGGTGGTCTTCAACCGTCCGGGTTGGTGGTGGATTTTTGCAGTTTTAACGGTGGGTTATGGACTGGTTCGCAATCTACCCCAGACGGGCGGATAAACCGACCTTGAATCCTCAAACCTGCCGCAACCACATGCAGCCATGAACTACCGCATCATCGGGGCCGATCAACGGATTTACGGGCCTGCCTCCGCCGAACAGATGGAGCAATGGATCAGGGAGGGGCGAGCGAATGCCGGCACCCTGGTGCAGGGGGACGGCGTGATTGATTGGAAGCCGGTCGGCCAATGGCCGGAGTTTGCCGACGCTTTGCGCAGCCATGCCAGCCTGCCCCCTCCGCGTCTTGGAGGCACCCCGCTCATGGCCGAGCAACCCCAACAAGCCGCCCAGGCCATCCTCAACCGGGGCTTCAGTGTCGATATCGGGCGTTATCTGGGGCGGGGTTGGGATCTGGTCTGCCGTGATTTCTGGCCTATCATCGGGGTCAACGCCCTGGTTCAATTGGTGTTGTTCGCCACGAACATGGTGACGCTCGGCATCGTCCTGACCGGCCCGTTGCTGGGCGGGTTGTACTATTATCACCTGCTGCGGGTGCGCGGTCAGACGCCGGTGTTGGAGGATGCCTTCTGCGGCTTCAACCGGGCCTTCCTGCATCTTTTCCTGGCCCAGTTGGTCATGACCCTGCTGGTGGCCATCGGCCTGATTTGCTGCGTGCTGCCCGGCATTTACATCGCGGTCTGCTGGATGTTCGCGCTGCTGTTGGTCGTGGACCGCCAGATCGATTTCTGGAGCGCCATGGATATCAGCCGGCGCGTGGTGGCGGAGCACTGGATCAGCTTTTTCCTGCTGGCCCTGGTCAATCTGTTGCTGGTTTGTGTGGGTGGTCTGGTTTGCTGCGTCGGCCAATTGGTGGCCGTGCCGGTGACCATGTGCGCCCTGGCGGTTGCCTATGATGAAATTTTCAATGGAGTCCCCGTCCACGCCGCTTAGTCAAACCCGGGTCTGGACCTGTGCGCTGACCAATGTGCTGCTGTGTCCCGGCCTGGGGACCATCATGGCCCGGCGTCGGGTTGGGTATTTCCAACTGGGTCTGGCCATCGGTGGTTTCCTGATGACCCTCCTGGGTCTGGTTGGTTATATTGTTGATTTTCTGCGCACCCTGGAGACGCCGGCCCTGGGTGGCCGTCCTTTTTGGGTGGGGGCAGGGGGCATGGGGATTTTTGTGCTGGCGTGGCTGTGGTCCGCCATCAGCAGCGTGCAACTGCTGCTGGTCAAACCGCCGCTCGAGGAAATTCCCCCGGATTATGGGAAACCGCCGATCCTTTCCTGAGCTGCGGGTTGGCGCGTGACTGGGGCATCCGGATGTGGCAGGGTGTCAGGCATGGCATGAGCTTGCACCCCGAACCATTTAAACCCAGGCGCGACTTCCAGGGATGATCATGGATTGGAAAAAGGCCCAGGAAACCGCGCGCGCGGTGTTCAAGCGGCATTTCGGCTACCAGGCGGCCTTTGCCGCCCACGCCCCCACGCGTTTGGAATTGCTGGGCAACCACGGGGAGTTTCACCAGGGCATCGTCCTCTCCCTAGCCATCAACCAATATGTGGCGCTCGCGGTGGCTCCCCGCACGGATGGCCGGGTGGTGTTGGTGCGCGAGGGGGATCCCAAACCGCACGAGTTTTGGATCAGCGAACTCGCCGCCCATCCCGCCGCCCCGTGGGCGGATGTCTGCAAGGGGGTGCTGCAGGAACTGCGCCGCAACGGGGTTTATTTCGGCGGCTTCAATGCCGGAATCGGCGGGTTGGAGCTGGTGGCACGTTTCGGGCGGGAGGCCGCCACCACGGCTGTTGCCGCCGCGCTGGCGGTGCGCAAGTTGTATCCCTTCCGTGTGACTGAATTCGGCGCTCTCAGCCGCCCACCCATTCGGGATCGCCGGGGGGAATTGGCGCCGCTCACCCGTCCAGAAAAACTGGCCCTCGCCAAACTTTGCCAGCGTGCCATCACCCGTTTCCTGCACCGCTCCTGCTCCTTCATGGAGCCGGCGGCGCTGCTCTTCAGCAAGGCATTTCACGCCACTCTGGTGGATTGCCGACTGGAGTCGGTGGCCATTCTGCCGTTGATCGGGGAGGTGGTCCTGGTGCTCTGCCCGGTGGCAGACCCGGTTCCGGCCACGGATTTGCGGTTGGCGCAGATGTACCGGGATTGTCACCAGGCGGCCCGCAAGCTGGGCACCTCCTCGCTTCGCTCGGTGGAAATCCGGTCGCTCAGCCAAAAGCGGGCCAATCTGACTGAGGCTGAATACCGTCGCGCCTACCATGTGATCGGGGATTTGCAGCGGGCGATCTTTGCGGAGGCTGCGTTGCGGGAGGGGGATTTCATCCAACTGGGGCAATACCTGTATCAGAGCCATGCAAGTTCACGCGAACATGGCGGCAACAGCTCCGCTGGCCTGGATTTGCTGGTCAGCCTGGCGCAGGAGCATCCGGCCTGTCTCGGTGCCCGCCTGACCGGACCCGGTTTTGGGGGTGGCACCGTCAATTTGGTCAACCGCAATCACTATGAGGATTTCATCGTCACCCTGCAGGCGCGTTATCTGGCGTCCACCGGTCGGCCGCTGAATCCGCTGGTTGGGGTGGTGGTGGATGGGGCGCGGTAACCGTCCCGTTAAAGGGGGTGTCCTGTTAAAGTGGGTTGCCCCGGACCGGCGTTTTGGCTATCATGGGGCTATGAGTCGCAAGCAGGAAATCTACAAAGAAATGCTGCGTTGGGGTTTGCCGCACATCCGGGATGTCCAAGCCAAAGGCACCCTGGCTCGGCTCGGCGACCGGTCCTGCCTGCTGGAGGCCCAACTGCTGCACTCTCTGCCGGACTCCATCCTGCTGTCCGAGTTCACGGACAACGACCTCTGGTTTTTGAATCACCATGCGCGGGATTACCTGCAACAGTGTTCACCGCAGATTTCCCGCAATTACCCCTACCACCTCCAATTGATCCGGGAACTGTTCACCCTCGTCCCCGAGGCCCAAAGGGGAGCCCTGAAATGGGCTGGTCCGGCGGCATGAATTCCAACCTACATATCTTCGCATCAAGATGTCTTGATTTGTTCATGGATTGGTGTACTTTACCTGCCTATGGCTTTGGTTAAAACAGCTAGTCGGACGGATTTGCTATTACAGACGTTGCGTGAGCGCATTGTGGTGCTGGATGGCGCCATGGGTACCATGATTCAGACCTACGGGCTGGATGAGGCGGCCTATCGCGGCGAACGCTTTCGGGATTGGGGGCGCGACCTGAAGGGCAACAACGACTTGCTCAGTCTCACGCAGCCCCAGATCGTCCAGGCCATTCACCGGCAGTACCTGGCGGCCGGGGCCGACATTCTGGAGACGAACACCTTCAATTGCACCGTGATTTCCATGGCCGATTACGGGCTGGAGACCCTGGCGTACGAATTGAACGTGGCCGGGGCGCGGCAGGCGCGGGCGGCGGTGACGGCCTTTGAGCTGGAAAATCCGGGACGCACCTGTTTTGTGGCCGGTGCCCTGGGGCCGACCAACAAGACCGCCTCCCTCTCGCCTGATGTGCAGAATCCGGCCTTCCGGGCGGTGACCTTTGAACAGTTGGTGGCCGCCTATCAGGAGCAGACCCGGGGGCTGATGGAGGGGGGTGTTGATCTCCTTCTGGTGGAAACGATCTTTGACACCCTCAATGCCAAAGCAGCGCTGTTTGCCATCGAGCAGGAATTTGAGGCGGCGGGGCGCCGTTTGCCGGTCATGATTTCGTTCACCATCACAGACCGCAGCGGGCGCACCCTTTCAGGCCAGACCGTGGAAGCCTTCTGCAACTCCATCGCGCATGTGCCCGTGCTGAGCCTCGGCATCAACTGCGCCCTGGGACCGAAGCAGATGCGGCCCTATTTGGAGGAGCTTTCCGGGCTGACTTCGGCCCACGTGAGCTGCTATCCCAACGCGGGCCTGCCCAATGCCTTTGGCGGTTTTGACGAGTCGCCCGAGGAGATGGCCCGGGAGCTGCGTGACTTTGCCAGCGAGGGGTGGCTGAATATTGTGGGCGGCTGTTGCGGGTCCACGCCCGATCATATCCGGGCCATTGCCGAAGCGGTCCGGGACCTGCCGCCGCGCATGCCGGCGGTCATCACCCCCACGCTGCGCCTGAGCGGGTTGGAGCCATTGACGTTCCGGCCCGAGACGAATTTCGTGAACGTGGGCGAGCGCACCAACGTCACCGGATCCCCCAAATTTGCCAAGCTCATCCTGAACGGCAAGTTTGAGGAGGCGGTGGCGGTCGCGCGGCAGCAGGTTGAGAATGGCGCGCAGATCATTGATGTGAACTTGGACGAGGGGATGCTCGATTCGGAAAAGGCCATGGTCCATTTCCTGAACCTGCTTGGCTCGGAGCCGGAGATTGCCCGGGTTCCCCTGATGATTGATTCCTCCAAGTGGTCGGTGCTGGAGGCGGGTCTGCAATGCCTGCAAGGCAAGGGGGTGGTGAACTCCATCAGCCTGAAGGAGGGCGAGGAGAAATTCCTGCAGCAGGCGCGCACCGTGCACCGGTACGGCGCGGCCGTGGTGGTGATGGCCTTTGACGAGCAGGGGCAGGCCGACACCTTCGAGCGGAAAATCCAGATCTGCCAGCGCTGCTACAACCTGCTCACGCAAAAGGCGGGTTTTCCGCCGGAAGACATCATTTTCGACCCCAATGTGCTGACCGTGGGGACGGGCATCGAGGAGCACAACGGATACGGTGTGGCGTTCATTGAAACGGCCCGCTGGATCAAGCAGAACCTTCCCCATGCCCGGGTGAGCGGCGGCATCAGCAATGTTTCGTTCAGCTTCCGCGGGAACAACGCGGTGCGGGAGGCCATGCATAGCGCCTTCCTGTTCCACGCCATCAAGGCGGGTTTGGACATGGGCATCGTGAATCCCGGCCTCCTGGCGGTGTACGAGGAGATTCCTCCCGACCTGCGGGATCTGGTGGAGGACGTGCTGCTCAACCGCCGTCCGGACGCCACCGAGCGGCTCATCAAATTTGCGGAATCCGTCAAACAGCAGCAGAAGACCGAGGTGGCGGTGGATGCCTGGCGGCAGGGCGATGTGCAGGAGCGTCTCACGCATTCGCTGGTCAAGGGCGTGGTGGATTTCATCGACACCGACGTGGAAGAGGCCCGGCTCAAATTCAGCAAGCCGCTGGAGGTCATTGAGGGGCCATTGATGGCGGGCATGAACGTGGTGGGCGACCTGTTCGGCAGCGGCAAGATGTTTCTGCCGCAGGTGGTCAAGTCCGCCCGGGTCATGAAGAAGGCGGTCTCGTTCCTCATGCCCTACCTGGAGGCGGAAAAGAAAAGCACGGACCGCGCCCGGGGCCGGATTCTGCTCGCCACCGTCAAGGGGGATGTGCATGACATCGGCAAGAACATTGTCGGCGTGGTGCTGGCCTGCAACAACTACGATGTGATTGATCTGGGCGTCATGGTCTCCTGCGACAAAATCCTGGAGGCGGCGCGGGAACACCAGGTGGATATCGTTGGCTTGAGCGGCCTGATCACCCCGTCGCTTGATGAGATGGTGCATGTGGCCCGGGAGATGGAGCGGCAGGGCTTCAAGGTGCCCTTGCTCATCGGCGGGGCCACCACCAGCAAGGCGCACACGGCGGTGAAGATCGCCCCGGTCTATTCCGGCCCGGTGGTCCATGTGCTGGACGCCAGTCGGGCGGTGCCGGTGGTGTCGAGCCTCTTGAGCGATGGACAGAAAGAGGCGTACGTCGCCGAAATCCGGGTGGACCAGGAGCGGCTGCGCCGACAGCATGCGGGTTCGGCAGTGGCGTTGTTGCCATTGGCCGAGGCGCGCCGCCGCGCCCCGTTGTATTCGGCGGAGTCAACGCCGCCCGCCCGCCCGGAGTTTCTGGGCATACGCCAGTTTTCCACCGAACCCCAGAGCGTGGAGCAGGTCCGGGCCGGCCAGGGGGTGCTGCCTGTGGCACTGGCCGAGATCGCCTCGCTCATTGACTGGTCGCCCTTCTTCCATACGTGGGAATTGCGCGGCCGTTTTCCTGCCATTCTCAATCACGAAAAATATGGGGAGCAGGCGCGCAAGTTGTTCGAGGACGCCCAAAAGATGTTGCAGGAGATCATGGATGGCAACCTGCTGGTGGCGCGCGCGGTCTATGGCTTCTTCCCGGCCAACCGGACGGGTGAGGATGTCACGCTGTTTGCCGATGAAACCCGATCCCAGTCCGTGGCCCGGCTCCATTTTCTGCGTCAGCAGGTCGCAAAAAATCCCGGCCAGCACAATCTGTCCCTGGCTGATTTCGTCCACCCCGCGCCGACGGCGGATTACTTGGGCGCGTTTGCCGTGTCCTCCGGGTTTGGTTTGCCCGCGCTGATTGAGCGCTACCGGGCGGATCAGGATGACTACCACATCATCCTGGCGGAAGCACTGGCCGACCGACTTGCTGAGGCCTTCGCGGAATGGCTCCACCGCCGGGCGCGGCAGGAGTGGGGCTATGGAAAGTCAGAAAACCTGAGCAGCGAGCAGTTGATCAACGAGGAGTATCGCGGCATTCGTCCGGCTCCCGGTTATCCGGCCTGTCCGGATCACACGGAAAAAGGCACCCTTTGGAGGTTGCTCGACGTGGAGCAGCGGGTGGGGATGAAGCTTACGGAATCCTTTGCCATGTGGCCGGGTAGCAGCGTGAGCGGCTGGTATTTTTCCCATCCCGAGGCGAAGTATTTCGCGGTGGGCAAACTGGGCCGGGACCAGTTGCTTGACTACGCGCAGCGCAAGAACCAGCCGGTGGCAGAAGCCGAAAAATGGCTCGGCCCATGGCTTAATTACGAGCCGGCTCAGCCGGTCGCCGAACCGGTGGCAGTGGCGGCGGTGACGCCGCCACCTCCTTCAGGTGGTTGCGGATGCGGACGTTCACATTAAGATCCTCTCTCCATATGAAAAAGTTGGCTGTGCTGCTGGTTGTTGGGAGCCTTTTCACCACGGTGTCCACTTGGGCACAGGGGACCCGGGCTGATTACGCTCGGGCCGCCCAAATGCGTGAACTCATGTCCGGGAAGGTTTTCCGGGAGACAATCAAACCGGAATGGCTGGCCGGTGGCCAACAGTTCTGGTACCAGGTGCAGACCGGTTCCAACACCCATGAGTTCATCCTCGTGGATGCCGCCCAGGCCCGTCGCCAGCCCGCCTTTGACCATGCCCGGCTGGCGTCGGCGTTGCGCCAGGCGGGGGAACGCGATGTCCAGCCTCAGCGGCTTGGTCTGGATAAACTGGAGTTTCCGGATGCCTCCCGGTTTTTCTTCCGTCGGCGGGGCATTTGGTGGTCCTGCCAGTTGCCTGCTTACACCGTGGAGCATCTTTCCCGTACCAATCCTCCCGTCATCCTGCGTTCGGCGGAGCAGCTTCCCCGGGCCAGTCGCCGCACCGGTCCCGAAACCAGCCTTTCGTTTGTTAATCGGACGGCGGCGGAGGTGGAGTTGATCTGGCTGGATACTGAGGGCCAGCGCCAGTCCTACGGCAAGCTCAAACCCGGCGAACAACGGCGGCAGCACACCTTTGAGGGCCATGTCTGGCTGGTGCTGGATGCCCAAGGCAAAACCCTGGCCGGGTTCGAGGCGGATGGGGAGGCCCAGGTGTTGGAGGTGGATGGAAAAGCGACGCCTGTCCCGGATAATGCTGTGCGTCCGACCGGCAACCGACGCAGCAAGCCCGGGCTTTCCCCGGATGGCCAATGGCAGACCCACGTGGAGAACTTCAATCTCCAGCTTCGCCAACTGGCCTCCAACACCTCCTTTGCCCTCACCCGGGACGGCACCGCCGAGGATGGCTATGGTGACCGGGTGTATTGGTCCCCGGACTCCAAATATGTGGCGGCCATTCGCACCCGGAAAGGGGATGATCGCAAGGTTTACCTGGTCGAATCCTCACCCAAGGACCAATTGCAGCCACGGCTGCACACCCTGGACTACACCAAGCCCGGCGACCGCCTGGCAGTGGACCGCCCGCAGATATTTGAGGCTTCCACCCGTCGGCTGTTGGGGTTCAAGGATGACCTGTATGCCAATCCGTTCAGCATGCAGAATTATCAGTGGGAGAAGGATTCCCGCCGGTTCACTTTTCTCTACAACCAGCGCGGGCATCAGGCGCTCCGCTGGCTGGCGTTGGATGTCGCCACCGGGGAGGTGAAACCGATTATTGAGGAGACCAGCCCCACGTTCATTGATTACAGTGGAAAACACCTGCTGCATCCGCTGCCGGATACGGAGGAGGCCATTTGGATGTCCGAGCGCGACGGGTGGAATCACCTCTATCTTTATGACACGCGTGGCGGCCGCGTGAAGCAGCAGATCACCCGCGGCGAGTGGCTGGTGCGCGGCGTGGATTGGATCGACGAGAAAAAGCGCCAGATCTGGTTCCGGGCCGGTGGCATCCGGCCCGGCCAGGATCCGTATCACGTCCATTACGCCCGCGTCAATTTTGACGGCTCAGGCCTGGTGATCCTGACCGAGGGGGATGGTCAGCACCGGGTTCAGTTTTCCCCGGATCGCACCTGGTTCATTGACACCTGGTCGCGTGTGGATCTGCCTCCGGTCAATGAATTGCGCCGGTCCAATGACGGTGCCCTGGTCTGCAAGCTGGAGCAGGCGGATTGGTCGGCCTTGCTCAAGACCGGCTGGCTGCCGCCGGAGCGTTTTGTGGCCAAGGCCCGGGATGGGGTGACCGACATCCACGGCATCATCATCCGGCCCCTGAACTTCAATCCCCGCAGAAAATATCCGGTCATTGAGGATATTTACGCCGGGCCGCACTCGGCCTTTGTGCCCAAGGAATTCCGTTCCTTTTACTCCTCCATGCCCCTGGCTGAACTGGGTTTTGTGATCGTCAAAATGGACGGCATGGGCACATCCCAACGCTCGAAGAAATTCCATGACGTCTGCTGGCAGAACATCGGGGACGCCGGATTCCCTGACCGCATTGCCTGGATCAAGGCCGCCGCCCGCAAATACCCGGCCCTGGACCTTCAGCGGGTGGGCATTTATGGCGGGTCCGCCGGCGGCCAGAACTCCACCCGTGCGCTGCTCGCCCATGGTGAATTTTACAAGGTGGGGGTCTCCGATTGCGGCTGCCACGATAACCGCATGGACAAAATCTGGTGGAACGAGCAGTGGATGGGCTGGCCCATCGGCCCGCATTATGCCGAGCAATCCAACGTCACCCAGGCGCACAAGCTCACCGGGAAACTTCTCCTGATTGTGGGGGAACTGGATCGCAACGTCGATCCGGCCTCTACGCTCCAGGTGGTCAACGCCCTGATCAAGGCGGACAAGGATTTTGACCTCCTGGTGGTGCCTGGCGGCGGCCATGGCATTGCCGAAAGCCCCTATGGACAGCGGCGGCGCATGGATTTCTTCGTCCGCCACCTGCTGGGCGTGGAGGCTCGGTCCAAACCCTGAAGGGTTCAGATCTGCCGTGGACTTGGCGGGTGCCAAAGGTGGTCACCCATGGGAGTGAAACGCCGGGGTCAGTCAACCTGCTGCAATCGGTAGAACCGGTAAGCCTGGGTGGTGGGGTCGGTCAGACTTATGGTTGTGCCGGCAGCCACCACGTCGCGATAGAGCTGGACCCAGCGCTTGCCGACCGATTCATCGAAATAAAAGACCCGGTAGGTGTGGCCCGGCAGGGTGGCAAAGGAGAAGGTGGCCTCACCGCCCACGGCGAGGACGTTTTGGATCGTCAGCCCTACGGTGGGGATCTCACGCGGCGCGCGGATGGCCATGATGAAGGTGTTGGTGGCGCTGCGCGGTGGTACGCCATTGTCGGCCATGCGGACGGTGACCGGATAGTCGCCGAAGGACTGGGAGGCTGGTACATACCAGCGGAAAAGACCGCTGGGGTTGAAGACGGATCCCGCCGGTCCGGACTCCATGGCGTAAGTCAGCACCTGGGGGTACTGGTCTGGATCCGTGCCCCGAACATTCACGGTCACCGTCTGCCCGGGCACGGCGTATTGGGTGCCGATATCGGGGAATCGCGGGGCGGTGTTATAAGCGGGGATGGCGGAATTGGGGTTCCGGGGCGTGGGCTTGGTCATGTAGTAGATCACGCCAGCGCCATCACTGTAACGGCCTTGGCTAACATCGTTGGTTTGCTGCCCATACGAGATGACATCCACCGGGGTGCGGCCGTCCGGCTCGTAGAGGGTGATATCGCCGAGCGTCTGGCTGAGTTGGAAGTCCACATGCAGGTCGGCCCGGCCCGGGATGTTCTGGACGGGCTGGTTGTCTGCCCAGACCAGCAGAAAGCCGTTGGCCGGAATCCGGTACTGACCGTTGGTGGGGATCATGAACTTGGTGGGGTTGGCGGCGTTGTCGGAGAGGTAGAAGCCGCTGAGATCCACGGCTCGTGAGTTGGCGTTTAACAGTTCAATCCAATCCGCCGGTTGGTTATCGGCGGGATCCCGGAGCCCGGTGGTGTTTTTGGTCAGCCATTCGTTGATGAAGACGCGGATGGGCGGCTCGACATTGGTGGTGCCCGGAGTGGGGGTGTGCAGCACAAACGGCAGGAATCCGCGGCCTTCAGGACAAACGCCAAAGCTGACATCCAGCCCGAGATTGGTCCAGGTGAGGTAGTCGATGATTTGCGGAGTGTCACCCGCCAGTTTTACCAGCGCCAGTTTCCCATTGGGGAAGAGCCGGAAATTGGTGTGCAGATCACGGCTCTGGGATTGGGCTTCCTGACCATCCGCCCAAACCACGAGGTGTTCGCCGGGCCCGATGGCCATGCCGGGTGGGAATGCCCATTGCAGTAGGTTGGTGGTGTAGTTGTCCGCCAGGTAATAACCCTCCAGGCTCAGGGCGGTGTCACCACCATTCAGAAGTTCAAGCCAGGGATCATGTTCGTTCGCACTGTCCCGCAGACCCATCTGGTTATCCACCTGAACCTCGTTCAGCCAGAGTGGTTCTCCAGGTGGCAGCGTGGCGGTGACGGAGTTGGCGGCTCCGGGAGTGGCGGGCATGGCTGCATCCACCGCCCAGTTGCGGGAACGGCTGTTATCCTGGCTGGGGTCGATCAATTGCAGGGATTGTCCAGGCTGGGGGAGGGGCCACGGGGCATTGTATTCATAGCGTACCGCATCAATCACCTGGCCGCCGGCGACATCCGTCCGCACCAGTTGCAGCGTCTGGCCGATGGTGGAGAGGCTGTTGGAAAAGGTGGCAAAGATGGGGATGCGGCCGTAGGCGGCGGTGAAGGCCAGGCGATTTTGGGCGAGCACCAGGGTTTGGCCGTTGGTCACAATGGAGCCGGGAGGGAAGCTGAAATTGAGTTCGTCCAGGCGCCAGCCGGTGAGGTCGAAGTTGAACGGCGTGCGGTTCATGATTTCAATGAACTGCGCGCCGGGCAGGGCGGGGTTGTACATGACTTCGCTGATGAGGAAGGCATCGGTCGGGTCTGGAACCGTGCCGGTGAAGTTGACGGCTTGCGAGGCGACCGCGTTGGAGAGGATGACGCCAAATCGATCAAAGCCCTGGACGACGAAATGGTTTGTGCCCGGTTTGAGCGTCAGCGTCATTGTGAAGTTGGTGGCCGTGCTCCAGGTGACCGGGTAGGCGGTTCCGTTCAGAATGACGGTTTTCACCTCCACCGGGGCGGTGCCGCCCAGGACCAGCAGATTGTTGGTGGTATCGTTTTCCGCCGTGCCGTCCAGGGCAAAGCCGACCTGCACGGAGGCCAGTTGCTGTTGGATGAAGGCACGGCGTGTGCCGATGAAGGTCTTGATGGCCGCCACGGCGTCCAGATCCACATTGATATTGTTGTTGGTCAATGCGGTGAGATGGGCATCAATAAACGGATCCAGATTCTCGTTGCTGAACGGCCCGCTGACCAGGTCTGCGAAGGCCCGCCAGTAGGCGCGGGCCATGGCCGGGGTGTTGAACATGGCGGCAACGCGCGGTTCCACGGTCTCAAAGAGCGGCTCGTTGGCCGGGCGTCCGAGGCCCATGCTGTAGTCAATGTCCCAGGTCATGTGCTGGAAGAGGCCGTTGGCGGGCTTGTAGAGGTAGTCGTTTTTGCCGCGCATCCAGCCGTAGCTATCGTAATTGCCCACGATACGTTGCACCGCGAACAGGCGCATCCAGTGCTCCCAATCCGCGATGGCGCCGAAGGCGGCGGGATCCACCATGTGGTTGGTGGGGTTGTCGGCCGGGCTGACGGCATCCACGAGCGCCAGGATTTGCGAATAATCATTGGCCGAGGAGCCGATGTTGACGGAGCGCTTGCGGAACATGAAGCGGTAGGGGGCGGCGGAGAGCTGGGGCAGCCCGTTGATATTCACGGTGCGCCGGGTCAGATCGGCGTCGTGGTTGGCGGCGATGTCATAGCCATTGTCGTCAAATTCAAACCAGTCCTCCACTTTGAAGAGCAGCCCGCCTGCGTCATTGGGGAACCATTGGGCAATCATATCGCCGTTGGGCTGCTGGGAATCCTCAAAAATGAAATTGCCCGGTCGCTCATGCGCCGTGCTGCGCTGGCTGCCATTGACGAAGAAATGGATGTAGCGCCGGTTGTTGAACTCCATGCCCAGGCTGTCAAAGACCTTGTAAACCGTCTGCTCGGCCAGGGCGCTGGGATCGCTGATGGTGGTGAAATTCGGGTTTCCGGGGTTGTTGAGGACAAAATCCGTGGATCCCAGGAGGGGATCATCCCCGGGAAAATTCATTTCATAGTCCACGCGGTTGGCACCAGAGGGACCGGTGAGGGTGTTGCCCCGGTGCCAGGGGCTGCCGGAGTAAAGGGGCAGGGCGTTGTACATGACCCGGCAGTTGTTGTACACAAACGTGCCATCCACCGCCGTGTTGTTCTGGGCGTCACGGGTGTGCCAGTGATTGGAATTGGCGCTGGTGATCCACAGGTGATAGGTGGCGAAATCGCCGGGCATTTGCACCTCACCCCAGCGCACCACACACTCCCGTGCCACGGCATCGCTGGGCCAGCAGCGCGAAAATCCCGGGGCGGGGAAAAGATCCTTGGGAAATGTTCCCGTGGCCCCCTGGTTGTCCTTGGCCTCCACGTAAAAGGCCGTCACGGTGTTGCTGGGCTGCCCGGGAATCGTGGCGCTGTAAATGCCATCATTGGCAATGGCATCCCCGCCGGTGCCATCGTCGGTCATGGAGAGGGTGGTGAAGATCGGATTCGGATCCATCCGGTAGCGCAGGTTGATGACCTGAATGCCCTGCGGATCGGTGGCGCGGGCGGAAACCACCACCCCCTCGCCGTCGGCCGGGAGGATCGGGGCGTGGCTCACCCCGTAAATGGCGGGGCCGGCATTGGCCACGCGGCGGCTGTTGGGCAGGCCGGGAGTGCCGAGCTTTTTCGAGAGTGTCAGCCAGCTGAAGGCTTCCGTGGCGCTGCCATGGAGCCGCAGCAGGAGTTCGGGATGGCCGCGCACCCACCGGGCCTTGGCCCGGATGGAAACGTTTTTTGCGTCGGCCGGCACCGGGTGGGCCAGCGGCGCGGAAAGGATGCGGTTGGATTGGTTGTCGCCTCGGGAGCCGGCGCGCACGTGCAGGCTTTTGCCGCCCGCAAAGCCGCTGCCTTCCAGGGTTGAAAAATCGTGGGATCCCTGAAGCCTCCAGCCCTCCAGCCCGGCTTCAAACCCGCCGTTGACCACCAGGTTTGGACCATTGTCCACCCGCACCTCCACCTCATCCACCAAGCACTCCCCGATGCCTTGCAGCAGGATGATCAGCCGGTCATTAATCGCGGTGCCGAGGGTTTCACCCACCGGTCCGGTGTATTCAATGGCCGTCCAGAGGCTTTCGCCGGTGTCATCGCTGTCCGCCCAATTCGAGGGAAAGTGTTCGTCCGCTTCCACATCGATCAGTTCCAGGCTGCTGCCCCGGCCATCGCTCCAGTCCCCCCACTTTCCGCCGTCCCCATAGATCAGTTCGCTGATCGGAACATCCAGTTTGGCCTCCACGCGGGTGCCGTTGACCAAAATGGTGTCGTAATCGGCGGAGGTCAGCAGAATCCGCTCCCCGCCGTTGGCCAGGGTTCCCGTATATGGGCCGAAGGTATTGGCGGAGTTCAGGTTGGAATAGATCGTGAACAGGTTCGTCGGGCTTTTCGCCATCACCCAATAAGCTCCCGGCGGCATGGGTGGGGTGTTGTTGGGGAAGATGTAGCTGATGCCGACCAGAAAACTCCAGGCGGACAGGTTGACATAGCTGCTGCTGCGATTATGAAACTCCAGGTATTCGTCCTCTGTGTCACCGGAAATGGGATTATACATGATTTCGGTGATGACGATCGGGGATCGGACCGGCGGGGCATTGGGTTCCTCTGGTGTGCGTCGCGACATGCCGTATTGGATGGGGCCGCCATCGGGCCAGCGCCCACTGGAGACATTGTTGGAGGATCCCCGGAAATCAATGGCGTCAATCACCCGTGTCTGGTCCGCATTCCAGAGGAACATTGATTCACCACCGGCGAACAGCTCGAAGCCCATGTCGTTTTGGTCAAAGACAACAAAGCCGCGCGCTGGGATCACGGTGAAGTCGGAGATGCGGAATTTGTTCGTGGTGGGATCATCGCTCAACCAGGCCCCGGAAAGGTCCACGTCGGTGTTGGCATGGTTGTAGAGTTCAATATAATCCACTGGATCGCTGTGGTTTTGCCATTCGTTGATGCACACGGTCGCCATGGGGTCGTGGGTCACGGGATCCGGCCTGCCCGGAGAACCGCCCACGCTATCGCTCTCCGCCCAGGCCCGGAAGTCATTTTCGCCGTAGGAAGGTCGCACGAGCACCAGAGAATGGCCGGGGCCATCCGCCGTTTCCGGCCAGGGCGGGGAATCCGCATAATTGACATCCAAAAGAATGGCCCCCTGCCGGTTTCTCAGGCGGACAATGCCACGTTCCATGGAGAGGCGGTTGGTGCCGGCCCCATCCCAAGGCCCATAGACATTCGTGATGCCATGGTTGGTCATCACAATATCCGGAACCCGGGCCACGACGAGGTAGGCGCCCGCTTGGAGCAGGGTATTGGAGGGGAAAACAAAATGCACATCGCCATCAATGGCAAAACCGCTGAGGTTTTCCGCCCAGGGTTTGGAATTATAAAGCTCAATGAATTCCCGGGTGAGGTTGGTGGTCAACCCGGCCTCGGGCCGGGGATGGTACATGATTTCGGTGATGACCAGACCGGTGCGGCGGGTGGAAGGCCCCGGGGGTTCACGGTCCAAGGTGAACTGGGCGTGGGATGGCCCGGCAAGACCCGCCAGAACACACGCCACCAGCAGCCAGTGAAAACGGCATAAACAATTCACCATAAATATTCTACAAAACCATTGGTTGGGGTGGCCAACGCCAGACGATATCCCGATAGACGGGATTCGGATTGGCTATGTTACATGAATGTCTGGGAAGAGAATCTCCGGCTTGCCAAGGCGGCCTGGCTTGCCCACAGTTCCCGGGTATTGAGAAAGTTGTCTATGCAGTCATCGCTAAAAGATCAGTGGGTGTTGATCACCGGAGCCTCCAGCGGCTTTGGCGCGGCCGCCGCCGTGGCCTTTGCGGGGCAGGGGGCCAATGTGCTTTTGGGGGCGCGGCGGATGGACCGCCTGGCCACCGTGGCGGAAGCCTGCCGCCAGGCCGGAAACGGTCAGGCCCTGGCCTGCTCCCTGGATGTGGCCTCCACCCCCAGCGTGGAGGCGTTTGTGCGCTGGGTGCGGGAGCAGACGCCGAAGCTTTTTCTGCTGGTGAACAACGCGGGCGGCGCCAAGGGGATGGAAACAGTGGCGGAGGGACGGGATGAGGACTGGGAATTCATGCTCCAGACCAACGTCCTTGGCATCCTGCGCATGACGCGCGCCTGTCTGCCGCTGTTGCAGGGGACACCCGGCAGCCAGATCATCAGCATTGGCTCCATTGCCAGCCGCACTGCTTATGAGGGTGGGGCGGCATATTGCGCCGCGAAGGCCGGTGAATTGCAGATCACCCACGCCCTGCGCCTGGAACTCTGCGGCACCGGCATCCGTGTGGCCACCCTGGACCCCGGCTTTGCGGAGACGGAGTTTTCCCTGGTCCGCTTCAAGGGCGATGCGGTCCGCGCCCAGAAGGTGTACGACGGAATGACCCCGCTCTCCGCGCAGGACATCGCGGAAACCCTCGTCTGGATGGCCACGCGGCCCGCCCACGTCTGCATTGATGAGCTGGTCATCAAACCGACCGACCAGGCGGCCATCCACAAGGTGCATCGTCGTGGCCCGGGCCAGCGTCCGGCGGGCAAACCGTTTTGACCGGCCCCTCGTGCGTTGCCGCCCATGAAAGAGGTGTTGATGTCCGCCGTGCTGCTCGGATTTTCCGCCGGGTTTGCGCCGGGTCCGTTGATGTCGTTGGTGATCTCCCAATCCCTGCAGCATGGCGCCCGCGAGGGGGCCAAGACCGCCCTGGTGCCGCTGGTGACCGACATTCCCGTCATCATTTTGTCGCTGCTCCTCACGACGCAACTGTCGCAGATGAAGCCGTTTCTCGGTCTCATTTCGTTTGCCGGGTGCGCTTTTGTCCTCTACCTGGCGTGGGGCAACTTTCGCGCGCCGCATGTGACCGTGAATGGCGCCCCCACGGAGGCGCGGTCCTGGCAGAAGGGGATCATCACCAATTTTCTCAGCCCCAACCCCTGGCTGTTCTGGTTCACGGTGGGGGCGGCCACGCTGATCAAGGCGAATGCCGTCGGCTGGCTGGCGGCCGTGCTTTTCCTAGTGGTTTTTTACGTGCTGCTGTGCGGCACAAAGACCCTGCTGGCCGTGGTCGCCGGCCGCTTGCGGGCTTTTCTGGAGGGCCGCGCCTACCGGCTGGTGCTGCGGTTGCTGGGCGTCTCGCTCGTGTTGCTGGCGCTGCTCCTGCTGCGCGATGGTTTGCGCTACATGGGGCTGTGAGGTTCATGGGACCACCTCCCAATGACCGCCCTTGTCGGGGCCTACCAGCCGGATGCGTCCGGCTTCACGCAGTTTGGCAATCTGTTTTTCCACAGCTCTGGGGGTGAGCCTCAGCCGGTCCGCAATTGCCTTGGCGGCCAGGCTCGGGTCGGCCCTCAGCGCAGCCATGATTTTCTCCGAACTTTTCTCCGGCCGCGTCTCTGCTTTTCGATGGATTGTCGCGGTGAACAGGCATCCTTCACGGTCATCGGCAAACCCAATCTCCGGCCAGTCCTCCAGCGCCCGCTTGATGCCGGAACCCAGTCCCCGATACGGCAACAATCCTTTGGCCACATACGACACCAGAATTGGATTGCGGATATTCGAGTTGCCAGCCTGGATTTTTGGAATCGTCAGATTGTTCGGCAGATGTCCGGGACTGATGATCTCAATGCGGTTGTCAAAAATGAAAAGCCGAATCGGGGCGCTGATCAGGTAGTCCCGATGCACAAGCGCATTGACAAGGAGTTCCTCAAACACCAGCGCCGGAATTTCCGGCGTTCCGGGCGCATTGACGCCCTGTCCCGCCTGCGCCTTGCGCAAATTGCGCATGACAAACGTCATGGCACCTTCAAACATCCTCGGCAAGGCTCCGCTGAAGTCTTCGCTATCGAGATAATCGCTTGCATGGATGTCATTGCCGGGATAACGGATCGCTTTAACGATGAATTGTGGCTTGATCCACTCCGGCCGCTCGGCAAAGAGAAGAACTCCCCCCAGGTTCAAAACGCCGCCCTCCGTGGCCAGATTCATGTTTTGCAGCAGCTTCAGGCGTTCCCGGGCCGGATCCGGGAATTTCTGCTGGTAAACATCCCGCAGAAAATCGCGGAACCGCAGTTTGTCCAGTTTGTCGATTCCGGCCTTGGTCGGCAGTTCGTCCGCATGGAATTGCCCCGCGCTTTGGAACACCCGGCTCAGTTCCTCCTTGGAATTGACACGGCGCTTGTCCCCGCCATATTTAAGCCAGATGACGCCGTTCTTGTCGAAATAGGGTTTATCCATCCCCTTGGGCACAGTCAGCACAATGACGAGCCGCCTGTTTTTCAACGCCACATTTTCCGTTCGCACCGTCAATGGACTGCGCACATGCTGACTGGCCGCGTTGCCAATCAGTTGGTTGAGATGAGAAACCTCTTTTCGTTCCACGCCCGGCAGTGAGCCATCGTCACCGACCCCGATGAAAAGTGTTCCGCCCTCGGAGTTGGAGAAAGCGGCCATCTCCGCCGCCAAGGCATCGGGATTCGCCACCTCCTGCTTGAATTGGCGATGGCTGTCCTCACCGAGGGCAACCTGGAATTTCAATTCCTTCAAGGTCATGGGATGATCTTTCCAATGAATTCCAGGTCATAACAAGAACGAAACCGTCCGTTCAAGGTTCCGTCTGAAGGGGCATCGGGAATCATCTGTTCACCGGTGTTGGATTTGTTGAATGCGCTCATGTGATGGTTGCGCCCGAAGTTTTTGCCCGCGTGGCGTGAGGCGGTAGCGCTGTTTGCTGCTCGTGGGTATTCCGGGTTCAGTGATTTCGATCATACCCGCTGCGAACGCCGGGAGCAGATAGGCTCTGCGGAAATGTTCATCGTTTATAACACGCCGTGTCAGAATGGCGCATAATGATGCGCAGTTGTAAGCCAGTTTACGATAAAAAAGTGGCCGAAAGCGATAAATACCTGGCTGAGCGGGGCGACAATAAGTTGGGAGCCCAACTGAAATGGACGGTGGGGCTGTGAAAAGCGGATTGTCATCGGGCGCGGCTTGGGCCAAGGTTTGAGGGCATGCAGGAAACTGATTGGATTCGGTTCAAACCCTCGCCCATCCATGGGCAGGGCGGCAACGCCCGACGGGATATTCCGTCCGGCACGCGGGTTATTGAGTACGTGGGGGACCGCATCAGCAAGGCGGAATCCCTGAAACGGTGCGAGGCGGAGAACCCGTACATTTTCTGCCTGGACGAGGCGACCGACCTGGATGGCAACGTGGAATGGAATCCGGCGCGGCTGCTCAATCACAGTTGCGATCCCAACTGCGAGGCGGAGATCGACGGGGGGCGGATCTGGATTTTCGCCCGGCGCGACATCCAGGCGGGCGAGGAGATCACGTTCAACTACGGGTATGATCTGGAGAATTACCGCGAGTATCCCTGCGCATGCGGCACGGCAGGGTGTGTGGGGTACATTGTGTCCGAGGAGTTTTTTGAACACGTGCGGAAACAGGGGCGGGCGGGTGGCGCGTGTTCAATCCGGCAGGGGGGTCTCGCCGGGCAGTAGCACGCAACGGAGGCCGGAGCAGTTGCACCCTGCGGTCGGGGCGCTGCCATAGCGGAATTCCGTGGCCAACACCCCTGTCCCGCTGGCTGCCCAGGAGCCTCCGCGCAGGACGCGAAAGTCCTGTCCCGGCGCATATCGATCCAGGCACCACTCCCAGACGTTCCCCCGCACATCGTGCAGGCCATGGCGGTTGGCGGGAAGCGAACCGACGGGTTCGGTGCGGGAACGGACCTGGTCCAGGCTGGTCACGGCGTTGGTCAGGGGGGCATCCGCCACCATGGTCTCCCAGAGCTGTTCGGTGGGCAGGGAAACGATCCAGTTAGTGGAGAACCATCCCTGCCGATGTCCCGTGTCCGTTAGGCGGCGACAAAACTCGCGCGCCTGGTCCCAGGTGACCTCCTCGACCGGGCGATCCCCATCCACAAACCGGCTGGGATTGCCACCCATGACCGAGGCCCAGGCCCGCTGGGTGACCTCGCACTTGCCCGCGAAAAAATGCCCTGCACCATTGGTGGGCCAAGGCAAACGGATGAACTCGAGGGAAACACCGTTGGTGATCGGCAAGCGGATCGCGACCCCATTGGTGGCGGCTGAAAGATTCAGCCCAGCCAGCAACAGCCACAGCAGCAGCCAAGCGAAAAGGCAGCACAGTGGCATCACCACCCCGCCTGCTGAAGGGCGGCACCCAAGGGCCCCAGCAGGGTGCCGGGAAACATCCCAAGGCCGACGATGACCAGCGCCGCGATGGCCAGGGCCACCCGGGTGGCGGTTGGAAAGGGCGCGGTTGCCAGCGGTTGGGCGGGTGGCGTCACATAGGCTTGCTTCAGCACAGCGAGATAGTAATAGAGCGAGACCGCGCTCATGGCGATGCCCAGGAAAACCAGCCAGAGGAGACCCAGGCCCGGACCCGCCGCGCGGGCGGCGGCGGCAAAGATCCAGAACTTGCCGAAAAAGCCCGCCAGCGGCGGGATTCCCGCCAGGGAGAGCAGAAACACCAGGAGGCAGAGGGCCATGAGCGGATCACGCCGGGCAAACCCGGCAAAGTCGGTCAGGGAGACATCGCCGTCCGGCCCTTCCAACAGCGAGACGACGCCGAACGCGCCGATGGTGGCCAGAGCGTAGGTCACGACGTAGTACAGCAAGGATTCCAGCCCGGCCCCCTGTCCGTCCGGATAACCGCAGGCCAGCAACCCGAGCAGCATGTAGCCGGCGTGGCCGATGGCCGAGTAGGCCAGCAGGCGCTTGACGCTGGTCTGGGCCAGCGCGCCGAGGTTGCCCCAGATGAGGGAGCCGGTCGCCATCACGGCCAGCAGGGGCAGCCAGCCGGCGGCAAAACGGCCACAGGCCGCGTTGCCCGCCGCTGGGCCGAAGCCGAGCACGAGCAGCTTCGCCAGCACGAACACGCCGGCCACCTTGGAGCCGGAGGCAACCAGGGACGCCACCGGGGACGGTGCCCCCTGGTAGGCGTCCGGTGCCCAAAGGTGAAATGGGACGGCGGCGACCTTGAAGCCAAAGCCCATGGCCACCATGACCAGCGCGGTGAGCAGGACTGGTTCCACCGGATGCTGGCCCAGATTGAGGGCGACCACGCGCAGGTCCAGGGAGCCGGCAAGACCATAGATGAGGCTCAGTCCGTAGAGCAAAAACGCCGCCGCCACACTGCCAAAGAGGAAATACTTCAGGCCGGCCTCCGCCGAGCGGGGGTTGCGTTTGTCAAAGGCCACGAGCGCGTACAGGGAGAGGCTGGCCAGCTCCAGGGCCACAAAGATCATCAGCAGATTTTCCGCCCCGGCCAGGAACAGCAGGCCGAGGGTGGAGAGCAGCGTCAGCGCAAACAGCTCGCCCACATGCGGAGTAAAGGTCTGGCTGCGCTGCAGCCAGAAGACCAGGATGGCCAGACCGAGCAAAGCGCCTTTGACCCAGCGGGTGAGGTCATTCCAGACCACCATGCCCGCCTGCCCCCCGGGGGCCACGTTTGCCAACACCAGCCAACCCAGCGCGAGCAGGCAGCCCACGGTTGCCACTCCGGCGGCCGCCAGATTGCGCTCAGAAATCGAGCGGGTGCGCAGGGCCAGCAGGTCCAAAGCCAGAACCGCAAAGAGGGTGAGCGTGACGATGATCTCCGGAATCACCCACCCGGCCAGTTCCCAATAATCAATCACAGCAAGCCTCCTTTCCGCAGGCCATCAAACAGCGGCGAATTAAAGGCCGGGGCCAGGTAATC
Source organism: uncultured Verrucomicrobiota bacterium (assembly GCA_903930345.1). Classification (GTDB taxonomy): domain Bacteria; phylum Verrucomicrobiota; class Verrucomicrobiia; order Limisphaerales; family CAIYYI01; genus CAIYYI01. The sequence goes on from CAIYYI010000096.1 coordinate 72,636, forward strand.
CAGAAGCAGCCGGGGGTAAAGCCCCACGGCCACCGTGGTGACCATGAGCAGGATGGCCCCCGCCTTTTCCGGCAGAGTGATGGGCGTGGGATCCGGGGCTGGCACTGAGGGGTCCGGTGCCGCAGCGCTATAGAAGGACCGCTGGAGCGCGCGCAGTGTGTAGGCCGCCCCCAGCACGATGCCCAGGCCGGCCAGCACGGCCAGCGTAGGGAAGGCGTGCCAGGCGCCGATGAGAATCTGCAGTTCGGCCACAAACCCGCTGAAGCCCGGCATGCCCATGGAGGCAAAGCCGGCGATCACAAAGGTGAAGGCCGCAAAGGGCATCACCCGGCCCAGGTTCATGGTCTCCAACTTCGCCAGCTCCCGCGTGTGAGTGCGGTCGTAAACCATGCGCCCCACCACGCCGAAAAGGAGCCCTGCCAGAACGCCGTGCGAGAACATCTGGAGCACGGCCCCTTGCAGGCCGGTTTCGTGCAGGGACATCAGGCCCAGAATAACGAAGCCCATGTGGCTGACGCTGGAATAGCCGATGACAAACTTGAAATCCTTCTGCGTCAGGGCAACCAGCGCGCCATAGAGGATGCCCACCAGCGCCAGAATCGCGACGGGCAGCTGCCATTCGCGCACGCCGTCCGGACAGAGCGTCATGGCCACGCGCAGGCAGCCATAGGCTCCGAGCTTCATGACAACGCCCGCCAGCAGCATGGAGGCGGCCGTGGGGGCGGCAACGTGGCCGGTGGGAGCCCAGGTGTGGAAAGGCCAAAGCCCAGCCAGAACGGCGAAGCCGATGAAGGCCAGGGGAAAGACCCAACGCTGCACTGCAGGCGCCAGCGGGTGGGCAGCCAGTGTAACCAGATTCATGGTCTGGCAATCTGCCCCCACGAAAACTACGATCATCGCCATCAGCACCAGGGCGCTTCCGACAAAGGAGTAGAGCACCAGCTTCATGGCACCGTATTCGCGGCGCGTGCTGCCCCAGATGGCCACGAGGAAGTATTTCGGGATAATGGCAATCTCGTAAAAAACGAAGAGCAGAAACAGGTCAAAGCTTAAAAAGACGCCGTAAACTCCACCGATCAGGACCAGGTAAAAGGCGAAAAACTCCTTGGTCCGGTGCCCGATGTTCCAGGAGAACAGGATGCCCGCCACCGAAGCCAGCGCCGTCAAAAGAACCAGGGTGGCACTGATGCCATCCGCCGCCAGATGGAAGCGGATGCCCAACGAGGGAATCCAGGGGAGATCCACCAGCGTGATCAGCGCGGAGGAAGGCCGGTTCTCCACCAAGCCCGCCACAGCGAAGACCAGCCCCAGGACCGCGATACCCAGGCTGCACCAGCGGGCCAGACGTGCCTGGTCACGCGGAAGCAGCGCCAGCAAGAGCGCGCCGAGGAAGGAAATATAAATCGTCCAGGCTAACATTGCGCGGCTGGCTCCCGTCGGAACAGTGGTTGAGGTTTTCGAATCATGGTCAGCCTAAGCATTGGGCCAGGCGAGTCATGGCCGGGTTGACGTATTGCAACAAAAGCTGAGGCCAGATCCCCAGCCCAAACATCAGAACCGTGAAGGGCAGGATTACCCACCTTTCCGCCGGGCTGAGATCGGGAAAAGAACCAGGCCGGACCGACACCGGGCCAGACCAGGCCAGGCGGAGGATGCGCAGCAGGAACAAGGCGGTTACGAGCAGCCCTGGCAGGGAGAGCACCGCTGCCCAGGGCACCAGCCCAAACACGCCCTTGAAAATCAGAAACTCGCCAACAAAGCCATTCAGGCCCGGCAAACCGAGCGAAGCGAACAGGGAGATTCCCAGCAGCCCGCAGAAGACGGGGGCCAGCGCGCGCAGCCCGCCAAAATCGTCCAACCCGCGTTGGCCGCGGCGTTTTTCCATCCAGCCGACGAAGGCGAAAAGGGCCGCCGCCGTCAGCCCGTGGTTGAACATCTGCACCACCACGCCGTTGAGCGCAGCGCTCCGGGCGGCTACCGCAGCCGGATCCGTTCCAGCCTGGGACGCCGCAAAGATGCCCAGCAGACAATAGCCAAGGTTGTTGATGGAGGAGTAAGCCAGGGTGCGTTTCAGATCAGACTGAGCGAGAGCGGCCCAGGCCGAGCATAGGATGGTGGCAACCGCCAGCAGCAACAGAGGCTCCTGCACGGACCGGAACTGCTCCGGAAAAATCGGCAGGATGAGGCGCAGCAGACCGTAAACGCCCATCTTGGACATCGCCCCGGTCAGCAGAATGCTCACTCCGGTGGGCGCCTCCGCATAGGTGGCGGGCAGCCAGGAATGGAAGGGAACCAGCGGAACCTTGACCGCAAAACCGAGCAGCGCCAGCAGAAAAATCGCCAGAGAAAGCTGGCTCACCGAAAGTCCGGGCCAGCCCAGAGCGTCACTGAGCTTCTGCGGCAGCACCCCCTGCCTCGCCAGATCAGCCAGCGCCTGAAAATCAAAGGTGCCCGTGGCCAGGTAAAGAGCCTGAAAAGCGAGCAGCAGGCCGACACTGCCCAGAAAGGTGTACAGGAAAAACTGGTTGGCCGCCGCCCGGCAGCCGGGGCCACCCCAAAGCTTGACCAGGAAGTAGGCCGGAATGAGGCTCAGCTCCCAGAAGATGAACCAGTGGACGAAATTCAGAGCGGTAAAAGAGCCCAGCAAACCCGACTGCAGGAGCAGCACCAGCGGATAGTAATACCGTCCCCGGCCCTTCTCCGGAGGGGCGGCCAACAGGGAGAACGGCACCAACAGAGCGCTGAGCAGCACCATCACCAGCCCCAGGCCATCCAGGCCGACAAAATACTCCACACGCAGCGAGGGGATCCATGGGCAGCGCTCCACGAACTGCAACTGCGGGGCGCGGGCGTCAAACCCCGCGAACAGGAACAGAACCTGCACCAGCGTGAGGGCGGCTGTGCCCAGGGCCACGCGCCGGGCTGCGGTTTCAGACTGGCGGGCCGCCAGCGCGGAAGCCGCCGCGCCGAGCAGCGGGGTGAACGTCAGGAGCGAAATGACCGGCAGCGAAGTCATGAGGCACCCCCCTGATGCAACCAGACCAGAAAGAGCACCAGCAACGTCAGGGCCACCCCCAGCACGCGCAGCCAGTTTTGCGCCCGCGCCGATTGCAGCCCCGCCAGCCATTGTCCCCCCCGACGGGCGCCTTCGCAAGTGGTGTCAAACCCACCGTTGATGATCCATTCATCAAAGCCCCGGCTCAACCACGCCAGGCCAATGGTTGCCCATGCCGTCAACCTCACCAGACCCAGCCAGACGTAGCGGTCGAGCCAGTCGGCCAGCCAGCCGCACCAGGCGTTGGCGCGAATCACGGAGACGGCATACAACTCATCAAGGTAAAACCGGTGGGCCAGCACTGGGTGAAATCGCCCCAGCAAAGCGACCAACGGATCTTCCGTGGGTTTGGCGCGCCCATACACGCTCCAGCCGGTGGCTAAACCGGCGGCCACGACCGCTGTGGAAAGCGCCAGCAACCCCAGCACCTCACCCGAAAACAAGTGCGCCAGTTCAAAGTGGGCCGCGTGTCCGGTCAGGTACCCTTCAAACCACGGCCAGGCAGGCGTGCCCAGCAGGCCCAGAAACACGGCGCAGGCGGCAAGGATCGCCAAGGGCAGAGTCATCACTGGTGGGCTCTCGTGGGGCGTCGAGGAAGGCTTCCCGTGATGGTGTGCGCCACGATGTTTGCCCCAGAACACGTAAACCACCTGGCGCGTCATGTAGAAGGCGGTCAGAAATGCGCCGGCCAGGCCCATGTAAAATGGAGCGGAGGAGGGTTGCCACCCGTGGGCGGCATGCAGAATCTCATCCTTGCTCCAGAAACCGGCCAGAGGCACCACCCCGGCCAGGGCCAGCATGCCAATGGCGTAGGTGGCAAAGGTGAGCGGCATCAGCCGACGCAAGCCGCCCATGCGCCGGATATCCTGCTCCTCATGGCAGCCATGGATCACCGAGCCGGAACCCAGGAACAGCAGCGCCTTGAAGAAGGCATGGGTGATGAGATGGAACATGGCCACCGGAACACCGCCCACCCCCAGGCCGAGAAACATGTAGCCCAACTGCGAGACCGTGGAATAGGCGAGAATGCGTTTAATGTCGTTTTGGGCCACAGCAATGGAAGCCGCCAGCAGGGCAGTGAAGGCCCCCACCCACGTAATGACGGTCAGGGTGGTGGTGGCGTGCGGCACCAGCGCGGGCCCCAGGTCCAACAACGGATAAACCCGCGCCATCAGGAAGACGCCCGCCGCCACCATCGTGGCAGCATGAATCAGGGCTGAGACCGGCGTGGGGCCCTCCATGGCATCCGGCAGCCAGACATGAAGCGGGAACTGGCCGGACTTGCCCGCCGCGCCGCAGAACAGCAGCAGCCCCAGGGCGGTGGAGAGGGCCAGCCCGCCGCCGAGGGTGATCCCGGCCAGATGGTCAAGGGCGGCCTTTTCCAGGCAGCCAGCCCCGCCATCGAAGAAGAGCAGTGTGCCTGACTCCTGATAGAGCCAGAGGAGGCCGAGGAACAGTCCCAGGTCCCCAATGCGGGTGGTGATGAACGCCTTCTGCGCGGCGGCGGCGGCGCTCGGCTTGTGATACCAGAAACCGATCAGGAGATAGGAAGCCAGGCCGACCAACTCCCAGCAAATGAAGAGCAGCAGCAGACTGTTGGCGATGACCAGGCCCAGCATGGCCGCCGCAAACAGGGAGAGAAAACCGAAGAAGCGGGTGAAATTCCGGTCGTGCGCCATATAGCCCGCGCTGAACACAAAAATCAGCAGGCCGACAAAGGTCACCATCACCAGCATCAGGGCCGCCAGCGGATCCAGCACCCAGCCCAACCGCACCACGCCCGCGCCCAGCTCAAACCAATCGAAGTTGACCACCACCCTTTCACCATGGTTTTGCAGGGTGTGCAGGAACGCCCCCAGGGAAAGCAGCAAGCCACCGCCCATGCTGCCAATGGCCAACCCGGCCGCCAGGCTGCGCCGCGGCTGGCGGCAAACGGCGATCACCCCCGCCGCCAGCAGCGGCAGGAGGGGGACCAGATAAACATGTTGCGCGATCCAATACATGCCCGGAGCTATCCCTTCATACGGTCCACATCATCCAAATGCGTGGTCTTCAAGTGCCGGTAAACGGCGATGATCAAGGCCAGACCGACAGCCGCCTCCGCCGCCGCCACGCCGATGGCAAACAAGACAAACATGGGCCCGGCCAGGTTTTCCGGATGGCTGCCGTAGCGCCAGAAGGCCAGAAAGTTCAGATTGGCGGCGTTCAGCATCAGCTCCACCCCCATCAAGGCGACAATGGCATTGCGACGGGCAATGGCACCGGCGAGACCGATGGCAAACAGCAGGGCGGAAAGCGCCAGGCAGGCGTTCAGCTCAGTCATGGTGGTCCCTTTCCCGCCGGCCGGTCGGTCATCGCCAGAATCACCGCCCCGAGCAGAGCGGCCGTCAGCAGCAGTCCGATCACCTGCAAAGGCAGCACATAATCGGTCATCAACTGCATACCCAACTGCTTGACCGTGGCCTGGTGGGCGGAGGGTTTGGCCCCCGAGAACCGGCCGCCCAGGCAGAGCACCGCCACCAGCGTACCGGCCACCAGCAGCCCCACACCCACGCCCCAGAAAGCCCCGCCCCCCTTGCTTTGCCGGACCACCACGCCCTGGCTGCGGGTCAGCAGCACGGCGAACACCATCAGGATGCTGACCGCCCCCACATAGACCAGGATCTGCGCAAAGCCGATGAACTCCGCCCCCAGCAGGAGGAAGAGCCCGGCCAGCGCACCAAAGGCCGCCACCAGGGCCAGGACACAGTGGATCAGATTGCGCAGGCTCATCGCCGCCACAGCGGCGACGACAGCCAAGGTTGCCAAGATGCCAAATCCAAACGTCATGCTAAAAACTCATGCCCATGTCAGTTGTTTTCAATCCGCAAACCGATAGGTCCGTTTGCGCAGGTGATTCGCACCGTACAACGCCCGGGCCAGTCCCACATAGGAAAGGATCGTGAGGGCGCTGCACACCCCCCAGCGCCAGACCGGGCCGGGCAGATGGTGCCACAGGCCAACCGTGACGAGGTTGACCAGCGTGAGCGGAACCAGAAACTTCCAAGCGAATCCCATCAACTGGTCCATCCGCAGGCGCGGCAGCGTGCCACGGATCCAGATGAACGTCAAAATCATGATCATGAGCTTGGTGAAAAACCAGGCGTACGAGGGGATGAACGCAAGGAAGGGCAGGGGAGCATGCCACCCCCCCAGAAAGAGGGTGATCGCCATGCCGCTGATGGCGAACAGGCCGAAATATTCGCCGAGGAAAAACAGGGCGAACTTGAACCCGCTGTACTCGATGTAATAGCCCGCAATAATCTCCGATTCCCCTTCCGGCAGGTCAAAGGGCGACCGGTTGGATTCGGCGGTGGCAGCGATGAAAAAGAACACAAAACCCGCCAGCCCCCAGGGGGTGAACACATGCCAGTTGGGCAGCCAGCCGCAATACCCCTCCTGCGCCTGAACGATGGCGGTGGTGGAGAGCGAGCCCACTGCCATCACCACCGCGATGGCCGAGAGCACCAGCGGCAGCTCATAGCTGATCATCTGCGCGATGGCGCGCATGGCCCCCAGCATGGAATACTTGTTGCGGCTGGACCACCCGGCCATGAAGACCGACAGCTCCGTGGCCGAGCCGAGGGCAAAGAAAAACAGCAACCCGGCGTCCAAGTCCAACGCCACCATATTGCGGCCAATGGGCAGCACGGAATAGATGAGCATCAGCGGTACCACGAGAGCGATGGGTGCCAGGAAATGCACGAGCTTCTCCGCCTGGACGGGCACGATATCCTCCTTGGTGAGGGTCTTGATACCGTCCGCGATGAACTGGAAGAAGCCGAACGGGCCGACGCGATTGGGGCCGTAACGGTTCTGGATGCGTCCCAGCAGCTTGCGCTCAATGACCGTCACCAGTCCGAACAGCAGGGCAAACGCCCCGATGATTGCGCTGATGGAAATCACCATGGAAAGCAGGGCCAGCACCGGGGCGGGATCTGACAGGCCGACCTGGTGACGCAAGAGGTCCTCCGCCCGGATCAGGAGCCACGCTTTCAAATTAACCAGGAGCTGGTCCATCACGCCTTGCCCTCCGGCTTCACAATGGCGGCAGCAGCTTTCGCCTTGGCTTCCGCGTCCGCCCGGGCCTTGGCCTCTGCCTTGGCACGATCCGCCGCCAGGCGACCGTCCACCTCGGCTGCCTCGACCGGGTGAATCTGCTGGAAATAGCCGTTCGGTTTGGAAAGCTGTGTCTTCGTCAGCAGCAGCCCCCCGAAGCGGTCAGTGGTGCCGAACTCGTAATTCACGTCCATCTTGATCGCGTCAAACGGACAGACCTCGACGCAGATCTGGCAGCTCATGCAGACCGAGTAATCAATCTCAAACACCCGGGGCTGAAACTGCATCTTGCCGGCGGCATCGGGCTTGCGCACGCTGTCCTTGACGATGTAGATGCACTGCGGGGGGCACTCCTTCTCGCAGATCTGGCAGGCCACGCAGCGCAGGCCCTTCACGGCGTCCTCGCCGTCGAAAACCAGGAACGGAAACTGGCGCGCGTTCTCCGAGATCGGCACCCGCTCCTCAGGGTATTGGACCGTGACGAGGCGCTCCTTGTCGGTGTAACTGCCGACCAGGTTTCTCGCGGTCACTGCCAGACCCTTGATGATGCCTTCGCCAAACACAATAAGTTCGTTCTGCCCGTCCAGTTTACCGGTCCACCTCGCCCAGCACAATATCCACACTGCCGAGGATGATCACGGCATCCGCCACATTGTGCCCCAGGCACATGTCCTCCAGAATCGTCAGATTGATAAAGCTGGGCGGGCGAATGCGGTATCGGTAGGGATTCGCGGAACCATCGCTGATGACATAAAAGCCCAGCTCCCCCTTGGGGGATTCGATGCGGCCATAAACCTCGCCCGCCTTCGGCTTGAACCCGCGCAGCTTGGCCTTGGGGTCAATGATCGGCCCCTCCGGAATGTCCCGCAGCGCCGCCTGCAATATTTTCACCGACTCACGCATTTCCAGGATGCGCACCATGTAGCGGTCAAAGGTGTCGCCGTGGTCGCCGAGCGGCACGCGGAAGGGGAAGCGGTCGTAAATGCCGTACCGGTCCACCTTGCGCAGGTCGTAATTGACCCCGCAGGCGCGCAGCATGGGCCCGGTGATGCTGGTATTGACCGCCAGCTCCGGCTTCAGCACCCCCACCCCCTGGGTGCGGGCCTGCAGAATCTCGTTGTCGTTGATGAGCTGTTCATACTCATCCAGAAACCGGGGATAGGCATCCACCACCTGCTGCGCCGCCGCCACCCAGCCGACGGGCAAATCGCAGCGGCAACCCCCGAAGCGCATGTAATTGCACATCATCCGGGCACCGGTGAGATGTTCCACCAGGTCGAGGATTTTTTCGCGTTCGCGGAAAGCGTACATGAGCGGAGTGCCCAGCGCTCCCATGTCCTGCAGGAGGAATCCGGCCAGGCAGGTGTGGTTCATGAGGCGGGTCAGCTCCGCCGTGATCACGCGGATGTACTCCGCCCGCTCCGGCACGATTAACCCGGTCAGCCGCTCAATGGTCAGGGCATACGCCCAGTTGTTGCTCAGCGAGCAAAAGTAATCAAGCCGGTCGGTGAACGGCATGGCGCTGAGATAGGTGCCCAGCTCGCCGATCTTCTCGTGATTGCGGTGCAGGTAGCCAAACACTGGTTTCAGCTTCATGATCGTCTCGCCGTCCAGCACCACATCCATCCGGAAAACGCCGTGCGTGGAAGGATGGTGGGGGCCCATGGAGACCTCCAGCAGGTCGCCGTCCAGCCCGCCGCCATCGGCGGTCTTGGGCGTCACCTCGTAGGATGGTGGGCTAGTGCTCATGCCGGTCCGTCCGCCTCCTTCGGCACCGTAGGGGGATAGTGCGCCTTAGCTTTTTCCAGGACCTCGTCGTGCGGGGTCGGCTCGTACTCGTAGTCATCCGGCTCCACGTAATCCTTGCGCATGGGATAGTCCTGAAAGCCGTCCCACATCAGGATGCGGCGCAGATCCGGGTGGCCGGCAAACCGGACGCCGAACAAATCGAAGACCTCCCGCTCCTGCAGCTCGCACCCGCGCCAAACCGGAGTGAGCGAGGGCAGCTCCACGCGGGCGGATCGGTCGGCGGTGCGTAGCCGGATGATCACCGGCCCCTGCTTCAGTCGCATGGAATAGAGGTGGTAAACAACCTCCAGAAAGCCGGGCCGGACCTTTTTCAACGTCTCCTCGAAGACCCTCTCCTCCCCCTCCACCACGCGGGTGACTTTCACTTTTTCCTGGGTGACCAGGTCGGGCCAATCCACCCCGGTCACGTTGGATGCAAAATCGAGGGCTAGAGCTGCATCCTCCCGGAGCCAGCGGGCCACAGCGAGCCCGTGTTCAGGCGGCACGACCAGGGCACCCTGGGCCACCACCGCCGGATTGGACCACAGGTCCACCGTCACCCCGGAGAGGGCGGCTTCAAGGCGCGCTTTGATTTGTTCAAGGGTTTCCACAGCGATCACCGGACAAGGGTCGGGGGTTGCCAGAGGCCCGGGTTATGCGGCGGCACCAGATCGTGCTCCCCAAACTCCGGCACGGGATATTCCGCCGGAGCATCGGCCCGCAAATGCGGCGGCCGGTTCTTCCCGGTCAATTCCTGCGCGGCGATCTTTTGCTGGAGCAGCATGAACGCATGAATCAGGGCCTCGGGCCGAGGGGGACAGCCGGGAATGTGGATATCCACCGGCAGATAACGGTCAATGCCCTTGAGGACATTGTAGCCCTGCTTGAACGGCCCGCCGGAGATGGCGCAGGCCCCCATGGCAATGACGTACTTGGGCTCGGGCATCTGGTTGAAAAGCCGGACCACTTGGGGGGCCATCTTCTTCGTGACCGTCCCGGCCACGATCATCAGGTCAGCCTGGCGCGGCGAAGGGCGAAAAACTTCCGCTCCAAACCTGGCCAGGTCATAGCGGGCCATGCTCGCAGCGATCATCTCAATGGCGCAGCAGGCCAGGCCAAACTGCAGCGGCCACACAGAGTTCTTGCGTCCCCAATTGTAGAGCGTCTCCAGGGAGGCTACGAACACCCCCTGTTTGCTCAGCTCGCTGCGTAATCCTTCATCCATGGTCGTAGTTGGTTAAGACCAGTCGAGCACCCCTTTTTGCCACGCCCAAACCAACCCTTCCACCAGCAGCAGCAGAAACACCAGCATCGCGATGAACGCCCCCAGCGGCAGCTCGGAAAAAGCCACCGCAAAGGGCAGCAGGAAGATGGCCTCCACATCAAAGATCAGAAAAATGATCGCGTAGAGGTAGTAGCCGGAGCGAAAGCGGATCCACGCATCTCCGGTGGACTCCAGTCCGCACTCGTAGGTGGCATTTTTCGTGGGACTTGGCTTCTGGGGGGAAAAGAAATTGGCCCACAGGCGGGCGAGGATCAGCGGGGTGACACAAAAAATGGTCGCCGCCAGACCGAACACCACCAGAAAGAAATATGGGTTGTTTAACATCGTCATCCGCACCGCCCAGTCATCCCGGATTGATGCATAACGTTAACCATCAACCCCTAAACGTCAAGGCCGAGGCCCAAAATTCACCGGGGCAAGCGAGTTAGCCTCAATTGTTGTTGGTCTGCGGGGGCCGCTGGAGCCCCACCGAGTGGGCAATGTCATCAAATTCATCCCGGCTGACCTCCTCCAACTGCTTCCCTTTGGAGGCCAGTTTCTCGTTGATCTTGATGACCTTCTCCGTCATCTCCTCATGGGTGTCTTTCGAGCCTCCGACCAAGGCAAAATTCGGGCCTTTCGTGACGCGCTTGTGGCCGTCCGAATCCAAGCCTATGCCCACCATGATTGCCTTTTTGGGCTTCCGCGATTTGCCCGATGCATCTGCCATGCGCCGAAACTATTGGATCACCGTTTAAGTGCAAGTAACAAAATGATTCTTGTTTGACGTTCCCCTCCTGATCAGGGTAGTCTAGCCCGTCATTAATTGTCATAAACCTATGAGCAAAAACATTTCCCGTCGTTCCGCGCTGCGGAACATGGCCAGCGCGGCAGCCTTGGCCGGGGCCGCCCCCGCCCTTTTGCACGCCGCTGATGGATCGCCCGCCAAATTGAAGGGCAACATTCACCACTCCGTTTCCAAGTGGTGCTACGGCAAGATCCCCCTGGAGGATTTCTGCAAGGCCTGCGTGCAAATGGGGATTGAATCCGTGGAACTTCTGGATGCGAAGGATTGGCCGACCGTCAAGAAGCACGGCCTGGTTTGCGCCATGTGCAACGGCAAGGACAGGATTGATTACGGGTTCAACCGGGTGGAACACCATGACGACCTGGTGGCCAAGTTTGAGGCGGACATTCCCAAGGTGGCCGAGTTCAACTTCCCGAACATCATCTGTTTCTCCGGCAACCGCGGGGGCATGAGCGACGAGCAGGGCATGGAAAACTGCGTCAAAGGCCTGAAGCGCCTGATGTCCACCGCCGAAAAACACAAGGTGACCGTGGTGCTGGAACTGCTCAACAGCAAGGTCAATCACAAGGATTACATGGCCGACCACAGCGCCTGGGGCATTGAGGTGTGCAAGCGCGTCGGCTCTGAGCGTCTGAAGCTGCTGTATGACATCTACCACATGCAGATCATGGAGGGGGATATCATCCGGACGATCCAGCAGGGCAACCAGTATTTTGGCCACTACCACACGGGCGGCAACCCGGGCCGCAACGAGATTGATGACACCCAGGAACTGAACTATAAGGCCATCATGAAGGCCATTGTGGCGACCGGCTACAAGGGTTACGTGGGACAGGAATTCATTCCCAAGCGCGATCCGTTGGCTTCCCTGAGGCAGTCCATCGAAATTTGCGACGTGTAAACCATCCGCCTGGGGCGTGCGCCGGACCTCCGGTGCACGCCTCTTGCCTCCGTTTCAACCTCAACCCCAAAACATCCCCATGCCCATCCCCCCCGTCTCCCGTCGTCAGGCCCTGAAGACCGCAACCGCCACTTTGGCCCTGGCCAGCGCCAGCGCGTTCTCCGCTCCGGAGAAAAACGAGGTGTACCGCATCAAGAACGGCCGGATCCGTCAGTCAGTTGTGACCTGGTGCTACCAGCCGTTGACGGTGCCGGAGCTGGCCCGCCAATCGGTGAGGATGGGGGTGCCCTCGGTGGAGTTGATCGGGCCGGAACACTGGCCGATGCTCAAGGAACTGGGCCTGAAGTGCGCCATCGCCGGCAGCCACGGCTTCACCAAGGGTTTTGCGCATGTGGAGGAACATGCGGAGTGCCTGGCCAGCCTGGAAAAGCGCCTGGCGGAATGCGCCGCCGCCGGGGTGCCGAGCGTCATCACCTTCTCCGGCATGCGGCGGGGTTTGCCCCCCGAGGTCGCCCGCAAGAACATGATTGACGGCCTGAAGAAAATCGCCGGCCCGGCGGAGCGTCACCAGGTGACCGTCTGCCTGGAAATGCTCAACTCGCGCGACTCCGTGCAGATGAAGGGGCACCCGGACTATTTCTGCGACGACATTGATCTGTCCATGGACATTATCAAGGCGGTGGGTTCCCCGAGGGTGAAGGTGCTTTTTGACATCTACCACGTGCAGATCATGAACGGCGATGTCATCCGGAGAATCCGCCAGTACCATCCCTTCATCGGGCACTACCACACGGCGGGCAATCCGGGGCGCAACGAGATCGACGACACGCAGGAGATCAATTATCCGCCCATCATGCGCGCCATCTTGGAGACCAAGTACGAGGGATATGTGGCGCAGGAGTTCATTCCGCTGCGCGATCCGGCGGCATCCCTGAGCCAGGGCGTGCAGATCTGCGACGTTTAGGCGCTCCGGCCTAGTCGGTGTTTCCATTGGTCGCGCATTCCAATTAAAGTGGCTCCATAAACACGCATCGTTGAATAATCATGAAATCCTTTCTGAAAAAAATGGTCCTTGGCACGTTATCCTTGGCCACTGTCTGCGCGGCTCTGGCTGCCGATCCCGCCACCCCGGAAACCCGCGCCCAGCGGGATGCCCGCATGGCCTGGTTCCGGGAGGCCCGGTTTGGCATGTTTGTACACTGGGGCCTCTACTCCGGTTTGGCGGGCACCTGGGAAGGCAAGCCGGTCGGCACCAAGGGTGGCATGGAATGGATCCAGCAGCGCGTCAAGGCGGATACCGACACCTATGCCAAGCGGGCCATCCCGCTGTTTAAGCCGACGGCGGATTTCGCCCGTCAATGGGCTTCCCTGGCCAAGGCCGCCGGCTGCCGCTACGTGGTTTTCACCACCAAGCACCATGATGGTTTTGCCCTGCATGATTCCAAGGTCAGCGACTACGATGCTGGCAGCGTGTTGAACCGGGATCTGGTGAGGGAGATTGTCACCGCCCTGCGGGCGGAGGGTTTGCGCGTGGGCTTTTACCACTCGGTGATCGATTGGCACCACGACCAGTACGAGTATGCCCGCTCCAAGCAACTGCCCCATCCGCTCAAGGGCCAGCCCTATCCCAATGGCACCCGCACCCACGCCAAGTACCTGGATTACCTGCACGCGGAGGTTCAGGAGTTGGTCTCCAACTATGGCCCTCTGGATGTGCTGTGGTGGGACTACAGCGCCCAGGATTTCCAGGGTGACGAGGCCTGGCGCGCCTTTGATCTCATGAAGCTGGTTCGCACCCACCAGCCCGGGGTGCTGATGAACAACCGTCTGTTTCGCAATGTGGAGGCCGGTTGGACCGGCATGGGCACCGATTCGACCATCCCCCAGCTTGACCCGAAGTATGGCGACATTCTGACGCCGGAACAGCATATCCCCGCCACCGGCATGCCCGGGGTGGATTGGGAAACCTGCATGACCCTGAACACCACCTGGGGCTACAGCGAGCACGATCACGCCTGGAAATCCGACGAAACCCTGATTCGCAACCTGGTGGACATCGCCAGCAAGGGGGGCAACTACCTGTTGAACATCGGTCCCAAGGGGGATGGCACCGTGCCGGAGGAATCCATCAAGTCCATGCAGGCCATTGGGGCCTGGATGAAAATCAACGGCACAGCCATCTATGGCACCACTGCCAGTCCGTTTGCCAAACTCACGTGGGGCCGTTGCACCCGCCGGACCACCCCGGCGGGCACCACGCTTTTCCTGCATGTCTTTGATGCGCCCGCCGATGGCAAACTCGTGGTGCCGGGCCTGAAATCGCCGGTTACCAAGGCCTGTCTCCTGGCCGATGGCAAGCCGCTGACCACCGCCACTGCGGGCCGCGACACGGTCATCAGCCTGCCCACTCTGGGTGCCTCCCCCGTCACCGTGGTGGCGGTGGAGTTGAAGGGCGACCTGGTCATCGAATAATTTCAACCCCTCCCGCCATGCGCCGATTCCTTGCCGGGTGCCTTGGGCATTCCCTTTCTCTGGGCCTGCTGGTGGCCGCAGGTTTCCTGCCTGCGGCCCCGGTGCCAGCCCTCGTGGACCGCATCCTGTGGCCGGAGTTTCTAAGTCGCCACGATTTGGTCTGGGACAAGGTGCCACGTCAATGGCAGGATGGTGCATTTCTCGGCAATGGCCTGCTAGGTTCCATGATCTGGGCGCAGCCTGGCGAAACCCTGCATTGGGACATTGGCCGCTCCGATGTGATCGACCGGGGCAACCGGATTGCCATCGGTCGGTTTGAGCTGCTGGGCGGGGAGGTGCGGTCAGCCGATCTGCGGCTTGACCTTTGGCAGGCGGAAGCCCGGGCAGTCTGCAGCTCACCAACGGCCCGCTCCAGTGGCGATCCTTCACCCACGCCCGCGATTTGGTAACGGTGGTGGAGTTGTCCGGCCCAGCGGTTTCGGCCCAGCCACAATTTGCGTTCCGGCAGGAATCCTCGCAGGACCCGCGCAAGCTTTACAAAAAGGAGCTGATCCCCGATAGCGAGCGCAACCCTGACCCGATTCCGGGGCAGTCCGGCGGGATCCGCTGGAGCGTGCAGCCCTTCAAGGCGGGGGGCGGCTACGTGGTGGCGTGGTTGGAAACCAAGACCGGCGATCTGAAGCGCCTGCTCTGGACCGTGGATTATTTCACCGCCGGCCAGCCGGATTCCAGCCGGGCCGTCGCCCTGCTGACCGGCACCCGGTTTCAGGCGTCGGCAGCTTTTGCCGAGAGCCACCGGCAGTGGTGGCGCGCCTGGTGGCCGCAGGGCTTCCTCTCCATACCGGATACCCGGCTCGAAAGTTTTTACTGGATCCAGATGTACAAGCTCGCCTCCGCCACCCGTGCCGACCGCCCGGCGATTGACCTGATGGGGCCGTGGTTTCGGTCCACCCCCTGGCCGAAGATCTGGTGGAATCTGAACCTTCAGCTTACCTACTGGCCGGTGTACGGTGCCAACCGCTTGGACATAGGCGAGTCCCTCATGCGGATGCTGGATGCCGGCACGTCCAACCTCATCGCCAACGTCCCCGCCGCTTGGCGGGAGGACTCCGCCGGCATTGGCCGCACTTCTTCGTACGATTGCCGGGGCGGGGCCGGATCCGAACTCGGCAACCTCACCTGGACGTTGCACAATTATTGGCTGCAATGCCGTTATTCAGGCGATGACGCCCTGTTGCGAGAGCGCTTTTATCCTCTGCTCAAGCGGGCCGCCCAGTACCTGGTCCACAACCTGAGAACCGGCCCCGATGGCCTGCTCCATTTCCCCGCCGACACCTCGCCGGAATACCCGGAGCGGGCTCCGGACAGCAACTACAACCTCGCTCTGCTGCGCTGGGCGCTGACAGTCCTGCTGGCCACCAACGAGCGTTTTCTGCTCCGGGATCCCCAAGCTGCCGCTTGGCGGGAGACGCTGGCCAAACTGGTCCCATATCCGGCGGATGACAAGCAGGGCTACCATATCGGCGCCGGGGTGCCGTTGGCGCAGTCGCATCGGCATTTCTCCCATCTCCTCATGTTTTATCCGCTCCACACTGCGGATCCCGACGACCCGGCTGAACGCGTCCGTCTGGAAAAGTCGCTGGATCACTGGATCGGGTTTGAGGGGGCTTTGCAGGGCTACTCTTTTACTGGCGCCAGCGCCATGTCCTCCTGGCTGCGGCGCAAGGAGGCGGCGGTGAGTTTGCTCAGCCAGTTCCTGGACCGCTATGTCAAGGCCAACACCATGTACCTGGAAGCCGGACCCGTGATTGAGACCCCGCTTGCCGGTGCCGCCTCCGTGCAGGAAATCCTGCTCCAAAGTGCCACGCCCAATCCGTTCGCCCCGCTGATCCGTGTGTTTCCCGCTGTGCCGGATTCCTGGCCGGAGGTTACCATCCACCGTCTGCGCACGGAGGGAGCCTTCCTGGTGTCCGCCCGTCGCCGTGGCGGCCAAACCCGCTTCATCCAGGTGACCAGCCTGGCCGGCACCCCTTGCCAGATTGAAACCGGTTGGGCAACTCCTCCCCTGGTTCAAGGCGCGCGCGCTTTCCAGGTGCGGAATACCCAGGACCGGGCCGGGCGTCCTGTCACGGTGATTGATTTGAAGCAGGGGGAAACCGCGACCCTCCTCCCCGCCGGTGCTGGAGACCTCGCTGATTTGGTGGTGGAACCCGTGGCGGCGCAGCCTTCCCGGATGAACTATTTCGGCTCCGTCAAACCGCGCTTGGTGGCCCCTGAAGCCAGCGGGCGATTGGTTCTATCCGCCAGCGATGCCGTCCTGAATGGGACCACCCTGATGTTTGAAAAGAAGCACACCAATGGCAACCTTGGGCGCTGGATCACTCCCGGTGAGTTTGCCTCCTGGCAGGTTCAAATTCCAAAACCGGGTGCCTATCAGGTCGCGTTGACCTACTCAGCCACCGGTGGTGGTAAACCGATGCGCATCACGGGCGAAATGGTAAAAGCCAGACCGTCGCAAACTATTGGTCCACTAGACCTTACCACCAGAAGCACCAGTGGCTGGGAAAAGTACGAGACTCACGCCGTCGGTCGGTTGGAGTTCAAGCTTGCCGGGCGGTATGACCTAAAGTTGTCCGGCCGGGGGGAGACGGCCCCCTTCATTAATTTGCAGCAAATCGAACTCGTGCCGTAAGGCAGCGATCTTACTGTGGCACGGCGGTCAAGCGGGTTTGACCAAACGGTAGATTAATAGCCGATAATTCTGTTCAAATATTCTATCCTCTTGATTGTTAGCGCATTAGGTAAATGTTTCCATTCTTGACGAAAGCCCGGATAGGGCGCATATTTTTGGGCTCTTTTAGGTGTCGTA
>CAIYYI010000097.1 GCA_903930345.1 uncultured Verrucomicrobiota bacterium
AACACGCTGATGCTGGACTTTTATGATGATCCCGGCTTTGTCAGGGATCTGTTCGGTTTTGTGGTGGAAATGGAGTTGCGTTTTGCCCGGGCGCAGATTGAGGCGGGGGTGGATATCATCGGGGTGGGGGATGCCGCCGCCTCGCTGGTGGGGCCCCAGATTTACGAGGAGTTTGTCTGGCCCTTCCAAAAGCAGTTGGTGGATGGGTTGCACCGTCTGGGTACGCGGGTGCGGCTGCACATTTGCGGCAACACCCGACGCATTCTTGCAGGCATGGGCCGTTTGGGGTGCGCGATTGTGGACATAGATTTCCCGGTCCCGCTGGCTGAGGCCCGCGCGGTCATGGGACCAAACCAGGTCCTTCTGGGCAATGTGAATCCGGTCAAACAGGTGCGTGATGGGAGTCCGGATGAATTGGAGGCGGCGCTGCGCGAGTGTCATCGCCAGGCAGGCGCCCGGTACATTGTTGGCGCCGGATGTGAAATCCCGCAGGGCACCCCCCCGGAAAACCTGCTGGCCATGACACGGTTTGCGCGAAACAGTTTGGCCGGCCAGTGACCGCGCCAGGAGTTTCGCCATGTTTTTCATGTTTGCCCTGCTCGCCAGAGCACCAATGGCCAGCCTTTGCCGCCCATGACTCCCACTGTGGACAGTCAAAGCGCCAGTTTGTTGTTTGGTGCGGATCAGTTCCTGCGCCAGGTGATTGACAGCGCCCAGGACGGCATGGCGGTGTTTGACACCCAATTGCGCTGCCTGATGTGGAATTCGAGCATGGTGCGGATGACCGATCTCAGTCACGCACAGGCGCAGGGCAAAACGCCGGTCGCCATTGGGCGGGAATTTGGCACCAGCGAATTCTCGCATGCCCTGTGCCGTGTTTTGGCCGGGGAACAGGTGGTGCCCTTGGAGTGGCAGTTGCGCGGCCAGGAGCCGGAAAGCCCACTGCGGATCCTTCAGATTCACTTCTGGCCGCTCAAGGAAGGCGAAAAGATTGCTGGAGTGATCTGCAATTGCCGTGCCGTTACGGCCAACCGGTTGGCCGAGGCCGAACTCCAGGCCAGCCAGGCCCGCTACCGGTCCCTCGCCGAGGTTTCCCAGGACATGATCTTCATCATTGATCGGGACAACCGGGTGGAATACGTCAACACTTTTGCCGCCCGGCAGTTTCATTTGCGTCCTGAGGACTTCATCGGCAAACCCAGCTCGGAGTTTTTTCCGCCAGAAATCGCGGCCGGCCAGGGCTTGCTCGTGGGCAAGGTCCTGGCCACTGGCGAAGCGCTTTACACGGAGGATCAGTATGCCTTTCCCCATGGCACTCTCTGGCTGGGGACCTGGCTCGTGCCCATTAAAAATGCCCAGGGGACGGCGGTTTCCGTCCTGGGCACCGCCCGCGATGTGACCGCCCGTTTGGAAACCGAGCAAGCCATCCGGCGCTCGGAACAGATGTTCCGCGTGGTGTGGGAGAACTGTCCGGAAGGCATTGGAATTGTGACCTTGGAGGATCAGCGGTTTGTGGACGTGAATGAAAGCCTCCTGGCGCTGCTGGGCTACCGGCGCGAGGAAATCATTGGTCGCACGGCGGCGGAAATCGGCATGTGGACGTATCCAGAGCAACAAAGCGGGATGATTCAGGCGGTGCGCACCCATTCTGCGCTGAAGAATATTGAGGCCAGCCTGCTCGACCGTGCCGGACAGACCCATGATGTCTTGGTCTCGGGGGAGAGCATCCAGGTGGAGCTTGAATTGTGTCTGGTGTTGATTGTTCACGATGTTTCCGACCGTAAGCGCCTTGAGTCCCAATTGCGCCAATCGCAGAAGATGGAGAGCATTGGATCTCTGGTCGGCGGCATTTCTCACGATTTCAACAACCTGCTCACCGTGATCCAAGGGTACGCCAATCTTGCGCTGCTTGAAAATCCCGTGCAACCGCAGATAACCGAATCCCTTCAGCAGATTTTCGATACCGCCGATCGGGCGGCCAAACTGGTGCGTCAGTTGCTCACCTTCAGTCGCAAACAGCCCATGCAGGCGCAATCGCTGGATCTGAACGAAGTGGTGTCCAGTCTGGCCCGAATGCTGCGCCGGGTGATCGGGGAGCAGATCGCGCTGGAGTGTGAACACACCTGCAACTTGCCGCTCATCAAGGCGGACATGGGCATGATGGAACAGGTGGTCATGAACATGGTCATCAATGCCCGCGATGCCATGCCGCAAGGTGGTCGGTTGATTATCGCCACCGACGTCGAAAACATTTCTCTGGCGGAAAATCCCCTGCGTCCCCAGGCCCGCCCGGGCACCTTTGTGTGCCTATCCATCAAAGATACGGGCCACGGCATTGATCCGGAGCTGCTGCCGCGCATTTTCGAGCCCTTTTTCACCACGAAAGAGGCCAGCAAAGGCACCGGGCTGGGGTTGGCGACGGTGCATGGCATTGTGCAGCAGCACCAGGGGTGGATTGAGGTGCAATCCGCTCCCGGGCAGGGCACCATCTTCAGGGTTTTTCTGCCAGCCCATGCCGGGGAACTGCGCCGCCCTGAGCACCGGGTTCTTTCCACCGTGGCGCAGGGTGGAAACGAAACCATTCTGATCGTCGAGGACGAACTGGATTTGCGCAGTCTCTCTCGCATCATTCTGGAACAATTCGGCTACTGCGTCCTGGAGGCGGAAAACGGGGTGGATGCGTTGGAGCTTTGGCGTCAGCATGGCGCCAAAATCAGCCTGGTCCTGACGGATGTGATCATGCCGCAGGGGATGAATGGGTATCAGTTGGCGGAGTTGCTGCGCCAGGAACGGCCCGATCTGTGCATCATCTTCTCCAGCGGTTACAGTTCCGATGTCGGAGAACGGGACCTTTCTTCCATTCCCCGGAGTTGTTTCCTGCAAAAGCCTTATCCCCCGCTCTCCCTCGTCCAGTTGGTGCGGCACTGCTTGGACCATCCCGGCGAGCCCCACCAGTGTGATGCCCCGTAGCCAGCCATTTGAGGCCTGGACGGTTGCATTTTCCCGGGGGAAGGTTAACTTTCGCCCATGGATCGAGCACCGAAGCAGCCGATGGACCTTGGGCTAAAGAAGCAAATACAGGAATTGATCGCCTTCAAAGGCGGTGGTCATAACGCCGATCTCGTGGAAGACATTGTGGATAACGCCCTCAAGTTGCTCCACGACGTCGAGCACCGGGGTGATGTGCGGATCATCCAGACCGCCGTGCGGGAGTTGCGGTACGCCTTCAAGCTTTTTGCCCCTTACGCTGAAAAACGGAAAGTGACCATTTTTGGCTCCGCCCGCACGCAGCCGGATCAGGTGGTTTACAAGCAGGCCGTGGACCTCGGTCGTAAGATCAGCCAGGCGGGTTTCATGGTGATCACCGGGGCTGGCTCCGGCATCATGCAGGCTGGTCATGAGGGTGCCGGTCCGGAAATGAGCTTCGGCGCCAATATCCGGTTGCCGTGGGAGCAATCCGCCAACCCGGTGATTTCCAGCGACAAAAAGCTGGTCACTTTCAAATACTTTTTCACCCGCAAGCTGACTTTCCTCCGCCACTCGGATGCCATCGTGCTTTTCCCCGGTGGATTCGGCACCATGGACGAGGGCTATGAGGCGCTCACACTGATGCAAACCGGCAAAAGCCGTCTGATGCCGCTGGTTTTGGTGGACCGCCCCGGCGGCACTTATTGGAAGACTTGGGATAAGAACATCCGCGAACACCTGCTGCGGGATCGGCTGATTTCCCCGGAGGATCTCAGTCTGTACCAAATCACGGATGACGCGGACGAGGCGGTCAAGTCGATCACCCGTTTTTACCGGAACTTCCACTCCTCACGTTTTGTCAAAGACCTGCTGATCCTCCGTCTCAAGCGTGCGCCAACGGCTTCCGCCGTGGAGGCGCTGAACGAGGATTTTGCCGACCTGGTCGCGGGGGAACCCATCCGGGTGATCGAGGCCACCGCCGAGGAGATTGATGATGAGGATTGCGTGAACCTGTCCCGCATTGCCTTTGGCTTCAACCGGCGTGATTACGGGCGTTTGCGTCAGTTGATTGACCGGCTCAACGCGTTTTAAGCGTTTTATGGCGTGGAATCGCCGGATGGCTCCGGCACGGCAACTCCGGGTGCCACCGGCGTGCCAAAGTTGGGGGAGCCATCCGTGTGCCAGCCGATTTTTTGCAGCCGCACGCTGCGGTCCCAGCCCGAGCCTGGTCGGCGGGCGGCGTGGTACACCAGCCAGTCCTCCCGCCCGTCGCGCGATTTCACAAAGCTGCCATGCCCGGGGCCGCGCACAGCCTCCGTCCGTGAAAATACCGGCTGCGACCGCTTCACCCACGATCTCGCTTCCAAGGGGGGGCCGCCCGTCCAGGTCAACTGCCCCAGGCAGTAGTCGTCACCCCAACTGCCGCTGGCCGAGTAGATGATAAACAGTTTGTCGCGATGCCAGAGTGCCTGCGGCCCCTCGTTGATCAGTGGTCGTCCGTTTTTCTCCCAGGCATGCTCCGGCCTCGAAATGCACACTCGCGACCCGGTGAGCGTCCAGGGATTTGCCATGGCGCCAATGTAGAGGTTCTGGGCGACATTCTCTGCACCCTCCCAGCCCGACCAGACGAAGTAACGGCCCCGACCCGGTATTTCCACCACGGTGCCATCAATGGCCCAGTGGTCATCGGCAGTGGCGATTTTGCCAAGCCACTCGAATTTTCCGGTTGGTTCCGGCGTGGTGGCACCCAGCACGTGCATCCGGTGGTTCTCGTTCCGCCCATTGTCGGCGGCCACGTAGATGAACCAGCGTCCGTCCAGTCGGTGCAGTTCCGGTGCCCAAAGTTCATGTGAGTATGGTTGTTGGGGGGGCGGGGTCCAGACGGTGTCCCATTTCGCCAGTCCGAGGTCCTGGAGTCGTTTCACCCGGGCCACCCCAATGCTGGACCAGCGGGATTGGCAGTAGTAGTAGCTGTCCTCGTGTCGGATCACCCACGGATCCGCCCCCCTTGCTGCGACCGGGTTGGTGAAAGTGCCGGTCGCAGCCAGTGTCCGTCCGGGGAAAGCTGCCAGCCAACAAAAGGCGGCCAGCGTCTTTTGCAGCGCTGTTCGCCGGGAAATGCGCATTTTGACTGGGATGCTTGGGATTACTTTTTCCCCTTTGGATCCTGGTTTTGGGCCAGTTCTTCGGGGTTGATCGCCGAGGGTACACCCTCTTTGGGCACTTCCACCTTGGCCACCCAGAGCAGGGCGTTCAACACCACTTTTCGGTAGTTGTCGTCACCCCAGTTCTTGTGGTGGTGCCCGCCGGTGAAACCGAAACCCCGACCGCCACCGGGGCGCTCCATCGACCACATCATGGTTTCATCCCGCCCCGCTGCGGCGACGATGTGTTCGTACGGGCCGCGTGGATACACGTAAGGGCCTTTGCGGACTTCATCCGTGGGTTTGGCGATCAAAATCGGCACTATCCCGGCATTGTCGGGGCGGAAGCGGATGTTGAAGTACCATTCATCCAAGACCCCGAACGGTTGCACCCCACGGGTGATGGGGGAGGTGGGGAATTTCTCAAAGCGCGGCGTCCACATCGGGTTGCAGGAGTACTGATGCTCGTAGTATCCACCAATCCAATCCAGGAATTCCTTGCCCGCCTTGTCCTTGGGCACTTCGCACGCGTAGTGCATGCAGCCGAAGCCCACCCCTTTTTTAACCAGGTCGTCAATGAACTTCATGTGCTCCTGTTGCAGGGCGGGGTGTCCGTTGCCGCCATCGGCGTAAATCACCACGGCGTCCGCACCCTGGAAAACACTTTCGTCGGTGGGCCAGCCGTTGGAATAGACCAGTGTGGTCAAGCCTGGCACCTGGGCCAGGCATTTTTGCAACAGCAGGCTCCCGGCCCGAAACTCGTGCATCCCGGGGGGATGACTCGGTTTGCCCGCGATCAGGATCAATTTGCGGTCCGCCGCCTCGCTGAAAGCAGCCAGCCCCAAGAGTCCGCATCCCAATGCCAAAGTAAAAAGAGGTCGTTTCATATGTGTTCGTACCTTCGACGATCTGGTGGTGGGTTTCTTCAACTGAAAATTGGTCGAAAGCGCATTCTTTTTCGCATCCCACAGGCAATCAACAGGTTTCATTCGGGATTGATCTGGAATGGCCGGTTCCCTGAATTTGGCCATTGACTGTCCGGTTTCATCTGGGATTTTAAATCCGTTTTATGGCAAAAATCCAACGTGCATTACTTTCGGTTTCCGACAAAACAGGTTTGGTGGAGCTGGCCCGGGTGCTGGTCGCTGCCGGAGTGGAGTTGATTTCCACCGGTGGCACCGCCAAGGCCCTGCGTGAGGCGGGGTTGACGGTTCAGGACATCAGCGCCCACACCGGGTTCCCGGAAATGATGGATGGTCGCGTTAAAACCCTCCATCCCAAGATCCACGGGGGTCTCCTTTATATCCGGGGCAACGCCACCCATGAAGCGGCTGCCCGCCAGCATGATATTGCGCCCATCGACTTGGTTGTGGTCAATCTTTATCCCTTCGAGCAGACCGTGGCCAAGCCGGATGTCACCCTGCATGATGCCATTGAGAACATTGATATTGGCGGACCTTCCATGCTGCGCAGTGCCGCCAAAAACCACGAGAGTGTGACGGTGGTGGTCGAACCGTCTGATTACGCCACGGTGGCGGAGCAGATCAGGACCACCGGGGAAACCACCCTGGCCTTGCGGCAACAGTTGGCGGCCAAGGTCTTTGCACGCACGGCTGCCTATGACGGTGCCATTGCCGCCCATTTGGGCCGGACGTTTAATTCCAGTTCGGTCTCCCCGGCAGTGTTGTCCATTCAAGCTCCTTTGGTGCAGACCCTTCGCTACGGGGAGAATCCGCACCAGGCCGCCGCGCTTTACGGCAAGTTCCCGGAGTACTTCACCCAGTTGCACGGCAAGGAACTCTCCTACAACAACATCCTCGATCTGACGGCCGCCACGGCCTTGATCGCCGAATTTCGCGAGGATCTGCCCACTCTGGCGATTCTCAAGCACACCAACCCTTGCGGAGTGGGGCAGGGGGTGACTTTGCGGGAGGCGTGGGACAAGGCTTTTGCCACGGATAAACAGGCTCCGTTTGGGGGTATCATCGCCGTTAACCGCACCTTGGATCGTCCTTGTGCGGAAGCCATTGCGGAGATTTTCAGCGAGGTGATTGTTGCTCCGGATTTCACCCCGGAGGCCTTGGAACTCTTGCAGAAGAAGAAGAATTTGCGGCTCTTGAAAATCCTGAAGTGCCCCCTCTCCTCCCAGGCGTGGGATGTGCGCAGTGTGGGCATGGATTCCTACCTTTGGCAGCAGCGGGATTTGAAGACGACCACTCCGGCCGACCTCAAAACCGTCACCCAACGGACTCCCACCGAGGCCGAGTTGAAGGCCATGCTCTTTGGCTGGCGTGTCGTCAAGCATCTCAAGTCCAACGCGATTGTCTATGTGGGTCCGGATCGCACGCTGGGTATCGGGGCTGGCCAGATGAGTCGGGTGGATTCCAGCCGCCTGGCGGTCTGGAAGGCGGGAGAGGCCGGTTTATCGCTCCAGGGCAGTGTGGTGTGCAGTGATGCCTTCTTCCCCTTCCCGGATGGTCTGGTCGCTGCGGCAGCCGCCGGCGCCACAGCGGCGATTCAGCCGGGTGGATCGGTGCGGGATGGCGATGTGATTGCCGCCGCCAATGAGCGCGGAGTGGCCATGGTGTTCACCGGAGCCCGTCATTTCCGACACTAACCAAAATTTACCTTCATCTTTGGCTCAGCATGCGGCATCCTTGATTTATGGGAAAACGACGCGATGCGCGCGAACGCGCCATACAATTTCTTTTCCAGTTTGATTTGAATCCTCCAGAAAACCTGGATGAGACGCTCGGTCAATTCTGGGAGACTCAGCGCCAGGCGGCGCTTCTGGCGGACAAGGATGGCGCGAACTGGGGCGAGGTCCCGGAGCTGCCGCCGCCAACCGCAGAGGATTTGCTGGTGCGCGAGTTTGCCGAGCCGCTCATTCGCGGGGTGATCGAACACCGCGCCGAATGCGATGCGATCATCGCGCGCCACGCCAAAAACTGGGGCCTCCCGCGCATGGCGGCGGTGGACCGCAACATCTTGCGCCTGTCCATCTTTGAAATGCTCCATCGCGATGATATTCCGCCCGTGGTCAGCATCAACGAGGCGGTGGACATTGCCAAAAAATACTCCACTGAGGACAGCGGCAAGTTTGTGAACGGCATTCTCGACAAGGTCAAAGGCGAACTGCTGCGGCCTGCTCGGGGGAACGTTTGAACGGAAACCGCTCTGTGTTTGCCGACCTTCATCTGCACACCCGCTACTCTGACGGCACCTTCACCCCCGCGCAGTTGGCGGCCGAAGGGCACCGACATGGCCTGGCCGTGATGGCGGTCACCGACCACGATACGGTGGAGGGTTGTGGGGAAATGGCCGAGGCCTGCGCGCGGCTGGGCATCGAATTTGTGCCCGGGGTGGAATTGACGGCCGAGTTTGACGGGATCGAAATCCATCTGCTGGCCTACTTCATGGATATTCGGCACCCCGAATTTCTCGCCCGGATGATCGAATTCCAAGGGGTGCGCCAGCAGCGCATCAGGGACATGGTGACCCGGCTGAATCAAATGCAGATTTCGATCCGCGTGGAGCGCGTTTTTGAACTCGCCAACTGCCGCGCTCCCGGCCGTCCGCATGTGGCTCGTGTGTTGGTGGAATCGGGCATTTGCACCAGTCATGAGGAGGCCTTTGACCGTTTTTTGAAGAAAAACCGGCCCGCGTGGGTGCCCAAATTCAAAATCTCCGCCGCCGACGCCATCAGTCTGGTTCACCGGGCCGGTGGGTTGGCGGTCATGGCGCATCCCGGTTTGAACCGGGCGGATGACATCATTCCCGACCTGGTGACGAGTGGGTTGGATGGTATTGAGTGCTTCCACACCAAGCACTCCACCACCACTTCGGCGTATTATCTGGAGATCGCCGATCGTTTCGGTCTGCTGGTGACCGGTGGTTCGGATTGCCACGGGTTGAACAAGGGCAAGCCGCTGGTGGGCACCATGCGCCTGCCGTTGGTGTATGTGGAAAAGATGAAGTCCCGCTTGGCCGAACGGCGCGGCGGGACCGTGGCGTAAGCGTTCGTTTTATGGGATTGTTTCAAAAATTCAAAGCCGGTTTGCAGAAGACCCATGCCCTCCTGACCCATGAGATCAGGCGGATCATGACCCGTTCGCCCAAGCTGACCCCCGAGGCGCTTGAAGAACTGGAAATGGCGCTGGTGCGCGCGGATCTGGGCATGGCCATGACCAATCAGGTGGTGGCGGCGGTGAAAAAGGCTTATGAAACCCAGGGGAGCGGCGGGGTTTCCATGTTGGAGGTGGCTCAGCGCGAGGTGTCGGCCTCATTGTCGGAAGGCCAGCGTGCGCTTATCAAGGTCTCCTCCGGCCCCACTGTGGTCTCCATGGTGGGGGTCAATGGCACCGGCAAAACCACCACGGCGGCCAAGCTTGCCTGGATGGTGCGCGAGCGGGGCCAGACCGCCATGCTGGCCGCCTGTGACACTTTCCGGGCTGCCGCTGTGGAGCAGTTGAAGCTGTGGGGCACCCGGCTGGATGTCCCGGTCATTGCCGGCGCTTACGGTGCCGATCCGGCGGCGGTGGCGCACGATGGGGTGAGCGCCGCGCTCTCCCGCCAGGTGGATTACCTGTTTATCGACACCGCCGGCCGTCTGCACACCAAGCACAATCTCATGCAGGAACTGCAGAAAGTGCACCGGGTCATGGGCCGGAAATTGCCGGGGGCTCCCCACGAGACCCTGCTGGTGGTGGATGCCACCACCGGCATGAACGCCCTCATCCAGGCGCGGGAGTTTCACAAGGCTGTCACGCTCACCGGACTGGTGGTGACCAAGCTGGATGGCACCAGCAAGGGGGGCATGGTGGTGGCCATTCAGAGGGAGCTGGGCCTGCCCATCAAGTTCGTCGGCTTGGGGGAACAGCCGGATGACCTTCAGCCGTTTGATGCCGCCCAGTTTTCCGGTGCGTTGTTTGGCGACTCCTGAGCCGTCCGGTGCCTTTACGGGCAGCGATTATGTGTGTTGGTGGACTTGACTTTTTCCCGGACAAAACGAAGTCTCCTTCACATCATGAACCCACAAGTTGCTGTTGCTGGCCACCCATCGGTTTTGCGTCGTCATAACCATGGTTGTGAGGCTGGGCCGGGGAGAGGGTCTTCCATGTTTCGCCGCATGGCCGCGTATGCGGTGCTTGGCTGGCTGGGAGGCATGGTGGCGGTATCCTCTATGGCCGCCCAAGCCATCTCCAGTGCGAGTTTGCTGGAGGATATGACCAGTCTGGCTGGCCTGGCGGAGTTTCCCGCTCCGGCCTACACCTGCAAACAGTTTTCCTCCTACGATCCCGCCGCCAAATCCCCCAAGGAGAATTGGTTCGCCAACAATGACTGCGGGCAATATCTCCGCGTGGAGGATCGCGGCGGCCGCAAGGAATATGTCATGATGGAGGCGGCCGGGCCGGGTGCGATTGTCCGCATCTGGTCTGCGAACCCAGCCGGGGTCCTCCGGATTATGTTGATGGCGCTGAACAACCGGTCCTCCAGGCACCGATGTCGGACTTGCTCGGCGGGAAATATCCCGGGCTGCCCAAGCCGATCGCCGGCGAGTACAGCAAGGGTTGGAACCTCTATTTTCCCATCCCCTACGCCCGGAGTTGCAAGGTCACGAGTGACAAGGGCAACTTCTATTATCATGTGAACTACCGCACCTACACCGCTGGGACAAAGGTGGAATCCTTCACCTCCCAGCAGCTCACCGCCCTGGCGGACCGGGTGGAGAAGCTGCGCGCCCGGCTGGATGCGCCCCGGGGGAAGGATGAGGACCTGGGAGGGATGGCCGAACCGTTTGAAATGCAACTGGCTCCCGGCGGCACCGCCCGCACGGAACTGCAGGGACCGAAGGCGTTCACCTATACGGTGGTGCAATGTGCGGCCAAGGATCGCGAAGCCGCCCTGCGCGGCGTCATTGTCAAAATCACCTTTGACGGGGAAACCACCGTGGAGGCGCCTCTGGGCGATTTCTTTGGCAGTGCCCCGGGCATCAATCCCTATGCCTCACTTCCGCTGGGCATGACCAAGGAAGGGGAGATGTATGGCCACTGGCTCATGCCTTTCAAGGATTCCGCCGTCGTGGAATTGGTCAATTTCACCAAGGAGGAGGTGACGCTCAGCGGGACAGTCGCGCTGGCGGATTACCGGTGGACGGATGCCTCCATGCACTTCCACGCCAAATGGCGTTCGGAGTCGGAGGTGCCCACCCGCCCGATGATTGACTGGAATTACCTCACCGCGAAAGGGCAGGGGGTGTTTGCCGGTGTTTCCTTCACCATCGACAATCCCGTGAAGGATTGGTGGGGCGAAGGGGATGAGAAAATCTATGTCGATGGCGAGACCTTTCCCAGCCATTTCGGCACCGGCACGGAGGATTACTACGGTTATGCCTGGTGCTGGCCGGGGCTTTTCACCCATGCCTACCATGCCCAGCCCAGGTGTGATGGCCCGGGCAATTACGGGCGGACCAGCGTGAACCGCTTTCACATCCTGGACCGCATCCCGTTCACCAAGGATTTCAAATTTGACATGGAACTTTGGCATTGGAATGAGAAGTGCAAGGTTAACATGGCGGTGACCGCCTACTGGTATGCCCGTCCGGGTGGCACTGACACATTCAAGCCGATCCAGGCTGGGGATGCCATCGTCCGCCCCATGCCGGTGTACGTGGTGCCGAGGGTGGCGGGCGCTCTGGAGGCTGAGGAAATGAAGATCCTGCGTGTTACCGGCAAGGCCAGTCCGCAGGATTGGGACCGGGTGAGCGCGGGGAGGCAGCTTTGGTGGCACGAGGGGATGAAGCCCGGGGATACGCTGGCCGTCGCCTTCCCGTCGCCCAAGGCGGGCAAACATCATGTCATGGCGCGCTTTCTCAGTGCCCGTGACTATGGCATTCACCAGTTCGCCATCAACGGGCAGAAAGCCGGCGAGCCGATGGATTTCTACAATGCTGAAGTCAGGGTGGGGAAAGAAATCGATCTCGGAGTCTTTGAATTGAAAGCAGGTGAAAACGAGTTCTCCGCCACCGTGGTGGGAGCCAATGAGAAGGCGATCAAGACCTACATGCTCGGCCTCGATTATCTGCTGTTGAAACCGGTGGAGTAAAGGGTGCTGCGAGTGCCTGTCTGCCTGCGGTCCGACCCGGAGTGGTGCGCCTTTTTCAAAAAGGAAATGGCGTGCTCCGGTGCTGTCACTCGGTTTTGGGTTCCGCCGGTTTTTGCCGCTTCAAAATCAGTAGGAAACCGCCATCGCCGGTGCGGAATTCCGTCGGCCTTGTCTTGCGCGGGCTCACACACCATTTGAGGGTGTCACCCTCAAGGCTGTAGATCCCCAAAAAGGACTGCTTGCGGCCATTCTCATTGGTCTTCCAGGCGTCCAGGTATTTCGGATCCTGACCCAGATCAAGCACATACTCACCTTCCCCATGATTCACCACATTGGTGCCCTTGAATTCCAGCCCTTTCATGGTTTTTTCCGTGATGGTTAACTCCAGCTTCACCGGTCCTCGGTCCGGGTTTTCCCCGCGTCCCTCGACGGTGAACCCCTTCCATACGCCCGAGAATTTGGTTCGTTGCCCCAGGTCCACATCATCAGCGCCCGGCAACGCGGTCGCTGTCAGGCAAACCAGAATGATGCCGGTCAAATGGAGTGCAGGAGGTGTTTTCATGTCGGGTGGTTGTATTGGTTGTGGGGACAACGTATACGCTTCGCCCCGGCACTTCAACCACTGATACACCTGCCTCAAGACATCCGGCATGGCTGAAATGATCATTTCAAGGAATGCTTTCCAGCGCCCAAATGGTCATGGCTTTCAACGGCTCTGCGCCGGTGACCTTCACGCCGGTTCCGAGCATGGCTGGCTTGGCGGGCAGGATGGGAAAGAGGTGGCCACCCACCACCCACCCGGACTTCAAGATGCGTGAGCCAATGACGGTTTCACCGGCAGCCGTCCGGACCGCCAGTTGGTAGGTGATGGGGGAGGGGACGTTGCCGAAGAGACGGAACGTGACGCCGGCAATGGCCTCCGGCTTTGGGAAATCGACCGACACGGCCGGCCCGTCATAGATGCGTTTCAAACGCGGCGCGGGTGGTTTCACGCCCCATGGGGCCAGGCGCGGCAGGGTCAGCACAAGATCTTCCCCCTGGCGGTGGAGCGTGCCGCCTGGGGGGGCTTCCACCCCGGCCTGCCTGCTGATTCCCCTCAGCCGCAGGGTCAATGCGCTGGCGGAAACAGGATCGGGGATGGACACCAGCAGTTTTCCCGGGGTGACAGTCACCCGGGCGGCTTGGGCCGCGCGGGCATATTCGGCGACTTCCGCCGTGGTCCCACACCACAACTCATCCGTTCCCTTGGCCCCCCAGCGGTCTTCGATTGTTTTCAAACGGGTGCGCCAGCGTTGCTGGTTGGCGGAATCCGGCTGGCGCTCGATGCCGTGGGTGAAATCAATGACCAGGCTGTTGACGGCGGGTCCGTCCTTGTCTGCCCCGGGAAAATCCGCCATGGGCTGGCCCTTGTTCCATTCGTTGCTCCAAACCTTTTCGTCCAGGTACGACCGGGTGAAATCCATCCACTTTGTGGCGGGACCGGTGACGTTTCGTGGGCTGCTCCCGCCCACGCGCGTGGCAATGATGATTCCGCACGCGGCCAGCGCGTCCGCCCGGTTGTATTCCGTGTAGCCGTTGGCATAGACCGCGCCACTGGGGGCGCGTCCGCCCGGAAGTTTGCTGGCGAGCACGGCCTGACTCCAAAATGCATCCTCCTGGGCCTGCTGCTCGTTCAGGGCGGCGGACGGGCCGCTCCACCCATTGGCGCGATGGTCAAAACTGTGGTTCATCACCCCCCAACCGGAACCGATCAGCGCGCGAAGATCCTCCCCGTTCAGGTTGGCGTCATTGTTATCCACGCTGCCAGCGATCACGGACACGGAACCGATGAAGGGGCGGCGAACCCCGCCCGGAACACCCGGAGGGGCCTCCGTGTAGTGGTAATCCGCCAGGAAGGGAACCGCAAACGGACGAACCCATTTGGGGCCATCATCAATTTCGATGGCATAGGCCCATTTCTTGCCGTACTTCAGCGGGCAGACCTCAACCTGCGGTTGGGGATCTTCGGGAGCCGGTTTCCAGGACCAAATCCATTCCGCAGCGGGCACTGAACCACCCAGGGTCAACCCGATCAGCAAACCGATCACCAGTTTCTTCATAAGCAACTATTCCAGCCT
Source organism: uncultured Verrucomicrobiota bacterium (assembly GCA_903930345.1). Classification (GTDB taxonomy): domain Bacteria; phylum Verrucomicrobiota; class Verrucomicrobiia; order Limisphaerales; family CAIYYI01; genus CAIYYI01. Next base: position 14,333 of record CAIYYI010000097.1, read on the forward strand.
TCTCGTTTGTGTCGCCGCCCCTGGAATGGACAGACGTTCTGCCATCCGCAAACCACTGATCGGCAGGAAAGAAACCGTGGGTTCCCCCTGCCGCTGGTCAAGAGCGCTTTGCCCTTTGATTGACCACGTAATCTCGTCCTTTGGGGTGCTTTTCTTTTACACATGGCCGCCCGAATGTAAAGTGTGCTTTCGGACCCTTTGCTGGGCTGCCTTTGCCTTGCATCCCGCCATTTTCCCGGTAGGGTCTGGTGCCATGCGAATTTTATCGGGCATTCAGCCGTCCGGCGCGCTGCACCTCGGGAATTATTTCGGGATGATGCGGCCCGCCATTGAATTGCAGGATCAGGGCGAGGCGTTCTATTTCATCGCCGATTACCATTCCATGACCTCGCTGAGCGACGCCGCCCAGCGCCGGCGCAACACGCAGGACGTGGCTCTGGACTTTCTGGCCTGCGGTCTTGATCCCAAAAAATGCGTCTTTTTCCGTCAGTCGGATGTTTCGGAAGTGACCGAGTTGGCCTGGATTCTCAGCACCGTCACCCCCATGGGCCTGCTGGAGCGCTGCCATAGCTACAAGGACAAGAAGGCCAAACTGGCCGATGACGACCTGGACCGCGTCAACCACGGTCTGTTCGCCTACCCCGTCCTTATGGCGGCGGACATCCTGTTGTATGATTCCAACGTTGTCCCGGTTGGTCGCGACCAGAAGCAGCACGTGGAAGTCACTCGCGACATCGCCCTGAAATTCAACAACCTCTACGGTCAGACCTTTGTGGTGCCCGAGCCTCGCATTCGTGACGAGGTCGCCGTGGTGCCTGGCTCCGACGGTCAGAAGATGAGCAAGAGCTACGGCAACACCGTAGAAATCTTCGCCGAGGAAAAGCCGATCCGCAAAAAGGTCATGAGCCTGCTCATGGACAGCCGAACCCCGCAGGAGCCCAAGCCCGATGCCGAGAAGAACACTGCCATCCAACTGCTCAAGCTGGTGGCCCCCGCCGAGGTGGCCGCTGATTTCGAGGCCCGCCTGCGGGCGGGCGGCCTGGGTTATGGCGACCTCAAAAAGGGTCTTTTCGCGCACTATTGGAATTACTTTGCCGCCGCGCGCGCCCGCCGGGCCGAGCTGGCCGCCAACCTGGATTATGTGAATCAGGTGCTGCGCGAAGGCGCGCAAAAGGCCCGCGTCCAAGCCACCCGCACCCTCAAGCGCGCCCGTCAGGCCTGCGGGTTGGAGTAACCTGGAGATCAAGCGACAATGAAGCTGTTCTGCACCCTGTTCCTTGGGCTCCTTTGGGTTGCCAACGCGGCGGTGGACAATCCCTACGCTGAGACGGCCGATGCCAAAGCCGATCTCCGACAGGCGTTGGCACAGGCTGCCAAAGCGAAAAAACCGGTCATCATTGTTTTTGGCGCCAATTGGTGCGGAGATTGCAAGATGCTGGATTCCGCCATGAAGAGTGGGGCGAGTGCGGCGTTGCTATCGCGGGATTTCAATACGATCAAGGTTGATGTCGGCCATTTCGACAAGAACCTTGATATCGCCAAGACATATGGAGTGCCTTTGACTGCGGGCATTCCCGCCGTGGCGATCGTCTCCACGAACAACGAGGTGCTCTATGTCACCCGGGAGGGGGAACTCGCGAACGCGCGGAAGTTGGGAGACGACGGAATCCACGCGTTCTTCAAGCGGGTGACGGCCTCGACGAAAACCGGGAAATAAAAGAGCCCGGAAAAACCGGAGTTTTCAACCGCTCCCGCTGAAAACCCGGCGGGGCTCCCTACTGGTTCCCCCTACTTCGCCCGCTGGTGCTTTAAGAACCACTCAAACAGCTTCGGGTTGTTGTAGGTTTCCGTCCAGGAGTCGTGGTCGGCTTCCGGATAGACGGTGAATTCCACCTCGGGGCAGCCCGCCTTTTTGAAGGCGTCCACCATGCGCTGGCTTTCCGCCAGCGGCACCACCGGATCCTTCGCCCCGTGAAACGCCCAGATTCCCAGCGTCTTGATGGAGGCGGCCCGGGCACGGCTGGTCAGCAGCACGTCAATCACATCCCCGCCACCGCAGATCGGTGCCACGGCGGCAAACCGCTCCGGGTGTTGCGCCGCCAGACTCCAGGAGCCAAACCCGCCCATGCTCAGGCCGGTCAGATAAACCCGGGTTTTGTCCACGCGGTAATGGCGCTCCACCTCGTCCAGCAGCGCGATGAGCGCCTCGCCGTCCCAGCGTTCCCCGGTGGGGCATTGCGGGGAGACGATGATGAAAGGCAGCTCCCGCTTCTCTTTGACCAGGCGCGGCGGCCCATGCACGCTCACCACGGATAGATTCGTGCCGCGCTCCCCGGCCCCGTGCAGGAACAGGATCAGGGGCCATTCCTTTTGGGTGTCTTGGGCGTACTCCTTGGGCACGGAGAGTAGGTAGCCCAGCCTGGCCGTGCGGGTGAGCTGCTTCTCGAATTGAAAGCGTTTGTTCATGGATTCCTCCTCCGGGGCAGCCACTGCGGGCAGCAGGGCACCCAGCAATAGTCCGCCCGCCAGGAGCCAGTTCAGCGTTGTTTTTCTCATGGTTGTCGGTTTCTCGTTGGCGGCCAGGCACCCGCCGGCCTACATCAGTTTCAACTTCGGCAGATCCTGGGTGTCCACGATGCCCACCGGCTCGCGCCGGGCGTTGACCACCACCAGGTCGTCAATGTTCCGCTGGTTGAAAATCTTCAGCGCCTCAATGGCCAGCGCGTCCTGTTGGATGCACACCGGGTTGCGCGTCATCACCGTGGCCAGGGTCTGGTGCAGCACATTCACGTCGTCGGCCATGCGCCGCCGCAGGTCGCCGTCCGTGAACACCCCCGCCAGCCTGCCCTTGCCATCCACCACGCTGAGGCAGCCGGATTTGGCCTGCGTCATGATTAGCAGTGCATCCTTCACCGCCAGGGTCTGCGGGGCCACCGGGTTGCGGTTCCCGGTGCGCATGATGTCGCGGATGTGGACCAGCAGCGCCCGGCCGATCGCCCCCGCCGGATGATGCCGGGCGAAATCGGCTTCCTTGAACCCGCGCGCCTGAAGCGTGGCCATGGCCAGCGCGTCCCCCAGCACCAGCATGGCGGTGGTGCTTGCCGTGGGCGCCAGGTTGAAGGGGCACGCCTCGCGCGGCACCTTCACATTCAGCACCACGTCGCTATGGCGTCCCAGCGACGACGTCGGGGCCGCCGTCATGGAGATGATCTTGATGGTGAACCGCCGGAACGCGGGCAACAGGTTCACCAGTTCCTCGGATTCCCCGGAGTAGCTCAGGGCCAGCAGCACGTCGCCGTCCCGCACCACCCCCAGGTCCCCATGCAGGGCATCCACGCTGTTCAGCACCACCGCCGGTGTGCCGGTGCTCGTCAGGGTGGCGGCGATCTTCTGGCCCACGTTGCCCGATTTGCCAATCCCCACCACAATGATTTTCCGCTCCTGCGCCATCGCCTCCAGGATCGTTTCCACGGCGGCGTCAAAGGTGCCGTCCAGGTGCTTGCGCACGTACTGGAGGGCGGCCACCTCGATCTCGAACACCTCTCGCGCACGGCCGAGGTGCAAGGGCTTCAAAACTTTGCCGGTCATGGCTATTCGGTGTTGGGGTAGGAGCCCATGACCTTGACGAAGCTGCAATGCCGCTGCAGCTCCACGATCGCCTTGGCCACCTTGGGATCCTGCTGGTGCCCGTCGCAATCCACAAAAAAGTAATATTCCCATGCCCGCCGCTTGCTCGGCCGCGATTCAATCTTGGTCATGTTGATCCGATACCGGCGGAACGGGGCCAGCGAGGAGTGCAGCGCCCCCACTTTGTCCGCGATGCAGAACAGGAGGCTGGTGCGGTCGCGGCCCGTCGGCTTGCCGCATTCCCGCCCCAGCACCAGGAAGCGCGTTGCGTTGTTGATGTTGTCCTGCACATTGTGCTCCAGCACCGGCAGCCCGTACTTTTCCGCCGCCAGCAGCCCGGCGATGGCGGCGGTGTTCTTTTCCTTGGCCGCCAGCTCCGCCGACCGCGCGTTGGAGGAGGTCTCGATGATCTCCGCCAGCGGCAGGTTGCGCTGGATCCAGCCCCGGCACTGCGCCAGGGTTTGCGGGTGCGTGTAGAGTACCTTGATCTGGTTTTTGGCCATCTTGCTCACCAAGCAGTGCTGCACCGGCAGGACAATCTGGGCCACGATCTTCAGCTCGCTATCCACAAACATGTCCAGCGTGTGCGTCACCACCCCCTCCGTGGAGTTCTCCACCGGCACCACGCCGAATTCCGCGCGGCGCTTGCCCACTTCGTTGAACACCTCCGCGATGGTTTTCAGCGGGTTGTAGGTCAGGCTGGTGCCGAACCGGTGCAGCGCCGCCTGGTGTGTGAAGGTGGCCTCCGGCCCCAGGTAGGCGATCGACATCGGCTTCTCCGCCGCCAGCGCGCTGGACATGATCTCCCGGTAAATGGCCCGCAAGGCCTCGCCCGGCAGCGGCCCCTTGTTCAGGCGGCAGATCCGCTCCAGCACGGCGCGTTCCCGTTGCGGGGCGTAGATCTCCTGGCCGGCTTTGACCTTGATGGCGCCGATCTCCAGCACCTGCCGGGTGCGTTCATTCAGCAGTTTGACAATCTGGGTGTCCAGCTTGTCAATTGCCTGGCGATAATCCTGCATGCTCATAAATTCTCCGGGGTTCGGGGTTGCGGGGCGCTCTCCGGCGCGGGTTCGGCGGCGAGGGGAGGGACGGTTTCCGGGGCTGGCTCGGACGCTGTTTCCGCAAAGGATTCCCGGTCAGCCAGCGGCAGTTGCGGTTCCTCGGGTGCGGTGGCCAGATGGGGATCCACCGTGAGCAGCAGCTCTGGCTTCTCGATCGGCAACCGTCGCAGCTCATCCGCCGCCGGCAGCTCCTCCAGGCTGCGCAGGCCGAAATATTCCAAAAACAGCGCGGTGGTGCCGTACAACGCGGGGCGGCCCACCACCTCGGCCCGGCCGGTTTGCACCACCAGACCGCGATCCAGCAGGGTTTGCATCACGCCGTCCACGGAGACCCCGCGCACCTGTTCCACCTCGGCCCGGGTGACCGGCTGCCGGTAGGAGATCACCGCCAGCGTCTCCAGCGCCGGCTGCGAGAGCCGGGGCGGCCGGAGCTTGTGCCCCACCATGGTTTTCAGCCAGGGGGCGTAGTCCGGCTGGCAGACAAACTGCCAGCTCCCCGCCACGCACACCAGCCGGTAGGTCCGCTGGGCGGCCTCATGCTCCCGGTGGAGTTCCTCCAGCGCCGCCAGGATGTTTGCTTCCGGCACCTTTTTGAAGGGGGTGGCCGATTCATCCTCCGATTGCTCCGCCGTGGTGTTCAGCAACCCGCGGATTTCATGCGGCGTCAGCGGCTTCTGGGCCGTGAACAAAATCGCTTCCAAAATGAGTTTCAGTTCCATGGCACAAATCCTCAGTCAACGTCTGTCCCAGGAGGCTCCGCCGACTCCCCGGCCGGGGCGGGGGCGGGCGGGCGGGCCGTTGTGGCATCGGCGGGTAATTCAGGTTGGGCGGGACCAGTCTCCGGCGGGGCCGGTGTGTGGATCGGTTGCGGGGGGGCCTTCATGATGTCAATCTCCCCAAACGCCTCCGATTGCACCGCCACGATCTGGCGCAGCTTGATCAGTTCCAGCACCGCCAGGAAGGTCACCACCACCTCCGTCCGGCTGCGCGCATCCGCGAACAGTTCCGAAAAGCGGACGGTGGGCCGTTCCGAGCTGAGCCGCAGCAGGTATTCGATTTTGGAGGAGACGGTCCATTGATCCTGGTAAATCTCCCGGCTGTCCTCCGTGCGGGTGACCCGTTGGAGCACGGCGTTCACCGCATTGATCAGGTCGAACAGGGAAGCCTCGGGCCGGCCCGTGGACAATTCCTCTTTGAAAACCGGCTTGGGGGCCACGCGCGCGTAGGTGTTCTCCTGGGTGGCCTCCAGCATCTGGAGCTGGGCGGCGGCATCCTTGAACTTCTTGTACTCCACCAATTGGCGGATCAGTTCCCAGCGTGGATCCTCGCCTTCCTCCTCCGCATCCGGGATCACCTGTTGCTCCTTGGGCAGCAGTTCGCGGCTCTTGATGTACATGAGCGTGGCGGCCATGACCACGAATTCCCCGGCGATGTCGAGATCCAGCCGGCGCATCACCTCGATGTACTCGATGAACTGGGTGGCGAGCTTGGTGAGGTTGACCTGGTAAATGTCCACCTCCTCCTTCCTGATCAGGTAAAGGAGCAGGTCCAGGGGACCTTCAAAGACCTCAAACTTGACTTTGTATTCGGACATTTCAGTCGTTTGCCAGCCCGCCGGGTTGGAGCACTGAACTCTACGGTTTTAAGCCCCTTTTTGGCAACGGTGTATTTTTTTCAAAAGAGCCATTGACGGCGAGGAGGGTTTCGTCTAAACATTTGGTCCCCTTTAACGGGGGCGTAGCTCAATTGGTTAGAGCGCTGCCCTGTCACGGCAGAGGTTACGGGTTCGAGTCCCGCCGCTCCCGCCATTTTTATGTGGTAATCCGGTGCGTTTTCCTGTTCGAATGCCTTGAACAACAAAGGTATTTGGCCATGAAGCAGAGGCGATACGCCGAATAAGCCGCTGCGGATTTCCGGTTTTTTCCAGACCGACAGAATCCCGACAGTTTTCACACTTGCACCTCAGGGGAACGAGATCCCAGGCCGCCTGCAGGATCCTTGGTGTCAGGAGAGAGGAGTCCGGTTGGTTGGGCTGCGCTTCGTCCGTGGCCCCGGGCTGGGCCCGTTCGTTATAGACCGCGTGTTCCTGATTTCATCTTTCCCGATTTGCTTTGTGGTTTGCCGTTCCGCAATCCGCCTACCCCCGGTGGGGAGAGGCTCCCGCCGAGCCGTCAGTTTCCCCGTTTGTAGTACAGGCTTCAGCCTGCCCGAGAGGCGTGCCCAACTCCGTCTGTTCCGCTATACCCAGAAGCTGGTGGGGCTCCCGCCGAGCCGTCCCCAATTCCGCAATCCACCATACGCATTCAGGGTCCCCGTCTGTTTTGGTCCCATGGTCCGTGGTCCCGTAGTCTTTTCTCAGCCCTCATTTGCCATTGCCAACGTGGGTTTGCCTGTCCAGTATCGCCATCCAAATGAAAACCCTGCTACCGGTAACAACGAACGAGAAGGTCGTTCGATATTGCTGTAGGGCGACTTCGCACGCCACGAGTAGTCTGCTGGCACCAGAGCCGATTCTTCGCGCAGCACTGCGTGTTGTTCACGTCGCTGCTTACACGACGCGAAGCTGGGCGATGCATAATGAAACTAGGAAACATTTCCCAGTTTGTCCGCCAATATCAGGTTATCAAGGAATCGATTCCCTGTTAATCATATAGTTATGCGCAGTAGTCTCCAAGACATGTCGGTCGAAGAGGCCAGGACGATCCTGCGGAACGACCATGCTCCCTTCGTTGATTGGTGCGAGGCGGCATTCCGTCTGTGCAGCTTGCCCGGGGCAAGCTTCGAGGATTGGCTGCTCTGCCTTAGAAGGCGGGGGCTTCCAGCGGAAACAGGGGCTTGTAGGCTTTACGTGGTGACCAAGCGGCCCCGCACCAACGAGGGGAGTGAGTCGATGATTTTTGACCACGACGATTGGCGGGATTACCTGCGGCATGAGAAACTCATCGCATAACGAGCGGCCTGGAGTGGACGCGGGTTGGCGCGTCCTGTTTGCATCCCAAAGCCCTTGGCCCCGCGCCACTCAGGCCGAGTGTTAGCCGACTTCGCACCATGCCAGTATCAATGCCAGACATGAGGGTTTTCGAGTGGCTCGGCAATGACTCGAAGGGTGTGCCGTATTATTTGCACCCGCTTAATATGGTCTGGAGCGACACGGGCGTTGAGCACGACCTGGAGCTTTACCGCCGAGTGGCAGATCGGCTTGCTGGCGACGCGACATACTGGGGAGAGATTATTCGTGACGCCTCTTGGCGGCATTCGTTGGCTGGTTGCACTTGCCTTTTGGCCAGCCGTCATCACGAGTTTTTCGACGAGCTTTGCTACCGATTTCGCTCCGGTAGTTTCGTTGCCCCCCAGATTGCAGTCACCCTGGGGTTACTACATGCAGCGGCCGCGCGCCCTTTTTTTGAGTCGGTTTTGGATGAGCCCGCACTGCGACGGAGTCCGAAGCCGGCAGTATCCGCACATCGAGTTTTGCTCCGCCTCGGTGCAAAACCACGTCACGACATTGCCGTTGATTCGTGGACTGGGTTTGAGCGTGACGACGCGATGGTAGCAGATGAGGTTGTCTGTGAGCATTGGAGCTTTTGGTCGAGCAGAGTATGAAGACGTGGGCTAACAAAATCACTGGTCGCGCCGAGCAAAACTCGGGATGTGAGAATAGAGGAGACACCTCTTGAAACATGTCAACGTTACCCAGTGGGTGAGAGGCAACTCAAGTCCCACCCGACCAAAGGCTAGCCACCAGGTCGGCAGCTGAACCGAAGTGCGATCACCGAAAGGTGGTGTGCGAAGCAGAGGGGAAGCGAGAACACAGGCCGCGTCATTGAACTCCGAAAACTGTATAGTGGTGGACCGCAGGATAAGTCCGGGCAACCGGACCCAAAGCCGACTGTATCCAGTGGCAGGAAGGCAGCAGTCCTGTGCGCGCCAAGGCAAGCGGACAGGACACCACCGGGGTCTGAGAGCGGGGCATGTGGGCACGTGGGTAAACCGGGAACTCGGGAGAGCCTCCCGTCTCCTTGGCAAGCATCGCCGGACGAAGGGTGACCGGCGTAATCAACACCCTGGCGTCTGGTGGCCGACGCGGCCAGCAGACGAGCCGAACCTGGCAGTTACCAGGAGGAACACCAAGGCAAGCGCGTCAACCCAAGGTACCGGGAGGGAGCACAAAGCGGACCGACCGGGAAGGACGAAGGCAGTCGTAGCAACGCACAGTACCGCGGGGCCGGGGGCAACCTCGGACCGAACGCGTGGGGAACCGAGGCCCAAGGGACCCACGATAACAACCGGAAGGACGCGGGAAGGCAATGCCGGGCATGACGTCTGCGCCAAGGAAAGGCAGGAGAGGCTTTGAACTCGCCAACTGTCTCGACGAAACTGGCGCGGATTGTGAAACAATCGGAACAAAATCCGGCCATGGTGTTTATCACCCTGGCGCATTTGATGGACGAAGACTTCCTAACGGAAGCCTTTCACCAACTACGTAAAGACGCGGCTGCGGGGATCGATGAGATCACTGCGGACGAATATGCCGTCCACCTGAAGGAACGCATCACCGGCTTGCATGGCCGACTGGTGACCGGGCAATACCGGGCGCAACCGGCGCGGCGGGTGTGGATACCGAAGGGGGACGGGGGCCAGCGACCGCTGGCGATCCTGGTGCTGGAGGACAAGATTGTGCAACGGGCTGTGGCGATGCTTCTGGAAGCCATCTACGAGCCGCATTTCTGCGACTTCTCGTGTGGATTTAGGAGGTATTTCAGCGCGCACGGGGCGATTATCTACTTGCGGCAACAGTGTCTGGAACGGGGCATCAATTGGATTATTGATGCCGACATACGGAAATTCTTCGACACAATATCGTGGAACCAGTTGCGCACGATTCTCCAAAAGCGCATGAACGACGGTGCACTCCTGAGCCTGATCGGGAAGTGGCTGCACGTGGGTGTACTGGAGGCGGGGCAAGTGGTCAACCAGGAGTTAGGCATTCCGCAAGGAGCGCCGATTTCGCCCATCCTGGCGAACATCTTTTTGCATGAAGTGCTGGATGAATGGTTCGAAACCCAAGTCCGACCGCGGATGGGCGGGAACTGTTTTCTGGTGCGGTATGCGGATGATTTCGTGATGGGTTTCAGCTTGAAGGGAGACGCCGAGCG
>CAIYYI010000098.1 GCA_903930345.1 uncultured Verrucomicrobiota bacterium
CTGCATTCACAGCAGCCGCAGACTGAATGATTTCTGGAAAGATCGCCTCGACACCCACGCCGCACGCAACGACGCCTTGACCCTCGCCGCCTAATCGAAGAAATCTGTCTTGCGCCCCCTGCCGCTGGTTCGTCGGTTCCGAACTTCCGATTTCCGAATTCCCGGGAGAGGCTCCTGCCGAGCCGTCAGTTTCCCCGCTTGTAGTCCAGGCTTTAGCCTGTTCGAGTGCCTTGTTTGTTTGATTGCAACAACACCATTTCAGGGGCGATATTTCCGCAGAGTTCAGTTCAAAACAGGGGACGGCTCAGCAGGAGCTTCGCCCCACCGTAGTCAGTGGTCAGTAGTCATTTTTTGGCGGTTCCGCACTCCGAACTCCGCATTTCCGGCAGCGGCGTCCTGCCGCGGTTCCGAACTTCCGATTTCCGAATTCCCCCTGGTGGGGAGAGGCTCCTGCCGAGCCGTCAGTTTCCCCGCTTGTCCAGGCTTCAGCCTGTTCAAGTGCCTTGTTTGTTTGATTGCAACGGCACCATTTCAGGGGCGATATTTCCGCAGAGTTCAGGAATCCATGGCGGCGGGCTTGACAGAACGGTGTGTAATACATAGTTTTACCACATGGTTAAAACGATTTCCAAGATTGGCAATTCGCAGGGGCTGATGTTTGATTCCGCCCTCATGGATCTGGCTCACCTCAAGGTGGGGGACCAGGTGAATGTGGAAGTCCATGAAGGCGGCACCATCACGCTGACGCCCGTGCGCCCGGTCATAACCGCCGAGCAAGCGTCCGCCACCGCGAACCGGTTGATCAAGAAGAACGCGGAGCTGTTCCGGAGGCTGTCATGAAGCGGCCACTGGCGCATCCCACAGTGGCAGCCGTGAAGGCGATTCATGCGGAGGTGCTGGCCGCGCACGGTGGCGGAGCGGGGCTGCGCGAGGAGGCATTGCTGGAATCGGCGGTCGCCGCGCCGCAGGCCACGATGATGGGCGACCCAATGTTCAACGATCCGGTGGAGATTGCGGCGGCGTATCTGTTTTATCTGTGCCGCAATCATCCGTTTGTGGACGGCAACAAGCGGACGGCGCTGGCGACGTGCCTGGTGTTTTTGAGCGAGAATGGATTGCTCTCCGAGGAAAACCTGGATGTGGGCACATGGGAAGCGTTGACGTTGGATGTTGCCGCCAGCCGCCTTGACCGTGAGCAGACGACGAAACGATTGCGAGAACTGCTTCATTCCCGCAAATGAGCACCCCGGGCCCCCTCGTTTAAAAAACTTTGGCATGACTGCCATATCCTATCCGCTCCCCTGGACCTTCCGCTAACGGTGGCTTGCTATTCGTGGCGGGCCGTCTGCGGTTCAGGTTTTAAAGGGGTGCCCCAAGTCCTGCTCCCAGGCCCAGCCTTCGAGGGCTGCTCGGGGCTAAAGGCTGATCAGGAACCGGTGAAGCTCATGCTCCGGTGAAGTTCAGTCGGTGCGCCTGCTGAATTGGGTCGTGCCATGGGTCGGTCAGCCGCGCCTCGGCGGCAAACTCCGACCAGCGCCGCACCGCCGCCACCACCTCGCCAATGATCGTCGCGGCACGCCCGCGTTTCATCAGCGCCGCTTTCGCGCACGCCTCAAAGTCCCCCCGGGTGAAGCCATCCCGTTTTGCGTTCAGCGTCATCTGGTGCGTGGCGGTCCACGAGCCGGAAGGATTGTAGCTATAGGTTAGGTCAAAGGCCGGCGCGAGCGACCATTCGCCCTGCTGGTTCATCAGGAAGGCGATGTTCTTCACGTGGTCGTCCTGGTTCCGCGCGACGATGTTGAACACCATGCGCCGGAACTGCTCCTCGACGGCGGCCATCGGCAGCCCGAGCTGGCGGATCGTCAGCAGGGCCTGCTCGTAGGCGTAGGACCCCGCCTGGTTGAAATCAAAATGCCCCAGCGCGCAGAGCGACTGCATGTGCAGCTTCCCGCCGCCCGCCTGCCGGTCGAAGCGGCGCGTCATGAAATGTCGCCGCCCGTTTTCCTCCAGCAGCCGGCAATCGCTCATGGTGATGCCTGCCGCTTTCGCCATCAGGTGATACGCATACTCGATTGCGCCGTAGCCTTTTGGGTCTTCAATCTCCTTGTCTTTGTTGCCCGCCACGCCGTCGAACTTCAGCAGCCAGTAGTCGAACCCGTTGCCGGCCGCGATCTGCCCGGAGCGCACCTCGTTCGTCGCGCGATTCCACGCGATCACCGCCTTGGCTCGCGCGCCGCCGGCCGATGTCCCCACGCGCAGGATGTCGCGCAGCGCTCTCGCCTGCCCGGCCGCGTGGAAATGCCCCCGCAAATCGCCCCGGTGCGCCAGCACCTCGCCCGCCAGCCGCACCAGCGCGTCCACCTCGATCCTGGCCGCCTTGCGCGGCCTCGGCCCGAGCACGGGGGAGAACTCCAGCGCTCCCATGCCGCGCGTGCCGGTGTAGCAGAGCCGCTCCACCGCGTTGAAACTCTCCGGCGTGCGGCCCTGGGTTGCCAGCCACGCGTCGATCAGCGCATTGCCGAATCGGTCAGGCAGCGAATCCGCCAGCAATCCCGGCAGGCCGTGAAACGTGCTCCGCGGCAACACGGGAAATTCATACACCCGCTCGCCCAACGGCAGCGCCAGCGGGGAAAGCTCGATTCCGCTGCGCGCAAAGTCCGCGTCGTACTGGAACGCCGCCACGTCGCGCCCTTCGTTGAGCGACACCGCGCCGATGGTCCGGCCCCAGAGCTGCACCCGCGCGATCATACCGGCTCACCCCAGGTCCACTTCAGCGGTTTTCCCTTCGCCCCCTTTTTCCCGGTGGCCCGCTGGCGCTGGTGGCCTTGCCATTTCAATTGCGCCATGGGGCTCGCCGTTTCCTCGGGGACGAGCGTCTCAAACCGCTCCACCAAACCGAGCACCCGGCAGACCCGCACAAAGCCCGACAACTGCGTCGCCACCTCGCCCGATTCCAGCCGCTCCACGGTGCGCTTCGAGACCCCGGCCTGCTCGGCCAAAGCCGCCTGCGTCAGGTTGCGGCCCAGCCTGGCACCGGTCAGGCGCGAGCCCAATTCCCGGAGAATGACTTCATCCGTCAATTGCGCTATAATCTTCATAAGAAGACTTATATGACGATATATGCGCATATTTCAACATTATTCGTCAGTTGTGGCGAATACTTCTCACACCAAGACACGGCAATCCGAAGGAAAAGCCTAAAAATGGGGCAGCCCCGGTGGGGTTGGCAGAGGGGAGCGGGGAGAATGGAGCCTGAAATTGATAACCATGCGGATTGCGGAACCATTTTTCCGCCGGTTCCCAGGGTTGCGCCCGTTCCTCGCTTCACCCTGGGCTTTCTTCGTTCATGCCGTTTACATGGGGGCAGTGAGTCTCCTAGTCCCGAGGTTTTGCCGTCCATTTTTCAGCTTTTGGGTTTGCGGTTCCCCCTCCCCGCTTGCTATCCTCCCCACCTAAACCCTTGTGGTGTTGTGGGTAGGACCAAGATGAAGGAACCAAAATACGTCCAAGTTCTCGCCACTGCCTCCGGCAGCCCCCGCTGCCCGGTCTCCGAATCCGTCCTTCCCGGCCAGTTCAGCCACGGTGCCTGCGCTTGGGGAAAACCCACCGCATGAACAAAAAATCCCTCACCGAGACCGACATCCGGTCCAAATTCATCACCCCGGCGCTCTGCGGCCAGGGGGGAGCGGGTTGGGATCTGATGACGCAAGTCAGGGAGGAAGCCTTTTTCACCAAGGGCCGGGTCATCGTCCGGGGCAAGACGGTTCTCCGAACAACGCCGGATCGTGACCAAAGTGGAGCAACTGATGGCCTTGGTGGACGCGTTGGAAACGCAACTCATCAATTCGCGTGATCTGGCTGCAAAACTACTGGAAGCGCTCGTATCAGAATTAACCCAACCGCCTAACTGCGTTATGCTGTTTTCATACTTCACAATTCATCTTTCATCCTTTCCCCAACCCGCCTCCCGCGCCACCGCTGCGAACCTCCTCACCGCCCTTGTCGCCAAACTCACCACCCACTGATTCCCATGCATGCCACCACCGAACTTCCTCCGCCGCTTAACCATGTCTTTGTGGACTTCGAGAACGTTCACCAAGTCGATGCTGCCGTCATCGGCGCTAAAACAGTTAGCTTCACTCTCCTGTTGGGAGCGAAGCAGACCAAGCTGGATGCCGGACTGGTTGAAAAGTTGATGGAGCATGCGGCCACCGTGCAGCTCATCCGCCTGACGTCTTCCGGCAAGAACGCCCTCGATTTTGCGCTCGCCTACTACGTCGGCCGGGCGGTGAGCGCCAACCCTGCTACCTTCATTCACATCGTCTCCAGGGACACGGGGTTTGATCCTCTGGTCGCGCACCTGCGGAGCCGGCACATTCATGCCCGTCGCCACGACAGTTTCACCACGCTGACCTTCTCTGGCACAGCCAAGGCGGCGACCGTGTCTCCGAAGGTGGAGACTGCGGTGCAGAAGGACCCGTTGATTCGGGTGCTGGAGCGCCTGCGGAAGAACATCACCAACCGCCCGAAAAAGAAAAAGACCCTGCTGAGCCACCTCAAATCCACTTTAGGCAAGGACGCCACCGAAGCGGAGGCCGCCAATCTGCTTGAGCTGCTCCGTGACGCCGGGCACCTCAGCATCGGCGACAAGGATGCCGTTACTTAC
>CAIYYI010000099.1 GCA_903930345.1 uncultured Verrucomicrobiota bacterium
ATGCCTCGCGCTCCCTGATTAATGGTGTCGCGATCAAGTATAAAAAATAGCGAATAGGGCCGCCCATGGCATTGAATTTCACATTGCTATTCACACCAAGGGATCCAGCAAATCCCTTAGGCTTAAGCCCAGCCGCATACGTTCAGCTTTTGGGATATTCCCCCGTGAATGGCGTGAAGGTGCTCACGCCCAGTTGTATTCGCATGGTTGAGTTTGAGGAGCAAATCGATCGATTGGTGAGCGAGTTGCACGCGGTAAGGGAGGAAGCCCGGAAAAGGTTTGGGCGCTCGTCAGCCGTTCAATAGCGCCTGCTGGTGGATAACCTCATGCTGCAAACCGCCGCCGAGGAGATTGCCGACGACCTGCCGTTGTTCGGCCCGGGCGGGCGGGTCTGGATTCGGTGGATGCGCTGCAACTGGTGGTGGCCTTGGACAAGATCCACGGCTTGAAAATACCGGATGCGGAGGCGGCGGAAGGCATCCTGAAAAGTGTCAGCACCATCGCGGCGGCGATTGAGGCGAAGGGCGCTCCCCCCACGGTCTGAAAACGCGGGCACCCCACCGGGACGCGCACGACCGTGGCGGTGGGCCGTACACCGGAGGGCGGATTTGTAATCCGCTTTGCGCCCTTTATTCCAACGAGCTTTCAAGATGAGACTAAGGCGCGCCGGGTTTTGGCCCGCTGGATAGGCGCGAGCGAGGCGCATATCCGCAGCGATCTGTAACGAGCGAGCAACAACGCCAGCGGTCCAAAGAACCAGCGAATTAGGCTCATCTTGAAAGCTCGTTGGAATTTGAACGGTCACAACGGCGGCGAGCTGACGCCCATACCACGAACCAGAGAGGGGTGGCTCGTGCCTTGCGATCTTGGGCTGGAGGCCTCACCCCCTTGGGGCTTCGTCCCTTTCCACCCTCAGTCCGGATCAGGAAAACAAAAGCGCCCGGGCGGAAGGCCCGGGCGCGGGGGAAACCGAATTGACGGGAACGTGGTTCAGGCCAGTTTGTACGGCTTGCGATAGTCGCGCGTCAGCCGCTTGGCGGCCTCTTTGTCGCTGAGGATTTTCTCCTTCCGGGCGTCCCAGAGGATCTTGCGGCCGGTCTGCATCGCGATCAGGCCGAGGTGGCCCGGGATGGCGGAGTGGTGCGCGGTCTCCACCGGGGTGACCGTGCGGGCGCGGGATTTGATGCAATCGATGAAATCCCGGTAATGGTTCTTGGTCTTGATCAGCTTCACCTTGCGCTGCTCATCCGGCAACACCCGGCCTTCGGCCAGTTTCTCGTTCGAGCACTCCAGGGCATTGCCGCGATCCACCCAGATCCAGCCCTCCGTGCCGATCCACTTGGTGCCGCCGCGGATGTCCCGGTGGCCGCCGGCGATGATCATGGTGATTTCCTTCGGGTAGAGGCAGGTGATGCGGTATTTGGTGCAGGTGTTCCAGACGGCGTCCGGCGCGGGGAACTCGCCCTGGCCGGAGACCTCGTACGGGCCGCTCTCATCGCAATCCATGCCCCAGTGGGCGATGTCGCAATGGTGGCCGATCCAATCCAGAAGCTGGCCGCCGCCGGTGTTGTAATTCCAGCGCCAGTTCATGTGCCCGCGCGCCTGGATGTACGGCTCCATTTTGGAGGGCCCGATCCAGGTCTCGTAATCCAGCTCGGGAGGCGGTTGGGTGATGTCGGTTTTTTTCCCGGTGCCGGCGAAGTCCGCGTGGCCGCTGGGGAGGCCCACCTCCACGCGGGTGAGCTTGCCGATGAGGCCGTTGCGGACCACCTCGCTGGCGTAATGGAAATTCCGCTCGGAACGCTGCCAGGAGCCGGTTTGCCACACGCGCTTGTTTTTCTGCACGGCTTTGACGATGGCCTGCTGCTCCGCGATGGTGCGGGCGAGCGGTTTCTCGCCGTAGATGTCCTTCTTGTTCCGGGCGGCCTCGCAGGCCACCAGGGCGTGCCAGTGATCGGGCACGGCCAGCATGACGGCGTCGATATCCTTGCGGGCCATCATTTCCCGGTAATCATGGTAGGCTTTGCAATCCTGGTTCTTGTAATGGCCATTGATGGAGTCGCAGGCCTGTTTGAGGTGGTTCTTGTCCAGGTCGCAGGCGGCCACCACCTGGCAATCAGGCAGTTGCATGAGGGCCTGGGTGTTGCCCGGGCCCATCATGCCCCAGCCCACCACGCCGAGCGTGATGCGGTTGGAGGGGGCCGGGCGGTTCTCCGCGCCGAAGGCGCTGCCGGGGATGAAGAGGGGGGCGGTGAGGGCCATGCCTGCGGCGGCTAAAAAGCGGCGGCGGCTGAGGCCGGTGTCGGCAAAGTGTTTCATGGGGAAATAGATGCCGAAGACGGTCCGTCTATTCAATCCAAAAAACAATCTGGGGGTTTATTCCAATGCGCTTTCAAGATGAGTCTAAGGCGCGCCGGGTTTTGGGCCGCTGGCGAGGCGCGAGCGAGGCGCATATCCGCAGCGATCTGTAACGAGCGAGCAACGACGCCAGCGGCCCAAAGAACCAGCGAATTAGGTTCATCTTGAAAGCTCATTGGAATTAAAGAATGCGGGCGGTGCCGGTGCGGCCATCCGTGGGCAGTTCCAGAACGGTGCCCGGCTGGTTGCTTTCCCGGCGGACGGTGCCCAGGGCCAGAATGCGTCCGGCCACCGGCCACTGCGCCACGCTGGTGATCAAGCCCACCTCCCTGCCGTTTTGCGCCAACCGATCGCCGGGCTTGGGAAGGCAGCCGGTGGCCGGCAGCAGTTCCAAGGGGCGCACCGCCTTGGCCACCTGGCCATAGGTGCGCACCCGGGCGATGACTTCCTGGCCGCAGTAGCAGCCCTTGCTGTAGCTGATGGCCAGGGCTTCCAAACCGGTTTCCGGGGCCAGATTGGCGGCGTCATAATCCGCCCCCCAGCGCGGGATGCCGGCGGCGATGCGGGCGGTTTCGCCGGCCTGCCATCCGGCCCAGGAGCCGGCCCCCGCCGCCAAGGCGGCGGTGATGCGTTCTGCCCAATCGGCCGCCTCCGTGGCTGGCACCCAGAGGTCATGGCCATCGGCACCGAAGCGCGGGAGTTTCACGCAAAGGCCCTGTTGCGCGGGTCCAAAGGCCAGCCCGTGCCAGGGTTGCTCCGGCAGGGTTGGCAGGCCGGTCACGGTTTTTACCACCGGGGCGGCGGACGGCCCCTGGAGGCTGAACAGGGCCAGGTCATCCGCCAGGGTGATTTTGACGCGGGAACGAAAGACAAATCTGGTCAGATGCAGGCGCACGGGCTC
This sequence comes from uncultured Verrucomicrobiota bacterium, assembly GCA_903930345.1. GTDB lineage: Bacteria > Verrucomicrobiota > Verrucomicrobiia > Limisphaerales > CAIYYI01 > CAIYYI01. The sequence goes on from CAIYYI010000099.1 coordinate 3,260, forward strand.
GGCCTGGCCCGGTTCCAGGTCGAGCAGGAAGGTGTGGCCGGGCCGGGCCAGCACGTTGAGATCCGCCAGCACCCGGGCGCGGGGATCGGTGAGGAAGGCGTAACAGCCCTGGCCCTCGCGCAGGGGTCTCAGATCGTTGGTGAGCTGCCCGTTGAGGAACGTGCGGGCATCCTCCCCGGTCACGCGCAGGCGGCCGCGCCCGCCCAGGTCCAGCGCCGCCACCGTGCCGGTTAGGGCGGCCAGCTCCGCCTCCGGCTGACCGTGGTGATCCACCAGAGTCTGGCCGTTGACCGCATGAAAGACCGCCCCGCGTTGGGCGTGCCAGGATTGCAACCGCAGCTCACTCATCAGGGGCCATTATATCACGAATCCTGAAAAACGGGGATGCGCACGCGCTTGACCCTGGCGGCGGCTTGGGGGATAACCCTGGACATCTCTATGAACTCCTTCAAACACCGGCTGGGAAAATCTCTGCGGGGCACAGCGGTTGGGCTGATCCTGGTCTTGCTGGCCGTCCGGCTCGGGGCGGCGGATTTGCGCATCACGGATTTCACCCCGGCCACCCGGTTGGCGGCGGTGAACACGCCCACCAACGGGGTGACCACCTTGCTGCGGGCGGATGCGCTCACGGGCCCGGGGCAGCCGGTGCTGAACATCTTCAGCTCCGGGCCGGTTTCCCTGGTGCCCGCGCCCGGCGCGGGCGAGGCGGCTTTTTACCGGCTGCTCTCTGCGGAATTCCCGCCCACGGCGGCGGGGTTCACCAACCTCACGCTCACCTGGGACACCCTCACCACGATTGCTGGCCGGGGCTGGAGTGATTACCAGCCGCTGAGCGAATGGCTGCCGGCCTTCGAGGGCGGCTACGCCACGAACGCGGAATTGTCCCGCCCGCACAATGCCATGGGCGATCTGGCGGGCAATGTCTTCATCGTCGATAAGGAGGCGCACGCCATCCGCAAGGTGACGCCGGAGGGCCGCATCTGGACGGTGGCCGGCACCGGGTTGGCGGGCAACGGGCTGGATGTGTCCACGCCGGCCACCAACGTGGCTTTGAACAATCCCAACGGGCTCTACGTGCTGCCGGAGGGAACGATCTACATCCTGGACACCGACAACGGGAAGATTCGGCGTCTGGACACCAATGGTCTGCTGGCCACGGTGGTTTCCACCGGGGGCATGATGACGCCCGGCCGGGGTCTGTGGGTGAGCCGGGATGAACAAAAGATCTATTACGTCAATGGCACGAATGTCTGCCAATGGACCCCGGGAGGCGGGAGTGTGGTGGTGGCCTCGGGCTCCTCGGACCTGGGCAACTTGGACGTGGACCCGGGCGGGCGGGTGGTGTTCACGGATCGCGGCGCGCACCGGGTTTTCCGGGTGGAAACCAACGGCAGCCTGACCAGCCTGGCGGGCAACGGCACGACCTCGGGCGGGGCCTCCGGCCAGTCCGCCCTGCTGGTGGGCCTGTACCGGGTGCGCGGGGTCTGTTTCCTGCCGCACGGGGGCTTCTTTCTGGCCACGGATAACGGCAGCCAGATTTGGTACGTGGATACCGCCGGCATCGCCTGGCTCTTCCTGAACGGCGGCAGCGGGGATGGCAACCACATGGGGGATGGCGGCTATTTCCGCAATGCCGGTCCGGCGATCAGCAAACCGCGTGCGATCACCCTGGATCCGTTCGGCAATCTGTTGATCACGGAAAACGATCTTGGTTACGTGCGCCGCATCCGGTTTATACGGCACCTCACGACGCCCCCCTGACGTTGAACGCAACCGATGCTGCGCTCCGGTGAACGGTCCACCGCCACGGTCATGCGTGTCCCGGTGGGGTGCTGCTCCAGGCCCGGTGCCGGGCGCTTCGTTCCCTTCGTTTGCTTCTGTGAAAACACCCCTCCCCCGTTCGTGGTCCGGGCTACAGCCTGCCAACGCAGGGACCGTACCAAAGGGCGCCAGGCGGATTACAAATCCGTGCCCCGTTGTCCGCTGCATCCCCGTGCGGAGGTGGGGGAATCGGGTGGATCGAACAGTCGCGCCCGGGACCAATCGACGGCGAGCGTGGCCGGACTGCCGGGGGCCAAGAAAACCGGCGTGTTGAGGCGCACGGCCAGTGCCTGGCGGCCCCATTGGCAGCGCAGGATGGTCTCCGGCCCCAGGGTTTCAGACAACTCCACCACCACGCGCAGCACCTCGCTGCCGGTGGCGGTGGTCAGCGCCAGGTGTTCCGGGCGGATGCCGAGCAGGCGTTGGTTGCCCACGGGGGACGGCTCGGCGGTAGCCTCGCCCCACCAGGCGGGGGGCGGGGTCAGGCTCTCGCCGTGCTGGCGGAGGTGGGG
>CAIYYI010000100.1 GCA_903930345.1 uncultured Verrucomicrobiota bacterium
AGGAGTTACTGCTCAAGAAAAGCGTTGTTGATTCCAACGCCATGACCGCTCGTATTGCCGCCTCCGAGGAGTCGGTTGAAAGCATGCAGCGCAACCTTGCAGGTAACCGTTCCCGCCTCGCTAACCTGGTCATCAAGGCCCCTGTGCAGGGCGAACTCGCCTCGCTTAATCCAGAGCTGGGCCAGGTAATTTCCTATGGCGCTCCGATTGGCACCATCAACATCCTTGACGCCTACAAGCTCAGAGCTGAAGTGGACGAGCATTTTATCGCGCGAGTCAGGTTGAAGCTAAGGGCGTCTTGTGAGTTCTCGGAGCAGGAGTACGCTGCGACCATCTCCAAAATATACCCGGAGGTGAAGAGTGGGAAATTTTCCGTCAACCTGGTCCTCAGCGAAAAGACTCCCCCCGAAATCCGGATCGGGCAGACCTCCCGCATACGCTTTGAACTCGGCGAATCACAAACTGCGCTGCTGGTCCCACGAGGCGGATTCTATGGAGCAACCGGCGGGCAATGGATCTACGTCTTGGACCCGCAGACACATATTGCCGCCAAACGAAAAATCAAGATCGGCCGTCAGAATCCCGGCTTCTACGAGGTGCTGGAAGGATTGGAAGCCGGTGAAGAGGTGATTACTTCGGGCTACGAAACCCTTGGTAACATGGATAAAATCGTTTTAAAAATCCCATGAGGGGAACCGGCGACGCACCAGAACAAGCACGACAGTACCAACTGGCGCCAAGAAACCACGAGACCTAACCATGACCGAGTTCATCCACGACGATTTTCTGCTCAAGACCACGACGGCCCGGCGGCTCTATCACGGGCTTGCCGAGGCGTTGCCGATCATCGATTACCACAACCACCTTAGCGCGCGCGACCTTGCGGAGGATCGGGTGTTTGAGAACATCACGCAACTTTGGATCGCCGGAGATCCCTACAAGCATCGCGCCATGCGCATCGCGGGCGTGCCGGAGCGATTCATCACCGGCTGCGCCACCGACCGCGAGAAATTCGACGCGTGGGCGGCGACGGTTCCCCAGACGCTCGGCAATCCACTTTTCCCATGGACGGCGTTGGAATTGAAGCGCTACTTCGGCATCAGCGAGTTGCTTTCACCCGCGACAGCAGGGGGTATCTGGGAGCAGTGCAACGCGCTTCTTCGTACGCCCGCACACTCCGCCCAACATTTGATTGCCCGGGCCAACGTCGAGTGCCTCTGCACCTCGGACCAGTTGACAGACAATCTTCAGGCTCACGCCCGGCTGGCGAAATCTGAATTTCCCACGCGCGTGCTGCCTTCGCTGCGCGTGGATGACATTGCGACGGTGGACCGTGCGCAGCTCACGGAACGGTTGGACCTCTTCGACCAGATGGGCTGTGCACTAGCCGACCATTCCTTGGTTGAGTTTGACTCCGAAGCCCTGCGTTTTCTCGCCGCTGAATACGGCCGGCGCGGCTGGGTCCTGCAGCTGCACATGGGCGCGCTACGACACACCAGCATCCGTCTGCGCCAAGTCGCCGGCCCAGCGGGCGGCTACGCAACGATTGGGAAGACCTGCGACATCCCAAGTCTGTGCCGCTTTCTCGACGACGTGGAGCAGGGCGGCCAACTGCCGCGAACCATTCTTTACCCGTTGAATCCCGCCGACTACGCCGCGCTCGCCACTTTGACCGGATCGTTCGCCGAAGACGGGGTGCGCGGAAAAATCCAGCTTGGCCCGGCCTGGTGGTACAACGACCACGCCCTCGGTATCCGCAATCACCTCGACATCCTCGCCAGCTACGGATTGCTCTCCACATTCATCGGCATGACCACCGATTCGCGCAGCCTGCTCTCGCTGGTGCGCCATGAATACTTCCGCCGCGTATTCTGCGACTGGCTCGGCGAGCAGGTGCAAAGCGGCTTGATGCCTGACGACGACAACCTGCTCGGTGCACTCGTCCGGTCCGTCTGCTACGAGAACGCACACCGCTGGATTTCTCAGGCAGAAAGACAAGGGGCAGAAAAGCAGGATTCAAAAACACCTTATTATGCCCCCAATTGTCCTGCCCACGCTCCAACAAAACATCATGAATAACTCGTATTTTCAGAACAAAACGGCCGTTGTGACGGGCGCCGGTGGCACCCTTTGTTCCGCTGTGGCTATTGAACTTGCCAGATTGGGCGCAAAAGTTGCCTTGCTCGGCCGCAGTGCAGACAAATTGGAACCTGTCGCTGCCGCTATCCGGAGCGCCAGCGGCACTGCGTTGACACTCAGCGTCGATGTCACGGAGGCCGCGGCCGTCGAGACGGCGCGGCGAATCATCACCAAGGAACTCGGCCCGTGCGCGCTCCTGATCAACGGCGCCGGCGGCAACCAGATGGACGCCGTCACCACCACCACTGAGTTCAGTCCCGAGGAAATCTCTGGATCGAAGCCCGACACTGTGCGCGGCTTCTTCAATCTCAACCCGGATCGGTTTCTGGATGTGATTCGCGTCAATACGCTGGGCACGGTGATTCCCTGCCAGGTCTTCGGACGTGAGATGGCGCAGCTTGGCCGTGGCGCAATTCTCAACTTCGCCTCCATGAATAGTACGCGCCCGCTATCGCGCGTGCCCGCCTACGGCATGGCCAAGGCTGGCGTGGTTAACTTCACCCAATGGCTGGCCGCCTACCTCGCACCCGCCGGAGTGCGAGTAAATGCCGTGGCCCCGGGGTTCTTCCTCAATGACCGCAGCCGCAAGATCCTTATGACGGAGGACGGCGCTCTGAGTGCACGCGGCCAAAACGTGATGGCCCACACCCCGATGAAGCGGTTTGGAGAAGCCCAGGATCTCCTTGGTGCTGTGTGCTGGCTGTTGGATGACGAGCGAGCCGCTTTCGTCACTGGAATCACAGTGGCGGTGGACGGCGGTTTCCTCGGGTCCTCAGGAATATGAACTTCCGGCCAAGGGTTCCCGCCAATAAACTCATGAATTGCTAGCGAACCGCATAAATACCCGAAGAAGACCAGCGGCACGATGAACTCCGTCCATGCCGAGAACGTGCGCAACTACCACTGGGAGTATTACCGCGAGATGAACGACGTGCGGAACGACACCGGCACCGCCTTCAGCCGCAAGAATCCCTTTGCCTATCGCATCGGCTTCGGCAGCGCTCCGGCACCATTCACTATCAACGAATGGCACAAAGCCCAGCTCGTGCAGATCGGTGGAAAAATCCGGGGCGCAATCGACGGTAAGATTCTGCTGGAGATTGACGATAACTCCCGGACCAACACTGGCAGCATCCTGAACTACGGACACATCGCCATCCGGTGCATGGTTCACACGAAAATGGTATTCCGAAACCTCAAGGTTTACACTGAGAGATTGCCGTTCACGGAAGTTAAGTTAAAGCAATAGGACGATGAATGTTTGCCCACAAAAAAGCGCGATGAAAACCCTGCTCGCATTCCAGTTCCTTTTCCTCATGGGCAATGTGCTTGCCCAAGAAGACAGTTATCACGCCAGCCTTAAAAGCAAATTGCAAACGCAGTATGGAATTACCGGGGGTGCCTGGGTGTTTCCGCCCAACGAAACGGCCAACACCGCAAACACTTCTGGCAGTGGAGGCACTAGAACCTTGGTGCAAATTAACGGACAGGCTTTCACGAAAGCAACCCAGCTCGCTATTGTAACCGTACCGCAAAACCCTTGGAACGCCGGCATGGCGTTGAATACCAGCCAGGCGATTGCGGCAGGGGATCGGTTGCTGCTGGTGTTCTGGGCTCGCACCATTTCCGCCCCGAACCAAATTGGGATGGGATGCTTTACGTTTGAAAACAACAAGACATACACCAAGGAGTTGGCTTTCGAACAAAGAGTGGGGCCTGGTTGGAAGCAGTATCTGGTGCCAATCCAGGCAAAGGCCAGTCACCCTCCCGGCGGCGCCAAATTTGCCCTGCAATTGGGGGTGGCAGCTCAAACAATGCAAATTGGTGGTTTGGCTTTAATCAATTATCAGCAATCCCGGCCGCTGTCATCCTTGCCCACGGTGAGTAACGATGAGTACGCGGGGATGGAGTCCGATGCCCCCTGGCGCGCGGCGGCGGCAGCACGCATTGAGCAATACCGAAAAGCGAATCTGGGGGTTGTGGTTCTCGATAAAAATAGTGCTCCAATAACCGGCGCCCAAGTGAAACTCGAAATGGTGCGCCATGATTACGCCTTTGGCACAGCCATAAATGAGGGGAAGATTACTGGCGACAAAAGTCAGGGCAACACGTATCAGGAAAAGCTGTTTAACCTCGACGGAAAGGGCCATGGGTTTAGTGAAGTGGTGTTCGAGAATGGCCACAAGTGGGCCGCTTGGGAGGGTGATTGGGGCGGTACGAAAGCCAAAAAAGCCGCTACGGTAAAATGGCTTTCCGATCATGGGATACGCGTGCGTGGACATACCCTGCTCTGGCCGGGCTGGAAGAACTCACCCAAGGACCTAAAAAATGAAGCCTCAAATCTGCCCACCCTGACCAAACGCATTAACGCCCATCTGGACGAAATGCTGAATTTTCCCGGCATGAAAGGGGTCATCAAAGAATGGGACGTGGTCAATGAACCGACCGGCAACGTGGACATTGCCAACGCTTTCAAAGGAACACCCGGTTATGTGACCGGCCGGGAAGTGTATGCCGAGATATTCAACCGGGTACTCCAAATTGACCCTTCGGTAAAAAAATATATGAACGAGGCTCATTTGAGCAATTTTTATGTGAATAGCGATTTCTTCAGGGCAATCGTCAAAGAAGTGGGGGCCAAAGGAGGCAAGATTGATGGGGTTGGTTTTCAAGCACATTTCCGGTATATGATTCCGCCGGAAGAATTGTACGCCCATTTTGAAGATTATCATAAAATCACCGGCGGAACGGTCAAAATCACCGAATACGATAACAAAACCCTGGCCCCCGCCGCCTTGGAAGCCGCCTATTTCCGCGATCTGTTGACCATCACATTTAGCCACCCGTATAGTGATGGCTTCATTATGTGGGGTTTCTGGGACGGGGCCCACTATGCCAAACGGGCACCTTTGTTCGACCTTAATTGGAACTTAAAGCCAGCGGGCAAGCCCTTTATTGATTTGGTTTTCAACCAATGGTGGACACCTGCCACTACCTTGAAGGTGGATTCGGAGGGCAAGGTTGCGCTGCGCGGATTTAAAGGCGTCTATAAAGTTACCATCCAGACTGGGACCGAAGAGTTTGTGGATACAGTCAATCTGACCTCCGATTCGGCATTGATTTATAAGCAGCCGTTTGCCCGCAAAAGCGGGGTTGCAGAAATTAATGGCCAGCCATAGCTGAAAATGTAAATCACGACCAAACAATTACCCATGTTCAACACCAGCATACGACTCCACCCTTGCACAAGCACACTTTGGCTCACTATGATTTACCTGCTTGGCACAGCGCTGCTGATAGGTTTGACATCGGCCATTCACGCTGGTGATGCCAGTGCTGTTCCACCAGCCGTGGCGGTGTCATTCACTGGCACACTTGTAACCCCGGCAGATTGGCGCGGGGAGTTGCTGGCAAATCGCGCACCATCAACAAACTTCGGCGCGCTCAAATCCAGCGCCCCGTTGGCGGGACTGCAGCTCATCACCAGCCAACAGCCTGAGAATATTTACGGCTTACAGACGGTCTTGCTGAATCAGATCCCGCTAAAGAAAGGCGACACTCTCTTCATCCGGTTTGCCGCCCGTTCCCTGAAGGCTGATGTTGCCACGGGAGTCACCAAACTGCGTGTGGGCTTCTCCAGGAACTCGCCGAACTGGGATAGCTCCTACAGCGGAGAGATTGGTCTCGGTTCGGACTGGCAGCGCTACGACATTCCCTTTACCTGCCGTAACGACTTCGCTGCGAAGGAGGCCAGACTTTCCTTCATGTTTGGCTACCCGGCTCAAATAGCGGAGATCGCCGACGTGCAGGTCATCCGTTACGATCCGGAAGTCCAGCCAGCCTCACTGCCGAAAACCAAGCGCTTCGCCGATCCGGTTTCTCCTCAGGTTCTTGCCGGAGAAGTCGCCCGGATTGCTTCCATGAGAAATGAGCTCAACGTCGCTGACCCCGCGCCCGCCCATGGTCGCACCTTGCATGTCGCACCCGATGGCAGCGCGGTTGGCAGGGGGACACCGGAGTCACCGTTTAGGTCTATCCCGCAGGCCCTCACCGAGGCTAAACCCGGCGATACCATTCTGGTTGCCGCTGGTGCCTATCGCGAGGTTAACGGGATCTCCATCAAAGTCTCCGGTAAACCCGCCGCCTGGATTAAGATCAAGGCCGCGCCCGGTGTGCGTCCAAAAATCATCAGCTCGGGTTGGAGCGGTTTTGCGCTGACCGGCGGCATCGCTTACATCGAGATTGAAGGCTTCGAACTGGAGTGGATTCCCAATCCCGCGGTCGCCAAACAGGTGGACGGTGTTGGCATTGCTCCCGCCTACGCGAGCCATCACCTCCGTTTTCTTAACAATGTTGTCCACGGGTTCGGCACGGGAGGCATCTGTTCTTTGGATTGCGATTACCTGCACCTGGAAGGCAACGTCATCTACAACACGGCCAAGACCTCTCCGTACGGCGGCAGCGCCATCTCCCTTTGCCGCGCTTTCAACCTGGACGAAAACCCCGGTTATCATAATGTCGTTCGCGGAAATGTCTGTTACGACAATGAGCTTCTGGTGTCGGTCCTCGAATCCTCTGGTGGGAATGGCCGCACGATTACCGACGGCAACGGCATCATCATTGATGTTTTCAATCGCAGTCGTGCCAATCCACGCAAGCCCCATACCCAGGACCGCGGCGGACCGCTGGAACCCTACCGGGGCCGCACCCTGGTTGAGAATAATCTCCTCTACGACAACGGGGGACGCGGCATTCACGTTTTCCGCTCCGCGAAGGTGGATGTGATCAATAACACTTGTTACATGAACCAGAAGTCCGCCGACATCAATGCGGGCGAGTTCACCGCCATCGAGGCTTCGCAGATCCTGTTCCTTAATAATATTGCCTATGGTCGCAAGGAGAAGCGTGGCAACACCCAGGATGGCAGCACGCGTATTATCTGGAACCATAATCTTTTTTACCACACCGCCGACACTCTTCTGCATGACGGGGTGGTTGAAGCAGACCCGCTGTTCGTCGCCCCGGGTCTCAAGGCTCAGCCTGAGGGCTTCCGGCTCCAGCCCGGCAGCCCGGCTCTTGGCCAGGGGCTCACTATTGCAGCCCCGTCCCGCGATATCACTGGCAATGACCGCCCCATTCGTGGTCCGATTGATCTTGGTGCCTACCAGCTCAGCAAATGAATACGTTTACCAGGCAACGCCCCCTAGGCTGGGGGAGTATGTGCGGACCGTTCAACCTGCTCTTCGTCCCATGGCGCGGCCGCAGCATTCCGGAGAATCCCGGCCAGCAGGAGGCCGTGCAGCTGGCGTTTCCGGATGAAAGCGTACGCGCCTTCGCCCATGAGTTGATTCTCGACGGCGAGATCATCGAGTCCCGTCAGGACCACAATTCGATGGTTGCCGGTCAAAGCCGCCACTTTCCGGTAGGTCTCGATCCCATGGTAATCAGGCAGCGTTAAGTCCAGCAGGATGACATCGAAGTCGCCGGTGGCCAAAGCCGCTTCAGCGGTGGAAACACTGCCCACGTTGGCGAGGCGGAAGCCGCCCGGCCGCGCTTCCTCCAGAAATTCGCTGACCAGGCGGGCATCTCCGGGATTATCCTCAACCAAAAGCACCTTGATCAGTGGCAGGTATTTGTAAGTCTGTGTCATCGACGTCGTTGGCTCCCGGGCAAGCGGACGATCGTGAACCAGAAATCTTCTATGGACCGTACCACTTTTATGAATTGATCGAGGTCAATCGGTTTTGTGATGTAGCAGTTCGCATGCAGGTTGTAGCTTTTTGCCACATCCTCCTCGGCCTTGGAGCTGGTCACGATGACCACCGGTATTTGCATGAGCGCCTCATCATTTTTGATCTGTGACAACACTTCGGTTCCGCTCAATTTGGGCAGGTTTAGATCCAGCAAAATGATGTCGGGTGTGGCCGCGGTGGCATAATTGCCCTGCTTGCGCAGGATCGCCAGCGCCTCCACTCCGTCGCGCGCCACCGTCAGGCGGTTGTGCATCTTCGCCTCTTTCAGCGCCTCTTGCGTCAGGCGCACATCGCCGGAGTTATCTTCCACTAACAGTATTTCGATGGGGTTCATGCCATGCCTTGGGTTGAGGTTGCGGCGGTCCGGGGAAAAACAAAGCGAAAAGTCGTACCCGGTCCGGCTTTCGGTTCCACCCAGATTCTTCCGCCATGCGTGTCCATAATCTTTTTGCAGATGGCCAGCCCGATTCCCGTTCCGGGATAGTCCTGTTTGGCATTCAGGCGCTGGAATATCACAAAGATCTGCTCGCGGTATTCCGGGGCAATCCCAATGCCGTCGTCATGCACCCCCAGCAGCCATTCCCCGTTCCGTTTCTCGGCCGAGACGTGAATCTTCGGCCCTTGCTTGCCCCTGAACTTGATCGCGTTGCCGAGCAGGTTTTGCAAAAGTTGCGTCAGCTGATTCGGGTCGGCCTCCAGCTCGGGCAGGACGTCGTGGGTGATGGTTGCGCCGCTCTCCTGGATGCTCGCGGCCAGATTCCTGACCGCTTCCTGGAACGCGCTTTCGACCTGCGTCCGGACCGGCTTCCCGCGCCTTGAACCCACCCGGGAATAGGCCAGCAGATCATCAATCAGCCGCTGCATGCGCTGGGCGCCATCCACCGCGTAGTTGATAAAGTCATCGGCATCCGCATCCAGCCGCCCCTTGTACCGGCGGCCGAGCAGCTGGCAGTAGTTAGAGACCATCCGCAGCGGCTCCTGGAGATCGTGCGATGCGACATAGGCGAACTGCTCCAGGTCCCGGTTGCTCAAGGCCAGGTGCTTGACCGAGTCGACTAATTTTGCCTCCGAGACTTCGCGCTTTCTGATGGCGTGGGACATCATCACCCCCGCCCCCACGACCAGCGCGAATGTCAGGGCGGTGCCGATGAACAGGATGATCATCGCCCGTCTTGTTCCCCGGTTCATTGCGGCATCACTGGCATTCACCAGGTCGGCTTCTTCCTGAACGAGTTCATCGCAAATCCGGCGGATCTTATCCATCACCATTTTGCCGACATTGGCCGCCATGACTTGCTGCACCGCTGGCAAACCCTCGCTGCGCCGAAGCAGCACCGTGCGGTTGAGCTCGTCGAGTTTGAGTGTTATCTGCTGCTCCAGGCGGTCCAACGCCTCGGTCGGCCGGCCCTCGGACTTGCGGAGGTGCCGCAGCTCGGCGAGCAGCCGTGGAACTTCCGGCACCGACTTTTGATACCGTTCCAAATAATTGTCTCTGCCGGTCAGCAAATACCCTCTTTGCCCGGTTTCCGCGTCTGTGACCTCCGCCAGAAGCTTGTGGATTGCGTTGAGCATCAAAAAGCTGTGCTGGCGCAACAAGCTGGAGCGGAAATAGGACTGAAAGGTGAAATACGACGAGGCACAAATCACCGCGAGTACGAATAATCCTGCAGCCAGTGAAATGCTCGTGCTTTTCTGGATCAACTCACTTATCGCTGTTCGGTTCCATTTCAAGCCGCCCAATACTACGGTTTTCCCGGGCAGTGCGCTATGGGGTGTTCACCCTATGCGGGTATGAATCTCTGGTTCCAATTAGCCTTGAGAGTTTCCCAGGTTAAGGAGGATAGTGGGGGGCATGAAAGCTATTCGGATCCCAGTCAAAATAGCCCTGCTGCTTGCGGCCAGCTTGGCCCTGGTGGGGGCCGCCCCCCCGCCGCCACCCGAGCAGACCGTGGTTTTCCGGGCGGGGGAGGGCGGGGTGGCCCTGTATCGCATTCCGGGGATGGTGGTGACAACCCGGGGTACGGTGCTGGCGTACTGCGAAGCGCGGCGGAACACCAAGGCCGACTGGGGCGAAATCGAAACCCACCTGCGCCGCAGCACGGATGGCGGCCGGACCTGGGAGCCCGCCCGGCAGATCGCCCACGCGGGCAGCCGCATCGAGGGCAACCCGCGCAAGCAGACCGGGGGCGAACACGAGCAGACCGTGAACAACCCCGTGGCGATTGTGGATCGGGAGACCGGGGCCGTTGAGTTCCTCTACTGCCTCAACTATGCCCGCTGCTTCGCCATGCGCAGCACGGACGATGGCCGCACCTGGAGCAAGCCGGTGGAAGTGACTGCGGCCTTCGAGCCGTTCCGGGCAAAGTATGACTGGAAAGTGATCGCCACCGGCCCCGGGCACGGGATTCAGCTCAAAACCGGACGCCTCGTCGTTCCGATCTGGCTGGCCTACGGCAAAACGGGCGACCATGGGCCGTCCGCCGCCGGAACCCTCTGCAGCGACGACCACGGCAAGACCTGGAGGGCAGGGGACATTGCGGTGCCGAACGAAGGCGGATTTGGTAACCCCAACGAAACCATGCTCACCGAGCTGTCCGATGGCCGCGTGATGCTGGTCTCCCGCAACGAGTCGAAGCCCAACCGAAAGATTGTCAGCGTCAGCCCGAACGGCGCCACTGGCTGGAGCAAGCCGGCGTTCCACGAGCAGCTCTGGGAGCCCCGCTGCATGGCCAGCATCGTCGCGCATCCGTCCCGTCCCGGCACCTTGCTGTTCTCCAATCCGCACACGCTGCCGCTGGATCCCGGCGGCCGGGAAGTGCCCGGGGGCAAGGGCAAACGCGAGAATCTCAGCATCAAGCTCAGCCGGGACGACGGCCAGACCTGGCCGGTGAACAAAACCCTGGCCGCCGGCCCGAGCGCCTATTCCGACCTGGCGGTGCTGCCCGACGGCACCGTGCTATGCCTCTATGAGGCCGGCAACCTCATCACCTGCGCCCGGTTCAATCTCGAATGGCTGGAGGCAAAACCTTGAAGACCCTGCATTGCCATCGCTTGGCGGCCGCCTGGTGGCAGGTCGTGGCGCTGGCTATGTTGGTCCTTGTGACCGGCGGGCGGGCAGCTGCGGCCGAAGACGTGTCCGCTGGCACGCCTGGTTGGGCCGCCGATACCGTGGGCGGACGCGGGGGGCAGATTATCCGGGTGACCAATCTCAACGCCACGGGGACGGGTTCCCTGGCAGACGCCGTGCTGGCCAAGGGGCCGCGCATCGTCGTCTTTGAGGTGGGTGGCATCATCGACCTCGGCGGCAAGTCGCTCAACATCGGCGAGCCCTTCCTGACCGTCGCCGGGCAGACTGCGCCTGCGCCGGGCATCACGCTCATTCGCGGCCAGGTCTCCGTCAAACGGACCCACGATGTTATCCTTCAGCATATTCGCGTCCGCGCCGGCGAAGCCGGACGCCCAAAGAAAAGCGGTTATGAGGTGCATGGGATAGACCATAACGGCGCGTGGAACGTCATCATTGACCACTGCTCCTTGAGCTGGGCCACGGATGAAAACCTTTCCGCCTCCGGCCCCCGCTTCGAGGGCACCACGCCGGCGGAGTGGCGTACGAACACGTCGCACCGGGTCACCTTCTCCAATTGCATTCTCGCGGAAGGGCTGGGCAACTCCACCCATGGAAAGGGTGAGCATTCCA
>CAIYYI010000101.1 GCA_903930345.1 uncultured Verrucomicrobiota bacterium
CGCGGCGCTGGCCGTGGTGAGCCACTACGGCTTCGATCCATTGGACAGCAAATATCTGACCGAGCAGATTCAAAAGGGTCGGCTATCGTTGAACCTGTCGATTTTTGAAAATCCAAACGCATTGGGTCACAACGTGGTGCCGTTGCTCCCCATGCTCTACTTTTTCATGTTCTGGCGCCGTCCCATCTTCGTCAAGGAAGTCGGGGCACTGCTCGCCTCCCTCCCGTTGTTGTGCCTGTTCCTGACGCAGTCGAAGGGTACGTATTTGTCAGGCTTTGTGACGATGCTTGTCGGAATGACCTTCAAACGTCCGCGGATGGTGCAGATCAGCATTGTGCTGCTGGCGGCGACACTTGGGTGGGCGGGTCTGAAAATGCTGCCGCGTATGGAGGAGATGAAGAATCCCCGTGCTGACGAAGGGATTGCCGCCCGCCTGACGGCGTGGAACATGGGAATGGAGAAGATGAAAGCCAATCTGCCCTACGGATTTGGGATGGACCGGTTTTCCTTTGTGTTTGAGGATATTTACGGCTACCCCAAGGCCGCCCACAGCACGTATGTGCAGATCGGCGCGGAGCTGGGTTATGGCGGATTAATGCTGTTCTGCGGCATCCTGTACTGCTGTATTCGGACGCTTGCGACAAAGAAGACTGAAGAGGTGGAGCAGGAGCGTTTGCAGCGGGTGCTGATGGTGATGCTGACAGCTTTCATGGTTTCCTCCTGGATGATCGGATTTGCCACGCATGTTGCGTTCTACGTTCTGGCCGGGACGATCGCAGCGTTTCACCGCCTGGTCCAGGCGGAGGAAGCAGGGCGGGAGTTGGCCATGGCTGGCGGGCCGCAGAAGGATCTGCCGGCGGGGGGAATCCCGGAGTGGAAACCGGTTCTGGCCGAGTTGCCGGCTCCAGCGGCAGTATCATTCCTCCCCACGATTTCTGCCCCCATCGTCCAACCCCTCAGGCCGGGACCCAACGGTGACCTCCAGCCTGAGCTTCTGCCGGCGGCGGACCCGACTTTCGCCCCCAAAACCGTTGGTTCCCCGAAGCCGATGTGGACCCGTCCCGGGCTGCTGGACCTGTTTTTCGTCTGGTTGCTGACTGCGGCGGTGGTGTGGTTCTGGGGTTATATATTGCGGAATCTCTGAAATGGCGCGCGCGTGAAGGCGCACTGCCTGGCGCAATGATTATGTGCAGTTCCGAACTGGCGGCGGTCGTATTCTGGTTTTGCCTGGTGTGGCTGGCTCTCACCTTTGCGGGCTATGCCATGCTGGTGGAACTGGCGGCGCGGCTTTGGCCCCGGCCGTGCGTCCGGCAGGAGTCCCATACCCCCCCGCTTTCCGTGGTCCTGGTGGTGCATAACGAGGGAGCCCGCGTGCGGTCGCGCGTGGAGAATTTGCTCAGTGCGGATTACCCGGCAGACCGGCTGGAGGTGGTGGTGGTGTCAGACGGCTCTACCGATGACACCCTCGCAGAGGCGCGGGCGGCGGGCGGGGGACGGGTGCGGGAGGTGGTGTTGGCGACGCGCGGCGGCAAGGCGCCGGGCATCAACGCCGGAGTGGCGGCGGCCCGGGGCGAGGTGGTGGTGTTTGCCGATGCCCGCCAGCGGTTTGCCCCGGACACGTTGCGGCGGCTGGCGTCCTGGTTTGCGGACGCACGGGTGGGGGCGGTGAGCGGGGATCTGGAGATAGCGGCGGCGGCCAGCGGCGCCGGCGGTGGGGTGGATGCCTACTGGCGGCTGGAGCGGCGCATCCGGGCGGCGGAATCCCGCCTGGATTCCTGCATTGGCTGCACCGGCGCGGTGTACGCCATCCGGCGCAGCCTGTTCACGGAACTGCCGGCTGACACCTGGCTGGACGATGTGGTGATTCCCATGCGGATCGCCGTGCAGGGTCACCGGGTGCAGCATGATGTCCAAGCCCGGGCGCATGACCCCCAGGCGCTGGAACCGGAGCGGGAGCAGGTGCGCAAGCAGCGGACGCTGGCGGGGAATTTTCAGATGCTGTTTCGGTACCCGGCGTGGCTGCTCCCGTGGCGCAACCGGCTATGGTGGCAGTTGGCGGCCCACAAATATGCACGACTTACGGCGCCGGCGGCGCTGGCCGGGGCGCTGGGGATGGCGGCGATTCTGGCGCCGCGGCATCCGTTTTACGCCCTGTGCCTGGCCGGGCAGGCGGCTGCCTATGGGCTGGCGGCGGTGGCGCTGCTGAAGCCGCGCTGGCGAAGCCGCTGGCTGGCATGGCCGGCTGGATTTGTGTTTTTGAATTGGATGACCGTGCGAGGCATGTGGTACTATCTGCGGCCACCGAAGCAGGTGGGCTGGGCCGCCCCCGTACTTCCCGGAGGGAAGGGGGGATAGGACGCATCACCCTCCAAAAACCATGTTCAAAGCACTCAATCTGTGGCTGCCCGGTTATCTGTGTCGGCCGCGCCGTCCGGCGGTGGCCGGGCCGACGCATCTGCTGCTCGCGGTGTGCGACCATTTTGAACCATTCCACCTGGCGCAGCGGCCGGAGGCGATGCGGCGGCTTGATTTCTGGGGGGAGGGGTTTCCCAAACTGGTGCGGCAATTCCGGGACGCGGATGGGGTGGGGCCGCGGCACACGTTTTTTTACCCGGTGGAGCAGTACGATCCCGAGGTGCTGGACCGGTTGGCAGGCCTGTGCCGGGAGACCGGCGCAGAGGTGGAAATACACCTGCACCACGACGGCGACACCGAGGCATCCCTGCGCGAGAAACTGGAGCGGGGCAAGGCGGATCTGCGGCGGCATGGCCTGCTCTCACGGGATGGCTCGGGGAGGGTGCGCTACGGATTTGTACACGGGGACTGGGCGCTGGCCAACTCCCACCCGACCGGGCGGCACTGCGGGGTGAACCACGAACTGGCGGTGCTGCAGGAGACGGGCTGCTACGCGGATTTCACGATGCCCTCCATGCCCAGCCCCACGCAATCCCGCCGGGTGAACCAAATCTATCACGCCCAAGACACCGGGCAGCCGCGGGCGCACGATGGCGGGGTGCGGGCCAGGGTGCGGGAAGGTCAACCGGGACAGGTGGCAGGGCTGCTGCTGGTGCAGGGGCCGCTGGGGTTTAACTGGGCGTGGCGGAAGTTTGGCGTGTTGCCCCGCCTGGAGAGTGGGGACCTGACGGCGGCCAACCCGCCGCAGCCATCCCGGTTTGAGGTGTGGCAGCGGCTGGGTATCCATGTGGCTGGACGGCCGGAATGGGTGTTTGTGAAGCTGCACACCCACGGGGCCATCCCGCCCAACAACGCCATGCTCCTGGGCGAGCCGATGCGGCGGTTCCATGAATTCCTGGCCGGGTTTGGACGGGAACATCCGGATTGCCGGGTGCATTATGTCACGGCGCGGGAGCTGGCCAACATCGTGTGCGCGGCGGAGGAGGGCTGCTCCGGGGACCCGGGCCAATACCGCGATCGCCGGTACCAGCGGGAGGCCCTCGCGTGAAGGTGCTGCTGGTCACCAACTTGTTTCCCGACGCGACCGAACCGCAGCGCGGCATTTACAGCGCCCGGATGGCGGCGCATCTGGCGCAGGAGGTGGAGGTGCGGGTGGTGTCCCCCCGGCCAACGGCCTGGCCCAGGCCGGGTGCGGCCCGCCAAGCGCGTCCGGAGGATGCCGCCCTGGCACCCCTCTTTCCCCGGGTGCCTTATGTGCCATGGGTGGGTTCGCGGTGGAACCACCGGCTCATGGCGCGGGCCTTGGATCCGGTGCTCCAGCGGGTGCGGACTGAATTTGCGTGGGACGTCGTGCTGACGTCTTGGCTGTACCCGGATGCGTGCGCGGTGGCGCGCTTGGCCGGTCGGCCGCACTGGCCTTGGGTGGCGGTGGCGCTCGGCACGGACGTGCATCAGTACTTGGGCATGCCCGTGCGGCGGAAAATCATTGTCGAGAGCCTGGCGAGGGCGGGCGGGGTGATTGCCTGCAGCGGTGCCCTTGCCGAACAGTTGGTGACCGCAGGGGTTTCCCGGGAGCGGTTGCGGGTGGTTTACAATGGTGTCGATACGGGGCTGTTCCGGCCGGTGGACCGGGCGGCGGCCCGCCGGGAACTGGGCTGGCCGGCCGAGGTGGCCACCGTGCTTTTTGTGGGGAATCTGCTGCCGGTGAAGAACCCCGGTCTGTTGCTGGCGGCGTGTGCGGGGTTGTCGGCCGCGCTGGGCGGTCGACCATGGCGGGCTGTTTTTGTGGGGGATGGCCCTTTGCGGGGCGGGCTGGAGGCAGAGGTGCGGCGGCGCGGTTGGGCGGGGCAGGTGGTCTTTGTCGGGCGCCAGCCGGAGCAGGCGGTGGCGCGGCATCTGGGGGCGGCGGATGCGCTCTGTGTGCCCAGCCGCAATGAGGGGATGCCCAATGTGATTTGGGAGGCGCTGGCGGCCGGTCTACCGGTGGCGGCCTGCCGGGTGGGAGGCATACCTGAAATTATGAGGGAGGACTATCTGGGGCGGCTGGCTCCGGCGGGTGACGCGGCCGGTTTGACGGCGGCCTTGGCGGCGGTGCTGCGGGGGCCAACGGAACCCGAACGCATTCGGGCTTACGCGCAGCAGTTCACCTGGGCGGCGACCGCCCGGGCTTACCGGGAGGTGCTGGAGACGGCGCTGCGAGGATCGGGTGTGGCCGACCGGGGGGGCAAAGCGGTGAACGCGGATATACGACGATGATGCTGGTGCGCACACGCGTGGCCCCCAGTGCGATTGAGGGGCTCGGTTTGATGGCGGTGGAGCCGGTGGCCCGGGGCACGCCGATCTATCGGCTGGTGGCGGGATTTGACCGGGACCTGGCCCCGGCGGAGTGGGCGCACTGGCCGGAGGCGGCCCGCGCGCACGCACGCCATTATGGCTGGGTGCGGAGGGGCGACCAACATCTGGTGCTGAGCGGCGATCACGCCTGTTTCATGAATCATGCGGCGGACCCGAACACGGGGGTGCCGCCCGGAGCGGCCCCGGAGGTCACCGTGGCCTTGCGTGACATCGCGGCCGGGGAGGAGCTGACCTGCGATTATTTCGCGTTTGATTTGGACGCGGAACGCAAGCTGGGAAGGAAGGGCGGCGAATAATCACACGGGGATCCAGCCGGCTCGCGGGGAGTTGTCGGACGAAATCTTGGGACTTTTCATCCGGGGCCGCTCCCGGTAGCTTTTCGGCATGGATCAACCTGAGGTCTGGATTCCCTGGGTGGGCAGCCTGCTGGCGCTGTTGTGCCTGTGGGGGGCGCTGCGCGCCAACCGCCGCAAGCGCATGGTGGATAATCTGCCGACCTCCAAAACCACCGGGGTCTTCATCGGCTTGGTGGAAGTCAAAGGCAGGGCCGAGTCCGTCCGACCTCTCACCAGCTTTCTGGCCAATTGCGCCTGTGTCCATTACACGTGGTCGGTGGATGAGCATTGGTCCCGCACCGTCACTGAAACTTATACCGACAGCAAGGGCAAAATGCAGACCCGCACCCGCCATGAAAGCGGCTGGACGAATGTCGCGCGGGGCGGGGAGCAGATTCCTTTCCACCTGCGGGATGACTGCGGCACGCTGCTCATCCGCCCCGCCGGGGCGCAGCTTGAGCCCGCCAGTGTCTTCTCCGAAACCGTCGGCAGGGGCCACCCGCTCTATTATGGCAAGGGTCCGCCGCACGCGGTTTCCAACTCGGATCATCGCCGCCGGTTTGTGGAGGAGGCCATCCCGATCCAGGCACAACTCTACGTCCTGGGCCAGGCGCGGGAACGCGCGGATGTGGTCGCAGCGGAGATTGCGGCGGACGAAAAGGCGCCCATGTTCCTGATCTCCTCCCGGCCGGAGGAGCTGATCAGCCGTGGGTATTCATGGAGCTACTGGGGGTGGCTGATTTTGGGTCTGCTCCTGGCCGTGGCTGGCTGGGGGTTCGCGGCCCAACGGGGGGATTTTGGCCGCACCCCGGCCATGGCGGCGATCCCCTGTGTGCTGGCGGGATTGGCCTATGGCCTGGCCGCCACCCTCGGCTGGGTGTGGATGGTCTTCAACAGCATGATTGATCTGCGCCAGCGGGTAAACCAAGCCTGGTCCCTGATCGATATCCAGCTCAAGCGCCGCCACGACCTCATCCCGAATCTGGTGCGGACGGTCACCAGTCTGCGGGATCACGAACGCCAATTGCAGACCGAGCTGGCCGCTTTGCGCGCCCAACTGGCCGCCACCCCGCCGGGGGTGGCCGGGCCGGATTATCAGGGCTGCCGGCCGCTGCTCCTGGCGGTGGCGGAACGCTACCCGGAACTCAAATCCCAGCCCGCCTTCCTGGATCTCCAGAAAAACCTGGCCGATACCGAGCAACGCATTGCCCTGGCCCGCGGCTATTTCAACGAGATTGCCACCTATCACAACACCCGCCTGGAAATCATCCCGGATCGTTTCGTGGCCGCCCTGGCCGGGATGCAGCCCCGCCCCCTCATGGCCGCCGCCGACTTCGAGCGGGCGGCCGTGACGGTGGAAGTTTGAATTTCTTGATGACAGGAGATCTTTACCCAAGCCGACACTGAGACTGTCTCGCCCATATCCGCCCACCACTCA
The DNA here is from genome assembly GCA_903930345.1 of uncultured Verrucomicrobiota bacterium. Lineage (GTDB taxonomy): Bacteria > Verrucomicrobiota > Verrucomicrobiia > Limisphaerales > CAIYYI01 > CAIYYI01. Next base: position 6,544 of record CAIYYI010000101.1, read on the forward strand.
CCGTGCGGGCGAGCCGTTCAGGCCGAGTTGCGGCGGATAGAAGTAGCCCATGGTTTGCATGGCCACATCCGTTCGGTACAGACGGTCCTGCATCAGGCAGACCCGGCGACGTGCCGTGGGGGTCGTGGTCGTGTAGATCCGCACCTCGCCCTCCAGTGCCGTGATGATCTCCTCCCGCCAATCCCCCAGGCAATCGGCGATCCCCACAATTCGGCCTTCCACCCGGCCCAGCGGTTGGTTCGGGTATTTGAGGAGGCGGTTGTTGATCAGGTAAGCCTTGGTGGGGCCGTCCATCCAGAACAGGGCCTTGGGCACCAATTCCCCAAGGCTCTCCTTGGATAGTCGCTCTCCGGAAGCCGTGTACAACCAATAATTGCTCCCGCCCTTGGCCTCCCCCGCGTAGCACTCCATGCCCGGGTGCTCCGGGATGATGTCGCCCACCATGGCCTGGCCATGCACATGCACGGTGCGTTCGGGGCAGCCCCAGAGGAGCTTGCCGGTTTTGGCCTCCACCAGGCAGACCTTGTTGCTCGGGCCGCCCGGTTCAATGCCGTAAAAGATTTCCAAGCCCGGGCGGGTCGGGTCCACATCCGCCACGTAACACCCGTCCGGATGCCCCAGGACGGTGGTCCAGAGTGGCTTCCCATTGTCATCCAGCACGGCGGATCCCAGCACCACCTCGTCCCGTCCGTCCTCGTCCACATCCGCCGCATGCATGCCGTGCATGCCCTGGCCGCGATATTTTTGGTGGTCGCCGGAGGCTTCCCAGTACCATTGTTGGGTGAGGTCGGTGCCGAGCGCCTGCACCTTGATGAGTTTGTATGTGCCGCGCTCCACGATCAGCGAGGGATGGAGGCCATCCAGATAGGCCAGGCCCAGCAGGTTCCGGGAATAATAGTTGTAATCCTCAAGCCCGTCCCGGCTGGGCCAGGGCACCCGTTTCTTGATCTGGCCCGTAATCCCGTCCAGCATCACCAGGTATTCGGGGCCGCTGCGCACGTGGCCGGTGGTTTCCCGGGGATCGCCCTCGCCCGCCTTGCAAAAGACCTCCGCCTTGCCATCACCGTCCAGGTCATACACCACGATGGGCGAGTACCAGATCCCCTCCTCGATGGCCCAGCCCATGTTGTAGCGCCAGAGGAAGCGGCCGCCATGGTCGTAGGCTTCCAGCTTGTAGGTGTCCTCGCTTTTTTTCCAGTAGCCGGGTTGCTGGTAAGGGTCCGTGTTAAAGTCTGGCAGTTTCACTAGGTAATCCAATTTGCCGTCGCCATTGAAATCCGCCAGGCCGACCTTTTGCGCCCGGGCGCGGGTGGCGAGCCGGAGGCTCCAATACCCCGGGGTTGCCGCCGCCGTCACGGTGGCGCCGGGCTCCTGGTCCGTGGCCGCCCGCACCTGGTATTGCCAGCCGTTGGTTCCCGCCGTGGCATCCACAAAGTTGCACCCGTTCGTGAGGGGCCGGGGGTTGACCCGCGTGAACCCGTTTTCCCCGGGTGCGGCGCGCAGGACATCGAACTTCAACCCCACGGGATCCGTTGTGAGGCTGCTCCAACTGACAAACACCCCGCCCCCCTCTTTCGCCACCGCGACCACGCCACGGTCCAGGGTTTCCGCGCCATTCACCCAAGCACCGGAGGGCGTGAGGCACAGGGTGGCCAGCCAAAGCGACCAGCCCGGGTTCCGTAACAGACCAAGGGGATTCATGTCGCCCGTTATCCGGCACCCCGGCCCGCTTGTCGAGTGGAAATCCGGCCATGCCCGCCCCACGTAGTCCATACGGTCCACGCAGTCAATGGGGTCAATGGGGTCAATTTCAGTCTTCGACTTTTCCCAACCAGCCATCAACCATCAACCAAGAACCATCAACCGGCTATCAACCACCCTTGCTCCCATCTCCGGCTGGACTGGGTGCTCCAGAGCGTGTATCCAGCCTCGGCCCCCGATAGGAAGGACCGCTTTTTCGTCCGGGGCGGGAATCTTTGTTCCTGTCGCGGGAACCTTTGTTCCTGTCGCGGGAACCTTTGTTCCTTGACGGAACGGCGGTTTGGGGCAGAAATGGTAGCCGATGCCACCCATGATGAAAACCTGGCGGATTCTTCCGCGTCCGTTGCTGCTGCTCGCCGGCCTGTGTCTGGCCCTGGGCACCGCCGGGGCCGGGCAGCCGGCCGCCGAGCTGGACCGCCAGTTCGCGTCCCTGCAGCACGACCTCCGGCAGAAGCCCGTCCTGCAGAAGCTGGCCGCCGAGGTGCAGCATCCGGAGGCGCTCATCCAGGCGGCGGACCGCGATCCGGCCGACGTGGTGCTGCGGCGCACGGCGGCCCTGCTCAACGACCTGGAGCAGTCCGGGACGCCGGGACGCCGGGAAAAGCTGGCGGCCAACCTGGCCCGGCTGCAGGCCTCCTCCGCGACTATCCCGGTTGCCAGTCTGGCCGCCCGCCGGGCCCTGTTTGATGCGGCCTGCCAGCTGCGCCGCCAGATCGCCTTCAGCAACCCGCTGCTCGATTTTAATCAGCTGCTGTTCATCAAGCGACACCGCTCGATCTTCGAGCACATGTGCGACCAGTTCTACGGGATCACCGCCCGCCCGGGCGGCGGCCTGTACGTGCTGCACGATCCGTTTGGCCCCGCGCCGAGCGTGCGCGATCTCCTGGCCGGGGCTCGCGTGGAGTCCGGGCGCCTCCAGGCCAGGCCCTGGTCGGGGGCAACGGCGCCCAGGCCCGCCTCTCCTATGACGGCGTGCGCCGCCTGCAGGGGGATGAGACCCGGGGGGGCTCCTTCCTTTCGCCCGCGCTCTCCTACGATGGGAAACAGATCGCCTTCGCCTACGTGGAGGCTACCGGCAGCCGGGAGCAGGTGTTCCACACCGACCCCTCCCGTGGCCACTGGGACACCGGCCGCTGCTACCACATTTTCAAGATCAACACGGATGGCACCCGCCTCCGGCAGCTCACCGACGGAACCTGGAACGAGTTTGATCCCTGCTGGCTCCCCAACGGCCGCCTGGCCTTCATCAGCGAGCGGCGCGGCGGCTACCTCCGCTGCGGCCGGGCCTGCCCGCTCTACAACCTCTACGACATGGCGGAGGACGGCTCCGGCATCAACCTCCTGAGCATCCACGACAGCAATGAGTGGAACCCCGCCGTGACCCATGACGGGCGCATCGTCTGGACCCGCTGGGATTACGTGGACCGCCACGGCTGCGTGGCCCACGTGCCGTGGATCACCCGCCTGGACGGCACCGACCCGCGCGCCCTGCACGGCAACTTCGCACCCCGCCCGAGCCGCGCCGATATGGAGCTGAACGTGCGGCCGATCCCCGGCTCACCCAAGTACGTCGCCACCGCCGCCCCCCACCACGGGCAGGCGTTCGGTTCCCTGGTGATCATCGACCCCCGGGTGGAGGACGATGACGGCATGGGCCCCGTCCGCCGCCTCACCCCGGAGGTCGGCTTTCCGGAGAGCCAGGGCGGGCGGGAGGTTTACGGCACCCCCTGGCCGCTGGGGGAGAACTATCACCTCTGCGTCTATGACGACTCCCTGGTGACCGGCAAGACCGCCGGCAACCGGGGCGACTACGGGATCTATCTCATTGATGCCTTCGGCAACCGGGAGCTGATCTACCGCGACCCGGAGATCGGCTGCCTCAGCCCCATGCCCCTCCGGCCCACCGCCCCGCCCGTGGCCGCCGTCACACCCACGCTCGCCTCTGCCCGCCCGGCCGCCCCCGGCTCTCTGGGCGAAGGGACGATGGCCGTGGTGAACGTGTACGACACCCTCCGGCCGTGGCCCACCAACCTGCAGGCAAAGGAAATCCGCATCTACCAGCTCCTCCCGTGCAGCGTCCCCTCCGGCGGGGATGCCCCCCACCAGACCGGCCGGCGCATCGCCGAGGCGACCGATTCCATCGTGCCCGCCCGCTGGGTGCTCGGCACGGTCCCCATCGAGGCCGATGGCAGCGCCTACTTCAAGGTGCCCGCCTACCGCGAGCTGTTTTTCCAGCTCGTCGATGAGCGGGGCATGGCAGTGCAGTCGATGCGCTCCGGCACGGCTGTCCGCGACGGGGAGAAGCTGGTTTGCCAGGGCTGCCACGAGCAGAAGAGCCGCGCCTCCGCCCCGCCGCACAGCCTGCCGCTGGCCCTGCGCCGCGCCCCCTCCGTGCCCCGGCCGGATGTCGATGGCTCCTATCCGTTCAGCTACGCCCGCCTGGTGCAGCCGGTGCTGGATCGCAGCTGCGTGGGCTGCCACCGGGAGAACCCGGCCAAGGCCCCCAACCTGGGCCGCGAGCCGATCCAGAACCGCTGGTATGTCTCCTACAACAGCCTGATTAAATACGCTTTCACCAGTTACGGTGCCAAGGGCTGGAGCGATCCCCGCTGGTACCGCACGGAGCCCGGCCAGTTTGGCGCCCGCGCCTCCCAGCTCACCGCCCTGCTCGAAAAAGGCCACCACCAGGTCGCCCTGTCCCCGGAGGATTTTCATCGCCTCACCCTCTGGCTGGATTCCGCCTCCCTCTTCTACGGCGTCTTCGAGAAAGAGCCCGGCGAAGCCCAGCTCCGCGGCGAAATCGTCCGAGCCACCCTGGAGTGAGGCAGGGTTCTTAGGCACCGGCTATTCGATTCTCAACGGACGTGCCATGTTTTCCAGTTCAACCGGTTCACATGACACCATTAAGCCATTCCGAAGGAACGCCGGACTGACTGACTTTTTCACGACGCGCGCAGTCCATGTCCGTCCACAGTGTCCACGTCCGTCCATTTCCCCCAAAAACCACATCTTCTTGAGCAAATAGGCTCAGGTAGTTCTGTTCTCCGTCGATCTAAGCCGACGGGTTCGTTCAACTAGCGGTGTATTTGCTGGCTCGTCCCGCTACGCGGGATCCGCAGCAATACACCCTTCAGGGTTCGGCCGCGTCATATCAATCCCAGCCAAACTTCAGCAATGGTCTACTGCACTTCGGACATGGCGTGCGCAACTTTGCAAGCTGAGTGTTCGCGATGTGACAGACCGGACAATAAACTCCGTCGCTTGGAATCGAGATGGACTCTCGAAGCCGTGACAATCTGTCCGCAGCCTTGTAAACCTCATCGGCACTCGCGCTGACCGGTGGCAATCCCTTCCCATTGGGGGCTGACTTGTTCAGGGCAACTGTCTGAATCCAATCGTCAGGCTTGAGGTGCAGATGGTCGTCAAACCTCTCGGTGATGTCCAACTGGCTGTAAGAAATCTCGCCGGGCGGCATCGTCTGCGGTGTCGCGCCGCTTGGTGCGGCTGGCTGCTTGCCACACCCGCCAAAGAAAAATGAAAGTAAGCCCATAACACAAAAGAGATGGCGTAATCGTAGCATCGGTGTCGAGCGGAAACGACTCAAGCTCAGCGACCCGGCCCACGGGACGCGTGAATTCCAACCGAGATGCGATCCCGGCGTTCGGTGCAGTGCATGATTCGGCTCTGTCATGCTATCGATAATCCCCATGTGAGAATCCAAGGGCAACAACCTGCTCGGCTGTTGAAGGTGGAAATTCGGAATGGAGCGGCCCACCACAGGTGAAACACCGGGTCGAACCCATCGTGTCCCCGATCTCTTTCCCGGCCTTCTTCGCCGTGATCTCATACACCGTGCCGATCTCCTGGCAGATCAGCACCGTGACGCGGCACTGGGGGCAGGTGAAGAACACGAGTTCTCCCTGCCCAGCACAGCACCGGCATCGCTCGTTCCTCAATTCCCAAAGTGGCAGTGACGTCTCCATGTCTTCACGCCGAACAGTAATTTAGAACGACTTTTCGTCCGTTGTTACGGGTGTCTTGGTGTGCGTTACGGTTGTGATTATGAATCAGGCAAACCCACGTTGGCAATGGTAAATGAAAGGGTAAAAAAGCAGTAATTGAAGACAACGCTGGTCACGGAACCGCTGTGCAATGTAACGCAAAGACGCAGTTTCGCAAAATCATGGGAACAACTGATAGGAATTTGCTTTTTGGCACATTGGATGTGTTTCACTTGTCGCGTTGCGGTAAGTTGAAATTGTCAATTCGTTTCATATCAACAACTCCCCATGACTACTCGACGCCAGCTCACTTGCCGCCGATAACCACCACTTCGTGGATGGCAACCTGCGGGACCGTGAGCTGGACTTGGCCAGCTTTATATTCGTAGGGCAGCGATTGGCCGGAGGGCTGGAGCGTAACCTTGGCGGGTTTGGTGGTTTGCCGAATGGTGACGGTCAGCGGGCCGATGGGCGAGATGGATTCAATGATAGATTGGGTGCGATGTGGCCCCCCGGCGTTGACCAGGTTCACCAGCAACTGTCCGTGGTTGCGGGCGACGCATACGTCAACCGCACTGGAACCCTTGACCTCAACCATCGGTTCCGGAAACAACTCCCGGACCAGGGTGTTTAAAAAACTCCGCACTTCATCGGTTGGTGTGCCGCTATAGGCGCGGCCGAGGGTAAAGTAAGTGGCGGCAATCTGGCCGAGCCCATACTTTGTGATGGAGGCCGCCGGCTGGGAGGCGGAAGAGAGGCTGTTGGTCTGATGCAGTTTGCCAAATGGCGCAGCTCCCGGTCCCAGTTTCACCAATTGCACCTCCCCTTTCGTCGTCACCAGGGCGCCGGCTTGAGCGAGGTAAAGAGAATTGTTTGGCTTGGGTTCGCCTGCGAGCGTGATGCCTAGTTCGGTTTGGAACAGTCCGGCGGTTTTCGGACCCATGAGCAGCAGTTTGCCGCCGGATTTCACATAGGCCGTGAGGTCGAGCTTGAACTTTGGCTCAAGGTAATCCCATTCCGGAACAATAATCAGTGGATAGTCTTTAAGGCGGCCGGTCAATTGGTGTTCACCCACAACCTCGACGGATTGCTGGCCTTCGAGCAAGGCGCGCAACACGCCATGAACATTCCCCTGATCCCGGTTAAACAGACCGTCGATTTTGTGGTAATGGCCGGCGGTCGAAAGCAGCAGGGCGATTTGCGGGACGGGCTGGGCGTGATGGCAGAGGGCTTGCCGTTCCCGGCAAAACTTCGCCACTTCAGCCATTACCGGCATCTGCTCGTCATAAATGGAACCGTCCCGTTTTTGCTTGAAGTAAGCCTGGAAACCGCCGCCCAGCGCCACGACCACGGCAGCTTCGCGTTGCAATTGGATCGCCGTCTTTTGCTTGCGCTCCGGCTTGGTGGCAAAACTCCACGCCATCAGATCCCAGGACATTCCTTGATGAGCCAGATAGCGCGCCGAAAGC
>CAIYYI010000102.1 GCA_903930345.1 uncultured Verrucomicrobiota bacterium
CGCAACCCATGACCACCAAATTGATTTGCCAATAGTCACTCGAAGATCGCTTCGGTTTGTGAAAACCATGCGATTAGTCTCAGCACGTTCGAACGTGGCGTTAACATTGTCAACAGCATCCACCAAGCTGCTCACGGATGGCAATACCTTGCGTTCAACAAAAAGATCGTGTGCAGGACCACTCCGGAAATCCAGGTTTAATTTCACCTGGCCATACGATGTGTCAGGCACACTCGTTGCCCGTCCTTGTACTTGGATCTTAAGGCTTTGCCCAGGAACAACCCCCAGAGAGACCATGCTGTAATGCTTTCTCTCAACGGTGTCCGTATTATAACCCAGCAATTGCAGATCAGTCCCGGAATTGAGGTGGCTGAAACTGCAGGAAAAAATAGCCAGAATGGCGTCAAGGTCGCTATTCCCACTTTTGCTACCCTGCGTATCAATGGTCACCACTCCATTCGTTGGAGCCACCCATTCCCACCACAATGTTTTGTCATTCGGCAGCAAATCGGGCACGGTTTTGAGATAATTATTCTCTATCCCCTCGTAAGAGGCACGTCCATTTGGCGCCTCTGATGAGGCATGGGTGCCCGCCAGAATCGTGCGGTTTGAGTAAGCGTTATTGTCAGGTTGAATGTTGAGTAACAAACGGCCAGTCAGATGCTTGTCACCCAGCGAGGTGCCGTCAATCTGAATGTAATAGACTTGGTTGCTCGCAACTGGAAACGCTACCAAACTGCCACCACCAGCCGAGGCCGGAGTGCCACTGTTGTCGTCGTAAGAAGCGGTCACGACGGCCGTATTTGCGAACTTCATGGCCGCACTGGTCAGTGTGGGCGGCATTGTGTTGTTGGTGTAAACATAAAGAATGGTGTCAAACGAACTGCCAAGGGTGCCCAGCAGAACATTGCCTTTTGTAGGAGCAGTCCATTGGTACCAGACTGAATTGAGAGTGGTTCCGGCAGTGTCGGGAAACTTTGTCCCCGTATTCGGCTCCCACGACTCTGCCGTAGCCAGGCTGTTATATCCCTCGATCTGCACTTTAGAACCGGAAAGCGCCGTACGGTTGGTAAACATGTCGTTACTTAAAAGGATTTTCAGCACAATATTACCCTCTGCCGCCACAGCCCCGGCTCCGGCACCAAACACCCCAATGCGGTAGATGGTGTTGCTATAAAGTTGCCTGGCCACCAAACTTCCGGGCAGGGAATAAAAGGTGCCATCCACTCCGTTATCATCCTCCACCACTTTGGTCATCGTCCCCACCGAACTGCCGGTGAACAGGGCGATCACGGTATCAAAATCACTGCCATCAGTGGTAATAATATAGACGCCGTTGGTCGGGGGTTGCCAGCTCCACCACACCGATTTTCCAACAGGGTTGATCAGCCACTGTGTTTCTTTGTTCTCCAACGTTGCACCCACATTGGAACCGGTGGTGGTGACTGACGTGGTGCGGGGCAGGTCGATGCGGTTGGCAAAGTTGTCGTTTTGCGGTGCAGCACCCAGACAAAGCGGCAGCCCTGCCAAGCATCCACAAATCAGCCAGGACCATATGTTTTTCCAATTCATGAGCAACAATATTTGTCATTCTGGATCATCTCGAACACAAAATCAAGCCTGTGTGACAGGCAATTCTGACCTGGCGTGATCCAACCATCTTCCAGCGCTTCCCCTGTAGAATAACATGTCATTATTTTTCCACGATTAAACAGTTTTACTGATTGAGCCATGGGCGATTCAGACGGCTTAGTGTTGTGGGGAGGGACGATCCCCAGATCCTGGTGGCGATCCCAAGCGGGTCACCCGCACTTTCGCTACCCGCAAACCTTCCATTTCCTCCACCCGGAACTCAGCATCACCAAATGCCACCGCGTCCCCGGGTTTGGGAAAACCGCCCAAACGTTGGGTCAACCAGCCACTGACGGTGGTCACATCCACTACCGTGGGAACGGTTCCCACCAAATCCTGCAAGTCATGCAGCGGCAGAGCGCCGGAGACGTCCCAAATATGTTCTTCCACGGATGTCACCAGCGGTTTTTCCTGGTCAAACTCGTCCTGAATCTGGCCCACCAATTCCTCAAGGATATTTTCCAGAGTGACAATGCCCAGCGTCCCACCGTATTCGTCCACCACCACTGCCATGTGAAGTTTGCGGTCGAGAAACAACTGCAAGAGGGTTTCCAGACGAGCGGTGGGCGGCAAGTAAATCAGCTTTCGGGCAACTGGCACCAAGTCCCGACCGGTGACCAGACTGGCACGCAACCCATAGAGATCCTTGATATGCACCACCCCCAATATGCGGTCCAGATCACCATTCTCACACAGCGGAAAACGCGAATAACGGGATTTTTCGGCAATGTCCCGGCATTCGGGCAGGAGCATGTTAGTGTGGAAGGCAGAGATTTCCTGACGCGGCCGCATGACCTCGCGCACCACCCGGTGACGCAAATCAAGGGCGCTGAGGACGATGTTACGGCCGAGGGAAGTGCGGTGGGAATGACGTTGACTGGTGGCAAACAGCAGGCGCAGCTCTTCCTCTGAATGAACCGTTCCCTCCTCACCACTCTGCTCCAGGCCGACAGCCCTGAGCATCCATTGGCTGCTGCGATTAAGCACCCATATGAACGGGTATGAAACCTGATGAAAGAAGTGGAGCGGCCAGGCCACCCACAAGGCGGTGGGCAGCGGCTTCTGGATGGCCATCCACTTGGGGGCCTGCTCTCCAGCAGTAATATGCAAAAACGTGATGGTGGCAAAACCGACAATCACGGCAACAGTTTCCCTGACTTCGGGTGTGCTGATCCCCGCCAGGTCGAGAACCGGCTGCAGAAGCGCCATGAACACCGGTTCCCCGATCCAACCCAACGCCAAGCTTGCCAGAGTGATGCCTAGCTGGCAGGCGCTCAACGAGGAGTCCAGCCGGTGAATCACCCGGCGAACCACGCGGGCACGCCGATTCCCGCCCCGGATCAGGGAGTTGAGCTGGGTGTCCCGCACTTTGACCAGGGCGAATTCAGCGGCAACAAAAAATCCGTTCAGGAACACCAGCACACCCACCGCCAGTAGCTTAAGCGCGACCGTACCCATGGAGGAACCGTCGCTCACAGCGTCACCTCCCCGAACATGAAGCGCAAGATATCCTGCAAGCTGATAACCCCCACCTCCCGACCTTCACTGGACAGCACGATGGCCAGGCGCTGGCCGGACCGCTGCAACCGCTGCATCGCGTTTTCGAGCCGCAGCCCGGCATCCAGGTACAGGGCTGGACGGACAAACTCAGCCACCGGCCGGGCCGGGTCAATGGCCGAGTGGTAGAGCACCGTCTTGAGGCTCACCAAACCGATCACCGAACGACGCCCGGCCTCTTCGCGCCAGACCGGCAGGCGGGAGATGGCGCGTTCCCGCCAAAGCTTAAGCACCTCCCCCATTGGCGTCTGGTCGGTGACTGTGACCGCCTTTTCAATGGGCACCATGATTTGACGGACCGGCACATTTTGCAAATCAAGGACCCGCTGGATCATCTGACGCTCATCGGATGTCAGATCCGAATTGGTCTGCTGCATGAGCAGTCTCAACTCCTCACGGTTGCCGAACAGTTTGCCGGTGTATGCCTGCCCCCCGGTCCAGCGCAACAAACCTTCCGCCACGGTGGTGGCGATGACCACCAGCGGTCGCAGCCAGACATGGAACAACAGGAAGGGTGCGGCCAGGTTCAGGCAGAGACGGGTGGGGAATTTGCGAAACAGAAGCTTGGGCAGCAAATCGCAAAAAGCGTAAAAACCGAGAAACGCCACGATCAGCGCGGGCAGGTAGAAGGCGGGCCGGTCCCCCAGCCAGAGATGGACCTGGTAGAGCATCAGGGCGGCGGCGGCAAAGTTGGCCACGGTATTGCCCACCAGGATGGTCCAAAGGAACCCTTCAGGCTGGTCAAAGTAGCGGACCAGCAATTGCGCACGACGATCCCCTGCACGCCGCATCTGGCGGACACGCAGCCGGTTCAGCGCAAACACTCCGGCCTCCATGCCGGACATCATGAAGGAGACCCCCAGGCATACAATGAGGATGACGACCAGACCCGGGCTCATGTGGTGCCTTTCGTCTTGGCGGCGGAGATTTTCTCCACCAGCAACTCCCGCACGCGGCGGTCATCAGCCACCGTGACCGTCATCCGCAGACCACGCCACACAAAACTGGTTCCCGGCGGAGGCACCACCTCCAACTGCAACAGGGCCAGACCGCCCAGGGTGTCCACTTCAGGCACCTCCCCCAATTCCGGATATTCCCGTCGAAAATCCTCCAAACGCATCGTGCCACTCACACGCCACCGCCCCTCCGCCAGCTTGGCCATCACAAATCCCTCCGGCTCCCCCTCGCGCACCATGGAACCGACGATTTCCTGAAGGATATCCGCCATGGTGACCACGCCAGCCAGACCGCCAAACTCATCCAAAACCACCGCCAATCCCCGCTGCTGCCGTTGCAAGGCTTTCAGCAATGGCAACAGCCCCATGGTGGCGGGCACAAAGGAGGGGAACTCAATGACCTCCGAGATGTCCACCTCCGGGTTGAGCAGCAAGGCGCGGGCGTTGAGCACCCCCACAATGGTGTCCGGTGTCTCATCGTACATCAGCAGCCGACGGTGCCGGTGTTTGCGGGCAGTCTCCAGCATTTCCGCCACAGAAGCCTCGTCGGAAATGAAGGCCACCTGCGAGCGGGGACGCATCACATCCCGCGCGGTCCGGCGATCCAGGCTGATGATCTGCAGAATGATCTCCTTTTCCGATTGGGCCAGCGTGCCCTGTTGAAAAGCCATTTCCAGCAGTTCCTGATACTCCCCGTCGGACAGGGTGTTCAGGGGCACCAGATTTTTCGGGGTGATCAGTCTGATGAGTTGGGTGTTGATCCATTGGAAAGAACGCTGCACCGGGCGCATGAGGCGCATGAGGCCGGTGATGAAGAGCGCTGCCAATGCGGCCATCCGTTTGGGGTCTCGCACGGCCAGCGCTTTGGGTGCGACCTCACATCCGAACAGGATCAAAACCAGCAAGGCCAGCAGGCGCCACCACAGACCGGGATCGCCTTGGGGCACAGAATCCAGGACAATGGCCACCATGATGCCGTTAGCCAGAGTGTTGCCCAGCACGATGGTCGCCAGCAGGTCCTGGGGTTGCTCCAGCAACCGGGCCAATCCCTGCCCGGCCCCCTCATGCCGTTGGGCCATTTCCCGCGCCTGCCATTGGCCCAAGGCAAACAATGCCGTCTCCGCCAGCGCAAAAAAGAAGCTGGCAGCCGCGCATAGGAGTATGCCGAACCAAGAGAACAGCAACAGGTTGCTCATTCCTGCGATAGCGTACGCCAGTTTGAAGGGGAACAAAAGCGAAAAGGCACCATCGGAAATCAATTCCCCCTCCTGGAAATTCTTTTCCTCAAACCTCAGCCATCACCTTGGTTGACACGCTCGCCGACTTTGACATGATCACGACTCGTTTATGCCGAAACCGGGTAAACCCAACACAAAGAAGACTGATCGTGAGAACAGCGACCTGGACCTCGAAATCGGGTTCCTGAGTGGTTTGCTTCGCCGCGACCCTGAGTACGTCGATGCCCTCCAACTCCTGGGCGACGACCTGACCAAACGGGGCCGCTACGCCGAGGGATTGGATGTGGACCAAAAACTGGCCCAATTGCAGCCAGATAATGCCTTGGTGCAATACAACCTGGCCTGCAGCTACGCCCTAACCAAGCGTTTCGAGGAGGCCCACCTGAGCCTGAACCGCGCCCTCGACTTGGGCTATACCGATTTCAAGTGGCTCTCCCGCGATCCGGATCTCGCCAATTTCCGCTCCCACCCGCTCTACGAAAATATCCAGTCCAAAGTCCGCCGCCTGCGCGGCAGCAAGTAATCCCCCCCCCTATGAAAGTCAACGTCGCCAAACGCCCAGGCCATTATCGCACAGTCACCTTCGACAGCCAGAACAACGCGGTCTGTCTGATCGAACAGCGCCTGCTGCCACACCGGTTCGAACTGGTGCACACCCCCGATTTTAAGGCCACCGCCCGGGCCATCCAGACCATGATCGTGCGGGGAGCACCCGCCATCGCGGCGACTGCGGCCTATGGGCTGGCGCAAGGGGCACGGGCCTTCCGCAGCCAGGGGTTGGAAAAGTTCAAACGCCACTTGGTGACCGTGTACCAGACGCTGAAGGATGCCCGACCCACGGCAGTGGACCCGGTGAACGCCATGGACCAGGTGCTGGCGGGCATGAGCCCGGGCGAAACGGTGCTGGAGCAGCAGGCGCTCGCACTGGCGGCGGCGGAGCAATTTGCTTTGGAAAGCGTGGCGCACTGTGAGGCCATCGGCCGCCATGGCGCCAAACTCATCCGGAACGGGACACGGGTGCTGACACACTGTAACGCCGGGTGGCTGGCCTGTGTGGATATTGGCACCGCCACTGCCCCGATCTACACCGCCCAGGCGCAAGGCCGCAAATTCCATGTGTTCACCGATGAAACCCGGCCGCGCTGCCAGGGTGCCAGCCTCACGGCATGGGAACTGGCCCAGCAGGGGGTGTCGCACCAGGTCATTGCCGATAACGCCGCCGGACACCTGATGCAGCGGGGTGAAATCGATCTGGTGATTGTTGGCAGCGACCGGGTGCTGGGGCGCACGGGGGACATCGCCAACAAGATCGGCACCTACACCAAGGCGGTGCTGGCCCACCGGCACAAGATACCGTTCTACGTAGCAATCCCCCTCTCCACCATTGATTGGAATCTTAAATCCGGCTTTGACATCCCGATCGAGGAACGGGAGGAGTCCGAGGTGTTGGGGGCCTGGGGCATTCTGGCAGACCCGACGCGGAAAACGGCCCAAGCGGGCAAACGGGCCTACGTGCGAATCGCCAATCCGACGAGCGGAGCGCGCAATCCCGGCTTTGACGTGACACCAGCGGATCTGATCTCAGGGATCATCACGCCGGCGGGGATCTTCAAGCCGAAGGAATTGTGGCGCAAACGACAGCAACTGGGACATCCGGGGTGCTGAAAAAGAGGAGGGTGCAGGACAAAAATCTGAGGTTTGACAGAAAGGGCTTGAATTTTGCGCGGTTTGTACCTATGCACATAGGTACATATATGAAATCCACCAATCCCGCCGACATTCTGGATCAAATCGCCCGCATTCAAGTCATGGAAC